>DATBQE010000090.1:0-18455 GCA_036561005.1 Burkholderiaceae bacterium | reverse complement strand
ATTTCATTTGCAGGAATTTCATTTCATATCGCGATATATAAAACTTAAGTCGTTGAATTATATGAATTAAAAAACTGTTATATGTCTTATATAAGACCTTGTTGCCGTGCGAAATGAAGCATATGATTTAGTCATGGAGTTTAGGTTTAGGCCCTTGATTACGGGCACCTCGAAAAGTCGTGAAACAGAGATTAAAGAGATGCCCAACGAAGTTTTCATTTCACACACAGGAGAATGACCATGGCAACTCGCGAACAGCAAATTCAGGCATTGGCTAAGGATTGGGCAGAAAACCCACGCTGGAAAGGCATCACACGCAATTACACGGCAGAAGACGTGGTCCGTTTGCGTGGCTCCGTGCAAATCGAGCACACACTGGCCAAGCGCGGTGCAGAGAAACTGTGGGACTTGCTGGGCAACGAGCCCTTTGTCAACGCGCTCGGCGCGCTCACCGGCAACCAGGCCATGCAGCAAGTCAAGGCCGGCCTGAAAGCCATCTACCTCTCCGGCTGGCAGGTTGCGGGCGATGCCAACCTCGCCGGTGAAATGTATCCGGACCAATCCCTCTATCCGGCCAATTCGGTGCCGATGGTGGTCAAGCGCATCAACAATACCTTCCAGCGTGCCGATCAGATCCAATGGTCGGAAGGCAAGAACGATATTGATTTCTTCGCTCCTATCGTTGCCGATGCCGAAGCCGGTTTCGGCGGTGTGTTGAATGCCTATGAATTGATGAAGTCCATGATCGACGCCGGCGCAGCAGGCGTGCACTTCGAAGACCAATTGGCTTCGGTGAAGAAGTGCGGCCACATGGGCGGCAAGGTCTTGGTGCCGACCCGCGAAGCAGTCGAAAAGTTGAATGCCGCGCGTCTGGCAGCAGACGTGATGGGCACACCGACTCTCGTGGTCGCCCGCACCGACGCCGAAGCGGCCGACTTGCTGACTTCCGATGTCGACAACAACGACAAGGCATTCTGCACCGGTGAGCGTACTGTTGAAGGTTTCTACAAAACCACGCCGGGTATCGACCAGGCCATTTCGCGCGGTTTGGCCTACGCACCGTATGCCGATCTCGTCTGGTGCGAAACCGGCAAGCCTGACCTGGCCTTTGCCCGCAAGTTCGCCGACGCAATCCATGCCAAGTTCCCCGGCAAGATGCTGGCGTATAACTGCTCGCCATCGTTCAACTGGAAGAAGAACCTCGACGATGCAACCATCGCCAAGTTCCAGAAGGAGTTGGGCGCCATGGGCTACAAGTTCCAGTTCATCACGCTGGCCGGCTTCCATGCCTTGAACTACTCGATGTTCAACCTCGCGTACGGTTACGCACGCAACAATATGTCCGCCTTCGTGGAATTGCAGGAAGCCGAATTTGCTGCCGCAGAGAAGGGTTTCACCGCCGTCAAGCATCAGCGCGAAGTGGGCACAGGTTACTTCGATGCCGTTACGCAAACGATTCAGCAAGGCCAATCTTCGACGACCGCATTGCATGGCTCGACCGAAGATGAACAATTCTTCGAAAAGAAGGTTGCCTGATCGATTAGTAAATTCGAGGACCTGCAGACCGGGCGGCCGCAAAGCGGAACGCCTGGCGGAGGAGACAGCCGCGCCGCAAGCAATTGGGGCGCGGTTTTTTTGTTGGGCGCAGGATTATGGGGGGTAGGACTGGTAACTTGCTAAAATAGGGTTGATTACACTTCATCAGGCAGATTCCTATGTTTTCCTACCGCCATGCTTTCCATGCAGGCAATCATGCCGATGTCTTGAAGCATGTTGTATTGATTCAGTTGTTGCGTTACATGAATCAGAAAGACACGCCTTACATGTGCATCGACACCCATGCCGGTGCCGGTGTCTATACGCTTGACGACGGGTACGCCAGCAAGAACGCCGAATACGAGACCGGTATCGCCAAGTTGTGGGACCGCAAGGACTTGCCGGAACCGGTGGCCGACTATGTCAAGCTGATCAAGGCCATGAATCCGAGCGGCAAGATGCGCTATTACCCCGGCTCGCCGTATTGCGCCGACCAGGTCATGCGTGAAGCCGACCGGCTACGGTTGTTTGAAATGCATCCGAGCGAGGGCAAGATACTGGCGGAAAATTTCCGCAAGCTTGAGGCCCATGCGGCAGCGCAGGCGCAGCGCCCCACCGTGCGCGGCAAGCGTGTGATGATTGAGAAGAGCGATGGATTCGCCAGCCTCAAGGCATTGCTGCCGCCACCGTCGCGCCGTGCGCTGGTGCTGATCGACCCGCCATACGAAGACAAGCGCGACTACCGTCATGTCAAAGACAGCCTCAACGATGCGCTCAAGCGTTTTCCGTCTGGTACATTCGCGGTGTGGTATCCGGTCCTGCAGCGCATGGAATCGCGCCAGTTCCCTGATCAATTGAAGCGCCTGCCCGGTAATGGCTGGATCAACGTTACGCTTTCCATCAGTTCGCCATCGCCCGACGGTTTTGGGCTGCACAGCAGCGGCATGTTCATTCTGAATCCACCCTGGACTCTGGAAGCGACCTTGCGCGAACTCATGCCTTACCTGGTCAAGGTATTGGGAACCGACAGCGGGGCGGGGTTTGTGGTCGAAGCGGGCAAGACCGTGGCGGTCAATACCGGCACGCGCAGGGTTTGACCGCGCAATTGCGCATTGGCCACGGTGGGCGCATGATGGCAACAAGCTGTCCGGCGCCGGATGGAGGAATCAGTACAAAATATCGTACAAATATGCCAACATGACCAACGAACTCGACAGCGTTCCCGAATTGCCGCGCGTGCAGGATTTTTTCCTTGCACGCCAGCCTATCCTCAATCGCGAACAAACCCTGATTGCCTACGAATTGCTTTTTCGTCGGGCTCGGGAAGGCGAGGCAAATATTGCCGACGATTTGTCCGCAACGGCATCTGTCATCGCACACGCCTCGGAATTGGGCATGGAGCAGGTCATCGGCGCTTCGCTCGGATTCTTCAACGTCGATGCAGCAGTGCTGCTGAGCGATTTCATCAAGTTTCTGCCGGCGCAAAAAGTGATTCTGGAAATACTCGAAACCGTCGACGTTACGCCGGCGGTTGTCGCGCGTGTTGCGGAATTGTGCCAGGCCGGCTACAAATTCGCGCTTGACGACGTCGTGGCTGATTCAGCCGGCTTGCGCAAGCTTCTGCCGTATATCACCATCGTCAAGATCGACATCGCGCAAATGGTGCGTGCCGACATTGCGCCGCTTTGCCAATTGCTGAAGAAGGCTGGCAAGATTTTGCTCGCCGAAAAGGTCGAAACCATCGAGGAGTTCGAGTATTGCATGACTGTCGGCTTCGATTTTTTTCAGGGCTATTATTTCGCCCGGCCAATCGTAATCGCCGGCAAGAAACTGACGCCATCCCAGATGACAGTAGTCCGGATCATGGCGCTGCTTGATGCCGATGCGGACACGCCGGAGCTGGAACGTTGCATCAAACATGATGCGGCGATCGGCATCACCTTGCTGCGCCTGGTCAACACGCCAGCTGTGGGCGCGGCGCGGCGCATCGATACCTTGAGCCAGGCTCTGTACGTGCTGGGCCGACGGCAATTGCATCGCTGGCTGCAGATCATGCTCTATGCCGAGCCGCATCGTGCGCGCCACAGCATCTCGCCCTTATTGTTGATGGCAACCACGCGCGGCAGACTACTTGAACTTATAGCGCAAAAATGTTTCACCGGCGAGCGCGCGATGGCGGATCGTGCTTTTGCGGTCGGCATCATGTCGCTAATGGATACACTGTTCGGCATTCCGATGGAGAATATTCTGATGCAGATGCCCGTTGCCGAGGAAGTGAGCACCGCGTTGCTTGCCCGCGAGGGCGTGTTCGGCGATATGCTCAACCTGGTCGAATATCTTGAGCGCCTTCAAGATTCGGGCGCGCAGGCAATGCCGGTTTTGCAGCGCTTGCAGATATCGAATGAAGATTTGCTCGGCATGCAGTTGGCGGCTTTTGAATGGAGCGATAGCATCGCGCTCGGCGCATGAAGCAGAATATATGAACAAGGCATTTGTCAAAGAGAGCGACGACGACGAGGATCTGGAAGGCGCCTTGCCGGCCATTCCTCCCGGCGCGAAAAATTACATCACACCGCAGGGCTACCAGCGCATCAAGGACGAATTGTTGCAATTGATCGACGTTGATCGGCCGGAAGTCGTGCGCATCGTGCATTGGGCTGCCTCCAACGGCGACCGCTCCGAGAATGGCGACTACATCTATGGCAAGCGCCGCCTGCGTCAGATCGACAGCCGCATCCGTTTCCTCACCAAGCGCATGGACCTCGCCGAAATCGTCGATCCGACCACACACCATGGCAGCGACCAGGTTTTTTTCGGGGCCACCGTCACCTATGAGAACCAGGCCGGCGAACAGCACACGATCACCATACTCGGCATCGACGAGTTGGACCCGCTAAACGGCAAAATCAGCTGGGTCTCGCCGGTGGCGCGCGCCTTGACCAAGGCGAGGGAGGGAGATGTCGTGACCTTGCAGACCCCGGCCGGCTTGGAAGAACTGGAGATTGTGGCTGTCAGTTATCCGGCGCCTTAGGCTCCATGTCAAACATTGCCGGAATGCGCTTCATATGAAATTGGAAAATCGCGACAAGTCGCCGCACCAAGGTCAGTGATCCGATGCGTTTCCAGCCGCACCGTTGCAGGTGCGCACCCAGGTTAATTGCAAAACCTTTGCATCGGTGCTCGCGCGGTGACGCGTCGCGTGCAATTCTTCCTCGACTGCCGATTTGGTGGCGTGCCACAAGCTCTCTTGCTGCTGCGTCAGCACGCGGCGCAAGTCTTCCAGCTGGAAATGCGGATTGATGTTGGCGGCATCGAACAGGCGCGCCATCCAGATGTAATCGTGGGCCCAGCCGTCAGTGTAGACAATGCAGCCCTGCAGCGCCTGGTTCAATTCGTTGGCCACGTGTACGCATGACTTCCCGTGGCTCAACAGCAATGCGCGTGAAATACGGTGCACCTGTTCTGCCTCGGCTTCCCACTGCCGCCAATCATCTTCCGGCCTGATCAGCGAGCACCAGCTGTTGCCGGCGGGACCGACAAATCCGACTTCGATGGGATAACTGTCCTTGCCGAAGCCGGACGCTTCGAAGTCGATGATGGCAGGGATTTCGACAGGGCGCAAAGGAGGGCGCGAGCTCGTCATTGCAGCCGGCGATCGCATTGACGTTGCCGCATTTAGCTGCGTTCGCGCAGCAACCGCGTAACGCCGGGGATGCGGCGCACATTGCGCATCAAGCGCGCCAGGTGGATACGGTCTTCCACCTGGACCGTGAAGCGCAATTGCGTGAGCAATTGGTCCTTGTCGTCTTCCATGCCGACGAATGTGATGTTGGCGTCGGATTCGCCGATTTCAGCTGCCACGCGCGCCAGCACGCCGCGCTCGTTTTTCAGCAGCAGCATGATGCGGCAATCGAAGCGGCGGTTCAGGTCGGTGCCCCAGACGACGTCAATCCAGCGATCGGGTTCCTTGTTGCGTTGGCGCCGCGCCACTTCGCAATCGAGTGCATGCACGGTGACGCCCTGGTCGCGCTTGAGCTGCCCGACGATGGCATCACCCGGAATCGGCAGGCAGCATTGCGCCAACTGCACGGCCACGCCTTCACTGCCGTAGATCACGACCGGGTCGAGGCGTCCGCCGCGAATGTCTTCCGCTGCGTCATGCAAGGGGCCGTTGGTCCCGTGTGTGGCGTGTCCGTTATGTTGGGTCGAATCGCCGTCGATCAGATTCAATACATGGCGCGCTACGAGTGCAGCAATGCGTTTGCCGACGCCGATATCGGCATACAATTCTTCCATCGACTTCGCGCTCGATTCATTGATCAGGCGTTCCGCCACAGGTTCGGGAATAACTGGTTCCAGATTGAGCAACACCAGGGCCTGCGTCAGCAGCCGCTGGCCGAGTTCGGTCGATTCGGCCAAATTAATCGTGCGCAAATGATGGCGAATCGCCGAGCGCGCCTTGCCGGTGCGCACGAAGCTGAGCCAGTTCGGGCTTGGGCGCGAACTGGGGGATGTGATGATTTCCACGATGTCGCCATTGCGCAGTTCGGTGCGCAGCGCCGCTTGCTCGTGGTTGATCTTGGCCGCAATCGTCTGGTCGCCGATGTCGGTGTGAATCGTATAGGCGAAGTCGAGCGCAGTCGCGCCGCGCGGCAGGGCGATGATTTTCGATTTTGGCGTGAACACATACACAGAGTCAGGGAACAGGTCGACCTTGACGTGTTCCAGGAACTCGGCCGAGTCGCCGGTCTGTTTCTGGATATCAAGCAGCGATTGCAGCCAGGCGTGCGTGCGCTGCTGCACGTCGGTCATGCTGCCGTCTTCATTCTTGTACAGCCAGTGGGCCGCCACGCCGGACTCGGCCACGCGATGCATTTCCTGGGTGCGCACCTGGAATTCCACCGGCGTGCCGTACGGGCCTACAAGGGTCGTGTGCAGCGACTGGTAGCCATTGAGCTTCGGGATGGCAATGTAATCCTTGAACTTGCCCGGCATCGGCTTGTATAACGCGTGCAGCGTGCCCAGCGCCACGTAGCAATTGGCGAAGCTGTCGACCACGATACGGAAGCCGTACACGTCGAGCACCTGGGAAAACGACAAATGCTTGCTGCGCATCTTGCGGTAGATGCCGAACAGGGTCTTTTCGCGGCCGAAGACCTGTGCTTCGATTCCTGCAGCCTTCAGGGTGGCGCTGACCGATTCGAGAATCTTCGACACCATGTCGCGCCGGTTGCCGCGTGCGGCCTTGACAGCCTTCGACAGCGTCTTGTAGCGCACCGGGAACAGGTGCGAAAACGACAGGTCCTGCAATTCGCGGTAGATATTATTGAGGCCGAGACGATGCGCAATCGGCACATATACTTCCATGGTCTCGCGCGCAATGCGGCGTTTTTTCTCCGGCACCATGAAGTCGAGCGTGCGCATATTGTGCAGGCGGTCGGCCAGCTTGATCAGGATCACGCGCACGTCGCGCGCCATGGCCAGCAGCATCTTGCGGAAGTTTTCCGCCTGCATGTCGATCTGGCTCTGGAATTCGATTTTCTCCAGCTTGGAGAGGCCGTCTACCAGCGTCGCGACCGGAGCGCCGAAGCGCTCGATCAATTCTTCCTTCTTGACGTCCTGGTCTTCCATGACGTCGTGCAGCAGCGCGGCCATGATGGCTTGCGCGTCGAGCTTCCATTCGGCGCAGATTTCTGCGACGGCAATCGGGTGCGAGATATACGGCTCGCCCGATTTGCGCATCTGGCCCAGGTGCATCTCGTCGGAAAAACGATAGGCTTCCTTGACCTTCTTCAGCTCGGCTGGCGTGAGGTATTCGGCGAGAACGGCGTTGAGTTGCGAAACCGAGGCGACGGCGGCACTTTGGGCCGGCGTCACGTCGGGTTCATTGGGTACGACTGAGATTTTTGCGGCTGTGCGACGCGTTGTCGCTCGCTTGGGGGGAGCAACTGACAGGGAAGAGTCTGCGGGCGTCAGGTTCATTCTTGGATGATAGTAACCGCATCGCCGTAAAAAATCAGCTCGGTACTTTTTTCAGCATCTCGATGCCGACCTTGCATGCTGCGATTTCGCGCAGGGCGGTCACGGTCGGCTTGTCTTTCGCTTCAATCTTCGGGGTATGACCCTGCAGCAATTGGCGTGCGCGATAGGTTGCGCAAAGCGTCAACTGGAAGCGGTTCGGGATCTGTTTCAAGCAATCTTCAATGGTAATACGGGCCATGCGAACTCCTAAATTTCTCGTTATCAGCTGAAATCGGCGTGTATGCCCAGCTGGGCAAAAAGGGCAGCATTGCGCGCCGCCTGCTGCGCAAAACGGCAACGGGCCGCTCTGACGATCGATGTCATTTCGGCCAACGCTGTTGCAAACTCTTGATTAATAATAACATATTCACACTCGGACGCGTGAGCGATCTCGCCCCCCGCTGCCAAAACACGTTGCGTAATCACATGCGAATCGTCCTGGCCACGCTTTTTCAGGCGTTCTTCCAGCGCGGCGATCGAGGGCGGCAGTATGAAAATACCAACGGTATGGGGAAACTGCTTTTTCACCTGGCGCGCGCCCTGCCAGTCAATTTCGAGCAGGACATCGGTGTCTGTCCTCATCTGTTCGGCGATCAACAGGCGCGACGTTCCGTAATAATTCCCGTGCACTTCGGCCGATTCGAGGAATTCGCCGGCGGCGCGGCGCGCCAGGAAATCGTCGACCGAGGTGAAATAATACTCGCGCCCATGTTGCTCGCCCGGGCGTGGCGCACGCGTAGTATATGAAATTGACAACTTGATGGCCGGTTCCTGGGCCAGCAGGGCGTTGACCAGGGTCGATTTGCCGGCGCCGGACGGTGCCACGACCATGAACAGGCTACCGGACGATTGATGAAGGGCGGACATGCGGACCTCTAGGGGTGAGCGAAGGAGAATAGTGTAAAGGAAAGTTTTGTTGCCCGGACACCAGTAGATGCAAAAATTTTCCAAGCGGCAAACGTCGATCACGTATCCACGCGACGACAAAAGTTTTTTACATTGGCCATTGAAATTGCCCAAGCACATCAATTAGACTGCTGAATTCGCCCGCGTGTTGCCCGATGTTAATGGGCGGCTCGGCGAAAAGTACCAGGCGACCCAAGGCAGAGGGCGCGGTGGATTTTTGGAGATGGTCTCAAGAGCTATTGCAAATTCTCGGCAACACAACCCAAGACAACCCGACTCAGGAGACTTTCCGATGGACACGGCTTCGAACACTGCAATCAATGATCCATTGGAAAAGCAACATCGCGCAGAATTGCGACGTGGGTTGTTCAAGTCGCTCTGGCACGCTGTTCTCGCTTTGTTCCTGCTCCCGGTGATCGCGTTTGGTTTCTTGAGCTATGTGAACTGGAGTATCGACCGGAAATTTTTCGCCGAGGTCGAACAATTGATCGTGGCGCGCAATATCCCGCACGAGCAAGCGCAGGTCGCTCGTGCCACCTTGCATGCGCATCCTCCTTCCGCAGTCTGCGAAGCCACCCCAGACGACCTGAGCAAATTTTATCGTGGTCACGATTGCACGGAATGGGGTGCGCTATGGCAATTTTATTGGATGCGGCAATTGAGCTTGCTGTCCATCGCGCTGGGTCTGGCGACGCTGTTGGCAGTGGGTGTGCTTGGACGCCTGGCGTTTATCAGCCGTAGTTGGCAGTACCGGACCCTGATGGTTGGATGGCGCATGCTCATGGCGTCAAGCGTCGTCCAGGTGCTGAGCCAGGGAACGCTCGCCGTCGGGCTTGCCTATTGGCTACCCGCCTATTTCTTCGAACGGTTTTCCGTCAAACTACTAGCGATGGTGGCAATCTGCGCGGGATTGTCCGCGCTTGTTGTCATCATCAAGATATTCCAGCGGCCGAAATCCGTCACCAATGTGGAAGGGGAGCAGTTGACCGAGGCTGCGGCTCCGCGTCTGTGGCAGCGCGTGCGCGAGATTGCCGCGCGCCTGCAAACGGCAGTGCCAGACCACATCATTGGCGGAATCGATGCAAATTTCTTCGTCACGGAAATGCCGGTGACCGTCGGCACGAAGGTGTTCGCAGGTCGGACCTTGTTCGTCAGCGTGCCGCTGCTACGAATTTTGAGCACGGCGCAGGCTGATGCCGTGCTGGGCCACGAACTTGCGCATTTCAGCGGCGGCGATACCAGCGCCAGTGCGCGACTCAATCCGGCACTGCTGCGCTACGATCACTATACTCACGGTCTGCAAGAGGGGATGACCATCGTTGTGTTCCCGATCATGCAGCTTTATCGCCTGCTGCTGCAACTTTCGCTATCGCGTGACAGCCGTGCGCGCGAATTCCAGGCAGACCGCACTGCGGCTTCGGTTACGTCGGCGCAAGCCATGATCGAAGCGCTGGTCAAGGTTGCAGCTTATGCCACGTATCGCGGCAAGACCGAGGAAGAATTGATCAACGGATGGGAACGCCTGAACGAGCAATTCGGCCTGGGTGCCAGTGTGGCACATGGACTTTTGCCGTATTCGACAACCGAGCAATTCGTTGATGAAATGCGCACGGCCCCTGTGCCGCATCCCTTTGACAGCCATCCGCCCATGGCGCAGCGCATGCAGAACGTCGGTTACCAGCTCGATGTTGCTGCATTCGGCGGCGTGGTAGCGGTCATTCCCGATGCGTGCTGGGCCGACGAGATCGACGGTGCCAATGAAATCGAAGGGCGGCTATGGGCAGCCTATGAGCAGCGCTTCGCGGCGCGACACGAGCAAGTGCTCGCCTATCGCTACGAACCCGCCACCGAAGAGGAACGGGCTATCGTATTAAAATATTTTCCTCCCGTCGGCTTCAGTTTGAAGGAAGGCCAATCAATCGAGATTAACGTCGACGGCATTATGCGCAGTGGCGAGGCGCTCGTGCCGTGGGACGACCTTGGGGGACTCAAGTATGAGAATTCCATCGTTTCCGGCGAAAAGCTCGACATTACCCTGAAGGGGGCGTCGGGCACGAGGTCTCTGGCGATCAAGGTCAAAGGGCTGAGCAAGCAAAAGACGCCATTCATGAACACCATCAATCACTTTTGGCGCCGGCATCAGGTGATGCGTGCTGAAGCGGCAAAAAGGGCCTGATCTCGGCAAGCCTATTTGAGACGGGCAGGCGCAGTCTGCAGGCCGCCGGCGGTCAATACTTGCGCATGAGTTGGATTCGAAGTACGACTCATGCGCCACCCATGCAATATGCCCGCCGTCTACTCCAGGTTTTGCACCTGCTCACGCATCTGTTCGATCAATAGCTTCATCGCCATCGAAGCATCGGCCAATTCCTTGACCGCAGCCTTCGAACCCACTGTGTTGGCTTCGCGATTCAATTCCTGCATCATGAAATCGAGCCGCTTGCCGACCTGGCCGCCTTTTTTCAGGATATGGCGCGTTTCGGTCAAGTGAGCGGCAAGGCGCGTCAACTCTTCCGCCACGTCGATACGAATACCATACAGCGTGACTTCCTGGCGAATGCGCTCCAGCGCCTCATCGCGCGAGACAATGGTTGAACCATTGGCCTGCGCGGCCAGGCCCAAGGCTTCCTGCATGCGCGTGACGGCCTTTTGCTGGAACTGCTCAACCAGTTGCGGCACCAGCGGCGTGATGCGCGTGACGATGGCTTCCAGATCGGTAATGCGCGATTCGAGCATGGTCTGCAGCGATGCGCCTTCGCGGTGGCGGCTATCGATGAACGCTGCCAGGCACTCATCCATGGTCGCGGCCACATCGGCATGCAGGCTGTCTTGCGAGATTTCTGCGTCTTCGGCCACGCCGGGCCAGCGCAACAACTCGTTCACCGTCAGGTCGGCGGCGTTCGGAAAGTGTTTCTTCACTTCCGCCTGCATGCCTGCCAAGCCGGTGAGCAGGGCGGCGTTGACTGCGGTTGATGTGCCGCCACTCTTGCGGCCGAAACTCAAACGACACTCCACCTTGCCGCGCGAAACCTTGCCCATGATGGCCTCGCGCAGTGCCGGTTCAAGCGCGCGCAGGTCGTCATTCATGCGGAATTGCAAGTCCAAAAAGCGCGAATTGACGCTTTTCAGCTCGATTGTGATGGTGCCGCTGGCGGTTTCGCGCTTGGCGACCGCATAGCCTGTCATGCTGCTAATTGTCAAATTAACTCCTCGGTTTCACTTTACATTTCGGTGGATAGTCCACACAATCCCATGGTTTATAGCTGCAATAAAGCAACAGGTTTCTTTATTGGCCTGGCATCGTTACACTATAGGGGTGGTGATAGTGTCAGGCTGCAAATGAGGAATCCGATTGCGGATTTTCAAATGGAAAGAAATACATGGCTGCTCAAAACAATGCTCCCTTGCCAGATGGACTGGAAATCGCTGGATATCGCATTGTAAAGAAGATTGCGTCCGGCGGGTTCAGCATTGTCTATCTCGCCTACGATGAAGACGGCAATGCCGTTGCCATCAAGGAATATTTGCCGAGTTCGCTGGCACTGCGCCAGCCGGGAGAGCTTGTCCCGGCAATTTCGCCCGAGAATCTGCCCACATTCCGCATCGGCTTGAAGTGTTTTTTTGAAGAAGGCCGCGCCCTCGCGCGCATTGCCCACCCCAACGTCGTGTCGGTGGTGAACTTTTTCCGAGCCAACGAAACGGTCTACATGGTGATGGCCTACGAGTCGGGCCGCTCATTGCAAGACCACATCTTGCGGCGGCGCGACAAGGGCGAGCGCCCGCTGGTATCCGAGCGCTTCATCCGCAAAATGTTTTCTCACGTGATGAATGGCCTGCGCGAAGTGCACACCAACAAGCTGCTGCACCTTGACCTCAAGCCGGCCAACATCTATCTGCGCGTCGACGGCACACCCATCCTGCTCGATTTCGGCGCCGCGCGCCAAACCCTCAAGACCGACCTGCCCAAGCTCTACCCGATGTATACGCCGGGTTTTGCACCGCCGGAACTGTACGTCAAGAACGGCAACCTTGGCCCATGGACCGATATCTATAGCATCGGCGCCTCGATGTTCGCCTGCATGGTTGGCGCGCCGCCGCAAGCGGCCGACCAGCGCAAGATGAACGACAAGATGGACGGCCACTTCCGCAAGCTCGAAGGCATCTATTCGGCCGAGCTGATCAAGGTAATCCGCTGGACCCTCATGATCGATCCGCTGGAGCGCCCGCAAAGCGTGTTCGCCTTGCAAAAAGCGCTGCGCGAACCGGTGGCGCAGGTGGAAGAGTCGGGCGACGTGCTGGACAATGTTTCGCGTAAAATACGTGGATTCTTCAGCGGTGTGGGACGCAAGCTCGGCAATGCCAGCACCACGATTCAGGAAAATTCGCATTAATGGGCACCTCTATCAATCCGCTGTGTGGCTTGAATGGCCAAGTCTCAGGTCTGCGCTGCCAGCGACGGCTTTTGGCGCCGCCCAACAACAGGAAAAACTGAACCGCCATGCGATTCTCCGTATATCAAGAAAGCGCCATCGGTGGCCGCAAGACCAACCAGGACCGCATGGGCTACAGCTTCACGCGCGACGCCTTGTTGCTGTTGCTGGCAGACGGCATGGGCGGCCACATCCAGGGCGAGATGGCGGCCACCATCGCGATGCAGACCATCGGTTCGCTGTTCCAGCAAAGCGCCAACCCCTACGTCAAGAAGCCGGACCGCTTCCTGGAAGACAGCCTGTTTGCCGCGCACCGCGAAATCCACCGCTATCGCGCCATCAACAACTTGCCCGAGACGCCGCGCACCACCATCGTGGCCTGCCTGATCCAGCACAACACGGCGCTGTGGGCCCATTGCGGCGATTCGCGCCTCTACTGGATGCGCCAGGGCCAGATCTTGTCACGCACGCGCGACCACTCGCGCATTGAAACCCTGATCGCGCAAGGCAAGGTTGACCCTTCCGAGCGCGACACCCATCCCGACCGCAACAAACTGTTCAACTGCCTCGGTGCACCGAACATGCCGATCGTGGAAATTTCGCGCCGCGCCAGCCTGCAGGCCGGCGACGTCATGCTGCTCTGTTCCGACGGCTTGTGGTCTGTCCTGCCCGACCACGTGCTGGCACAGCGCCTGCACAGCAGCACAATCGTGCGCGCAATACCGGAACTGATCACCACCGCCACCGGCATCGCCGGCAAGAACAGCGACAACGTCACGGCCCTGGCCATGATGTGGGAAAGCGGCGACGACTCGCATAACGCCAATAGCACCATTACCACGCACACGTTGCCTGTCGGCAGTGTCACCACCACCATCCAGGCGCCGCGTCATGCCGACCTGGAAAACGCCGACCCGTTCAACGACAACGAAATCGAAAGAGCCATCGACGAAATCCGCGGTGCGATCGAAAAGTCGACCAAGATCACGAGCAAATAAGTCACGCAAATAAGCCACGCAAATAAGCCACGCAAATAAGCCACACAAATAAGCAACGCAAACAAGCACCACCAACCGAACAACAATCAGCAAGGAAATTCATGACGTTTGAACACCGCCCCAGCGGCCGCGCGGTCGACGCGCTGCGCGCCATCCGCATCACCAAGGACTACACCAAGCATGCAGAAGGCTCGGTCCTGATCGAATGCGGCGACACGCGCGTGATCTGCACTGCCAGCATCGAAGACAAGGTGCCCGGCTTCCTCAAGGGCAAAAACCAGGGCTGGATGACGGCCGAATACGGCATGCTGCCGCGCTCGACCCATTCACGCATGGACCGCGAAGCCGCACGCGGCAAGCAATCGGGCCGCACGCAGGAAATCCAGCGCCTTATCGGCCGCTCGCTGCGCGCAGCGTTCGACCTTGCCGCATTCGGCGAGCGCACACTGCACCTCGATTGCGACGTCATCCAGGCCGACGGCGGCACACGCACAGCATCGATTACCGGCGCGATGGTCGCTGCCTACATCGCGTTCAGCAAACTGCACGCAAGCGGCGCGATTGCCGCCATCCCCGTCAAACACTTCGTCGCCGCAATCTCGGTCGGCGTGTTTGAAGGCATGCCCGTGCTGGACCTTGACTACGCCGAAGACTCCGAATGCGACACCGACATGAACGTCGTCATGACCGATGCCGGGCATTTTGTTGAAGTGCAGGGCACGGCAGAAGGCGCGGCATTTGACCGCGCGACGATGGACCGCTTGCTTGATCTGGCGCAGGGCGGGATCAGCGATTTGATTGCTTTGCAGAAGAAGACGCTGGGGATAAACTAAGCTACAAGTTCATTAAGAACCCCTCTCCCGCCCGCGGGAGAGGGGAGCAACTGTGCCGACCACTCCCACTGTCTCGTCATCATCACCATGCCCCAAACCCTGATCCTCGCCTCCAACAACCACGGCAAACTCAAAGAATTCGGCGAACTCCTCGCCCCCATCGGCTTTGACGTGCGCCCCCAATCCGCCTTCAATGTCCCCGAAGCCGAAGAACCTCACGTCACCTTCGTCGAAAACGCCCTGGCCAAGGCGCGCCAAGCCGCCAAGCTAACGGGATTGCCGGCATTGGCCGACGACTCCGGCATCTGCGCCAACGCCCTGGGCGGCGCGCCCGGCGTCTGGTCCGCACGCTACGCAGGCGAGCCAAAATCAGACGCCCGCAACAACCAGAAACTGGTCGCCGACCTCGCGCAGCAGGCAGACAAATCCGCCTACTACTATTGCGTGCTGGTCTTCGTGCGCCACGCAGACGATCCGCAACCCGTTATCGCCGAAGGCCGCTGGGACGGCGAAGTCAAAGCCGAGCCAAGCGGGCAGGGCGGCTTCGGCTATGACCCGCACTTCTGGCTGCCGCAGCAGCAAAAAACCGCCGCCGAACTGAGCGTCGAAGAAAAAAACCGCCTCTCGCATCGCGGCCAGGCCTTGCGCCACCTGGTGGAAAAACTGCGCGGAAAACTGCCATGATACCCATCAAGCCAATCGGGCAAACCAGTCGTAACGCAGCACCGGCAGACGCCAGCACGGCCGCCATGGCCTACCTGAAGCCCGGCGTGATCACGCTCACCGCGCTGCCGCCGCTGGCGCTGTACGTGCACATCCCCTGGTGCGTGCGCAAATGCCCATATTGCGATTTCAATTCGCATGAAGCCAAGGACGGCTTCCCCGACGAAGCCGGCTACCTCGACGCCCTGCGCGCCGATCTCGAAAGCGCGCTGCCGCTGATCTGGGGCCGCAAGATCTACACCATCTTCATCGGCGGCGGCACGCCCAGCCTGCTCTCCGCCGGCGGCCTGGACCGCCTGCTGTCCGATATCCGCACGCTGCTGCCGCTGGACGGCAACGCGGAGATCACCATGGAAGCCAACCCCGGCACCTTCGAAGCCGAAAAATTCAAGGCCTACCGCGCCAGCGGCATCAACCGCCTCTCCATCGGCATCCAAAGCTTCAACAAACGTCACCTGCAAGCCCTGGGCCGCATCCACGACGACAACGAAGCGCACCGCGCCGTCGAGATTGCCCACGCCAACTTCACCAACTTCAACCTCGACCTGATGTACGCGCTGCCGCAGCAAACGCTGGCTGAAGCCGAGCAAGACATCGCCACCGCCATCGCCTTGGCGCCGCCGCACCTCTCGCTCTACCACCTCACGCTCGAACCCAACACCTACTTCGCCAAATACCCGCCCGTGGTACCCGACGACGACGCCAGCGCCGAAATGCAGGACATGATCGAAGCCGCAACCACAGCCGCCGGTTACTGCCACTACGAAGTATCCGCCTACGCCAAACCCGGCCACCAGGCGCGCCACAATCTCAACTACTGGCAATTCGGCGACTACCTCGGCATCGGCGCCGGCGCGCACACCAAGCTGTCATTCCCGCACCGCGTGATCCGCCAGGCGCGCTACAAGCAACCCAAGGCATACCTTGAAAACATGCAAGCCGGCAGCGCCATCCAGGAAGAGGCCGAAATCAGCCGCAGCGAACTCGGCTTCGAATTCATGCTCAACGCCCTGCGCCTGCAAGACGGCTTCGCCCCCAACTTGTTCGCCGACCGTACCGGCCTGACCCTGAACGCCATCGAAAAGCAATTGAATGCCGCCGAAGCCAAAGGCCTGCTCACCCGCGACCACCAATTGATCAAGCCCACCCAGCTAGGCCAGCGTTTCTTAAACGATTTGCAACAAATCTTCCTGGCGGATTAACTCGAACGGAGGCTTTACTCCCTTCTCCCGCAGGCGGTGGAGTCGGGAATTCAGACGGTATGCCGTCTGCCGACGTAACGACACCCGCCTGCAAGCGGGTATTCCCTCCCTGCAGGGCCCCCGGCGTAGGGATACAGGGGAGAAGGGTGGGGATGAGGGGGATAGCGAGCAAGACAAGCCAATTAACCCCCCACCCCGTGCCAAATCCCCCTCACCTAGGTATAATGCTGCCTTCCGATGGGCAAAGCCATTCCAGGCAAGCCCAAAGAAAAGGAAGTGTGGCCGAGTGGTTGAAGGCACCAGTCTTGAAAACTGGCGACGGGGGAACCCGTTCGTGAGTTCGAATCTCACCGCTTCCGCCAAGTTAGTTAGCAATGCCCGCGAACGCGGGCATTGCTTTTTGCGGAAGCGAGTAAGGCAACTGCTTGGCTTACGGGAGAGGTTCGAAGGACTTCGCCTACGAGCGAAGTCGCGGCTTGCAGAATGTAGGGGAATCTCACCCTTTCAGCCAAGGTACTGGCCGTTATCCGTGAATGTGGGCGTTGTTTGTGCGGATGCCGATGCTGACCCTTTTACGTATTTGTTTGTGTTGTTTGCTTTTTGGATGCTTACAGTCCATCGAACTGGTAGCCGTTACCGTGTTTTGAGTAAAGTACGATTGCCATTCGCCCCTTTGTGACGATATGGCGTTCGTGTTCGGAATTTGGCTTTTCAGGTAATACAAGAAAGCGCTTCACAGGTAGATCGAGCAATTCCGCGATACTTTCTCCGTGAATCAAAAGTTGTCCAACACCCGTATATACGTCGGTGGTCCGAGCGGATGTTTTGACTTCAAATAGCAATGCATTGTTGTTTGTGATCAACGCTAGATCAATCGCCTGGGACTTTTGCGTGGCACCGAGGTTGCTGACTAATTTCTCAAGCGCCTTGACGATGTCGCCATGCTCCACCGTTCGCTTTCCGCTTCTGCGACCTTTGATGTCTGATGAGCCAGCGTGCTCATCGAAATAGTTTCTAAGTTTCAGTTTTCGTTCGGCAGACGTTGGTGATGCTGGCTGACTATGTGGCTGTTTCGCGCCCTCAGCCCTGTTGATATCAGTCTTCGCAATCGACCCATCAACAAGAGGATTGGTAGAACCTCCCAACCTACGGGCAACTTCGCGCGCTTCCATGGCAAAATCCAAAAGACGCGCAGCCAATTCAGGATCATCCAGGCTGCCAATTAAGATCAAGGTCGAAGTAATCGTATTGTCTGCGGCCTCTATGAGGAATGGCGCGAATTCTCTAAAAACGTCATCTTTTTTCAGACCGGCCCTGCCCTTGGTCAGCTTGCCACGGTGGGAGAGAAGAACATCGCCGGTCGAATCTCGAACGAAGGCGCCGGCAAATGCTCGGGTATATTTCCCTGCTGGAAAATTTATTTGCGCTGTTATTTCAAGCCAAGCGGAAGAGCGCGGATCCCCGATCAGAATATAATTATATAGTCGATCATCCTCTGCTTCGTGGAACCAAGCTGGTACGCTAGTCCCGATGGGCCGCCCGAAATAAACATTGCGGGTAGCGTGGCCAACGGGCCAAGTTATCTCCCGCATTTCTTTAAACTTGAATGACTTGCTGAGGTTTCTGCCAAGTTTCGCATTTAATTTAGCAATCTCTGCCACATCCGTAATTACTTCAAAATTTTCGATCATGATGTCTTGGGTAAATTCGGTCGAAGATCGGCATATCATTGCTGTGGCGCCATCGCGAAATCAATTCCTTTGATAACTACGCACGAGTTCTCGAAATTCTTCTTCGCTTAAAATA
>DATBQE010000089.1:0-83815 GCA_036561005.1 Burkholderiaceae bacterium | reverse complement strand
AACAGGCTGCTGTCGCAGCCTGCCGCCATGCATTTCAAAAGGCCACTACGCCGATATAAACTCTTGCTATTCCAAAATCAGGCCGAATTCAAGCCGAATAAAGGTCGATTTCAGGCCAAATCAAGGCCGACATTGCAGCCTGGCATCAGGCCGCAACACGGAATCGCGACACCGAGTTCTTCAGCTCTTCGGCCAGTTTCGACAGTTCGCGAATCGAAGACGCGGTTTGCTGCGTACCTTCCTGCGTTTTCTCGGTAACAGTCAAAATGTTCTGGATATTCTGCGCCACGCCGTTGGCCGATGTCGCCTGCATTTCGGTTGCCGATGAGATGCTTTGAATCAGATCAGCGAGTCGGTTCGAAACGCGTCGGATATCCGACAAAGCAGCGCCGGCCGCATCGGAAAGTTTTGCTCCTTCAACCACACCCTGGGTTGATTTTTCCATAGCGGCAACCGCATCGTGGGTATCTGTTTGAATGGTACGCACCAGCGCACCGATCTGCTTGGTCGCTTCACCGGAGCGTTCCGCCAGTCGCTGAACTTCTTCCGCAACCACCGAGAATCCACGCCCCGCTTCACCTGCCGATGCCGCCTGAATGGCAGCGTTCAGAGCCAGAACGTTGGTTTGTTCCGTAATGTCGGAAATCAGTTCGGTGATTTCACCAATTTCCTGCGACGACTCACCGAGCCGCTTGATTCGTTTCGAAGTTTCCTGGATCTGTTCGCGAATTTCGTTCATACCCTTGATCGCGTTTTCCACCGCCTTGGAACCTTGTTCTGCCGCCGACACCGACTGGCGTGCCACCTCGGCCGATTCGTTCGCAGATTTCGATACGTCGGTAATCTGGGCCGCCATTTCCAGCACCGCCTGACCGGTTTCCTGAATCTCACGCGATTGCTTTTGCGACGCGGAGAGCAGTTCTGTCGAGATGTTTTGTGCTTGATTCGAAGCCGACGTAACGCGCTGCGCCGTCATGGTAACGCGTTCAACCAGCCCGCGCAATTCTTCCACCGTGTAGTTCACCGAGTCGGCGATCGCACCGGTGATGTCTTCCGACACCGTCGCCTGCACCGTCAAGTCACCGTCCGCAACCTCTTGCAGTTCGTTCATCAGGCGCAAAATAGCGGCCTGGTTCTGGTCGTTGGCGCTCTTGGCTTCTTCCTCTTGCTGCTGCGCTTGTTGCCGTTGAATTTCAGCTTCCTGACGGCGCAATTCCGCTTCTTTCGTACGATTGCTTCCTTCTTCCACGAACACGGCCGCGATGCCCGCTGCGGCAACGAGCGCCAGAACGGCCGAGGCCATCATCGCGTAAAAGGTCCAGTTCAACGAGTCCTGGTCTTCGCGATATTTCTTTTGCAGCGTCGTCAGGCTGGCCTTCAGGGATTCGTTATCTTCAAAGATCTTCAATTCCGACTGCTTTGCGGCGATGAAGCTTTGCAGATTGCCCAGAATGGCTTGCACCGAATCCTGATACTCGGCAAAGGTCGTCTTGAGTTCAGTCAGCTTCTCGCGCGTATCGGCATCCTTGGTGGCCGGCAGTTTAAGAATTTCGCTGCCGTTCAGAAAGCCGTCAGTGATGTCCTTGAAGGTATTGGTGTCTTTACCGAGCAGGAACGCAGTTTCGGGGTTCACACCTTGCGCCGTCATGAATTCACTGGCGCTCTTGCCGAGACGTTCAGTCAACATTTCCAGCTGGCCGGCGGCGGAGACTTCATGCGGGGTCGATTGGCCCTGCGCCTTCAGCACGGCGATTTGCTCGGTCAGTTCCAGCAATTGCGGCGACAAACCATTCAATTTCTGCAGCGTTTCACCGAAACCGGTCAACTCTTTCTTGAGGTTCAGAATCGTGCCTGCCGCCTTCTCGGAATCGGACCAGTGCTTCTGCGTATCCTTCAGGATCTCGCCCATCTTGGCCGACGGCGTGCTGATGTCCGTACCCTGATAGTTACCGCCGGACGTAAGGATCTTCAAGTCCTTGTTCAGTTCCTTGCGGCTTTCGTCCAACTCCTTGAACGCTTCCAGGTTGCCCTGAATCGCGTTAGGCGCCGCCTTACCGATACGCTGCGAGTGCATCAGCGCGTCACCGGCAATCTGCGTCTGATTGGACGCAAGATTCGAGTGCACGGAATTCAGGTACACGAACAGCACACCCAGAATCACGGCAAAGATCAGGATGCTTGCCAGAATCAGCAATTGCCGCTGCAGCGGCAAATGGCCGACCAAAGGCACCTTGAAGCCGCCCGATTTTTGCAGCGCCTCGCCGATCAGCGTGACGTTCGGATTCGGTCCGGCATCATGCGATTGCGCAGGGACATCGGCACTTGCGGCCTGTGGCGCCTCCGTATCGGGCTCGTTTTGCGCCAAGACAGTATGTGCGGCATCAAGCGGTGCGTCGGACAAGCCCAACTCGCTTTCCATCATTTCTTCCTCGGCGTGTTCTTCTTTTTTGCCTCTGGAAAAGGACTTTAGACTAAACCCCATTACCGATTCTCCCAATCCAAATTACGTATTACACCCCGCCCTGCCGAACAGCCGGACGGTTCACAAACCAACATGCAGAAATTGTGGATCTTGCACGACCAATGATAAATTGAGCTCGGTCCAGACCTGCGAATCACGATCAACATAGTGCTGGCTAGACCACTGCGCCACACCTTCCTGCGTTTCGTTGCGCTTTTCCATGTCGGCCACATTACGCAAACCAAGCACACGAGACACCAACAGCCCGCAATTGAATTCCAACCCGGACGCGAACGCCACGATGCGGCTTTCCTTGTCGATCGGGGTCGTACTCTGGCCCTGAAATTGCGCAAAATCGATCACGCTGATCAAGTTGCCGCGGATATTCGACAGGCCGAGAAACCAGCCGTGGGTCAAAGGCACCTTGGTGATCGCACCAACCGAAACGATTTCGCCGGCTTCCTGGAGACTCAACAACCAGCGGCGCTGGCCTATCATGACGCCTAGCTGGCTGACGCGCGTATCTGTCCCCGCACGCGCAGCCTGCATCCGTTCGACCAACTGGGTCTGGAACTCGCGCATGCGGGTGCGGCGCGCCGCCGCATCGGGCTTGCCGAATGGTTTCGCTGGCTGTAGATCCGAGTTGGATTGGCTCATGAGCAAAAATTATCCGAGCGCCGCGATTTTCGCCAGCAACTCTTGAGGGTCGACAGGTTTGACGATGTAATCGCGTGCGCCCTGGCGCAAGCCCCAGATTCGATCAGTTTCCTGACCCTTGCTGGTGCAAATGATGACCGGCACGTCTTGCGTATCCGGGTCGCGAGTGATTGCGCGCGTGATCTGGAACCCGTTTTGACCCGGCATCACGATATCCATCAGGATCAACTGCGGTTTATCCGCCTTGATTTTGAGCAGCGCTTCTTCGCCGTTTTCGGCGGTCGACACGGAGAAACCATTCTTGATCAGGATATCGGTCAGGAAATAACGTTCCGTTGGGGAGTCGTCCACTACAAGAATTTTTTGAATAGCCATCTTGAACCTTCACTTCAATTAAATTTTTACTTGGCAAGCGCCTGTGCCGTATGTTCGCGCACCGTCTTCAACAGGCTGTCTTTGGTAAAAGGTTTGGTGAGATAGGCATCCGAACCCACCATCGCCCCTCTTGCCCTGTCGAACAGGCCGTCCTTCGAGGACAGCATGATAACCGGGGTGGTATGAAACTTTGAGCTCTTCTTGATGAGGGCGCAAGTTTGATAGCCATCGAGCCGCGGCATCAGAATGTCGCAGAAAATAAGCGC
Source organism: Burkholderiaceae bacterium (assembly GCA_036561005.1). GTDB lineage: Bacteria > Pseudomonadota > Gammaproteobacteria > Burkholderiales > Burkholderiaceae_D > PKWO01. Next base: position 80,056 of record DATBQE010000089.1, on the reverse strand, counting down.
CGGCTTGTGGTCATTCATCTTGGCAAGCGCATCGAAGCCATCGTCCGCGAGAACGACCTGATACCCGGCCTGACCCAGGAAAATCTCGGCAGATCGTCGAATTGTGCTGCTGTCGTCGATCACCATGATTTTCAGGCTGGTCTTCTCCGTTGATGTTGTCATGACGTCATCTCAATTAAACTCCGTTCAATATACGGCCCAACGGTGATAAAAAGCAAGATGCTTTCTAACAACATCGCCTCGGATAAGCTGCCGCAGGGGCTTTTCAGACCAAAAAATACCACAAATAGTCTGAATATTGACTTTTGGGAACGCTTAAATAGCAACCATCTCAAAATCTTCCTTGCGTGCCCCGCACTCCGGACAGGTCCAATTCATCGGCACATCGGCCCAACGGGTGCCGGCAGCGATGCCTTCCTCAGGCAATCCAGCTGCTTCATCATAGACCCAACCGCAGATCAGGCACATCCATGTTTTGAATTCTTCGTTCATCGTTTCATTAGTGCTCACGGCCGATTGCCCTTCAAGTAAAATGCAAAGTCAGATATCTTAATCTACCCAACGTGCAAAACCAAACTTCTCCGCTCATTTTAACCTTTGGAGCAGCCGATCCGGTCGGCGCAATCGGCATTCAGGCAGATCTGGCCTCTTTTGCCGCCATGGGCTGCCACGGCCTTTCCGTCATTACCAGCATCCTGATCGGGGACACTGCTCGCGTCGAAGACGTCCAACTGGTCGACCCCGACTGGGTCGCCGACCAGGCGCGCGTCCTGCTTGAAGACATGCCTGTCGCCGCTTTTAAGGTCGGGGCGGTCGGCAGCATCGAAAATGTCTCCGTGATTGCGGAGATCGTCTCCGATTACCCGGACATTCCGCTGATCCTGGACCCCTTCGTGTCGGGCATGCCGGACCAGGGACTCGAAAGCGAAGATCTGCTGATCGCGATGCGCGAGTTGCTGATCCCGCAAACGACCATACTTGTCGTGTCTGCAGTCGAACTGGGCCGCTTTGCCGAAACCTGGCGCGAGCAGTCAACTGAAGACATGCTGAGTATCGATGCCATCAAGGTTATCGAAATGGGCTGCGAATACCTCTTCGTGACCGGCACGCCATGCGACGTGGGCGACGTTGCCAACACACTGTTCAATGAATCGGGCGTAGTCCGCCATGATAACTGGCAACGTGTCTCGGGCAGCTTCGCTGGCGCCGGCGCCACGCTTTCGGCAACCATCACGGCACTGCTGGCCAATGGCCTGGACGTTCCCGAAGCCGTGCTCGAAGCGCAGGAATTTACCATCGCCGCGATCTCTCACGCACAACGCCTGGGCATGGGAAAACTGGTTCTGGACCGTTATTTCTGGGCGCGCGATTCCGAAGCAGCGGTCGCCGAGACGACCGAACCTTCCGCCCCCGCGCAATAAAATTTCAACCCCGCCGACCCTCGGCAGGATTTTACCTATTAAAAGTTTCCAAACGATGATTTCCTCCTCAAAAAACGACACTTTGTTCAGCCGCGCCCAAATCTCCACGCCGGGCGGCGTCAACTCTCCCGTACGCGCCTTTAAATCCGTTGGCGGCACGCCGCGTTTCATAACGCGCGCGCTGGGGCCGCACTTCTGGGATGCGGACGACCGCCGCTATATTGACTATATCGGCTCCTGGGGACCGGCTATAGTCGGCCACGCTCACCCGCAAGTGATCGCCGCCGTCCAGGATGCCGCCACGCGAGGCCTGAGTTTCGGTGCGCCGACCGAAGGCGAAATTGAGATGGCCGAAGAAATTTGCCGCCTGATGCCGTCCGTCGAACAGGTTCGCCTCGTCTCCTCGGGCACGGAAGCGGCCATGAGCGCACTGCGCCTGGCACGCGGCGCAACCAAACGCGATACCATCGTCAAGTTCGAAGGTTGCTACCATGGCCACGCCGACTCCCTGCTCGTCAAGGCAGGCAGCGGCTTGCTCACCTTCGGCAATCCGACTTCGGCCGGCGTGCCGGAAGACTTCGCCAAACACACGCTGGTACTCGACTATAACGATCCGGCTCAACTGGAAGAAGTGTTCAAGGCCAGGGGCGACAGCATTGCCTGCGTCATCGTAGAACCGGTAGCCGGCAATATGAACCTGTTACCGGCCAGCCCTGAGTTCCTGCAAACCATGCGCCGGGTCTGCACCCAGTACGGCGCGATCCTGATATTCGATGAAGTCATGTGCGGTTTCCGAGTGGCATTGGGCGGCGCCCAGGCGCTCTATGGCATCAAGCCCGACCTGACCGTGATGGGTAAAGTCATCGGCGGCGGGTTGCCGGTTGCGGCATTTGGCGGGCGCGCCGACCTGATGGCCCACATGGCCCCGATTGGTTCGGTCTACCAGGCAGGCACCTTGTCGGGCAATCCGGTTGCCGTGGCAGCCGGATTGACCACGCTCAAATTGATCCAGGCGCCAGGCTTCTATGAGCACCTCGACGCACAAACCAGGAAACTGGCAGCGGGCTTTGCGGCAGCGGGCAAGGAAGCGGGCGTCGACCTGTGCGCCAATTCGGTAGGGGGCATGTTCGGCATTTATTTTGCCGCGCAGGTACCGACCAATTTTGCCGAAATGATGAAGTGCGACAAGGCAGCGTTCAACAGCTTCTTCCACGCCATGCTCGACCGCGGGGTTTATCTCGCTCCGTCAGCCTTTGAAGCCGGCTTCGTTTCAGCGCAGCATGACGACGCAATCATCGCCGAGACGATCGAAGCAGCCAGATCGGCGCTCGCCAAAGGGTAGTCGCAACAGTCAAGGCAGGTCTGCGGCGCCCATGCGGCGTAAAATCAGCGCCGTGCGCCGCTCCAGATAGGCCGAGGTGCGGTTTTTGTCGTAACGTCGCGGGTCAGGCAGCATGACCGCCAGGCGCGCCGCCTGGCCTGCGTTAAGCGCCGAAGCCGGTATGCCGTAATAGTGTTGGGCAGCCGCTTCCGCGCCATAGACACCGACGCCCCACTCAACCGAGTTGAGGTAGATTTCGAAGATGCGTTCCTTCTCCATCCAGAATTCCAGCATGTAGGTAATGATGAATTCCTGGCCCTTGCGCAAGTAACTGCGTTGGCCGGATAGAAACAGATTTTTGGCCAATTGCTGCGTTATGGTCGAGCCGCCTGCGACGACCTTGCCTTTGCGGTTATTCTTTTCGTAGGCCTTCTGAAGCGCTTCCCAATCGACCCCCTCGTGTTCGGTGAAATTCGAGTCTTCCGAGGCAATGATGGCGCGCTTGAGGTTATCCGATATCTTGTCGTAGGGTACCCAGGTATGCTTGAGCACGATATTTGGATTTTTTTGCTGCAATATGCCCATTTCGCGGCGCATGAAGCTTGTCGAGCTCGGATTATGGTCAACCCACCACCATATCTGGACAAAAAAATACAGCTGTAAAAGCAGAAACAAGCCGATTGCCGCCAATATTGTCCACAAGAGCACTCGGCCAAAGGTCCACGGTTTTTTCATGCGCGTTACCACGTTTGCTTTCACGCGGCTGGCCAGCGACACCATGTTATCGGGCGCCGCGCAATTCGGCAAACAATGGCGCAGTCAACGGCCTGATGCCACGCCACAGCAAAAACGCCTCGGCGGCCTGTTCGATCAGCATGCCAAGTCCGTCGCGCGTTGCGGCCCCGTGACTCGCGGCAAAGCGCAGGAATACGGTCGGTTCGGCCGCGTACATCATGTCGTAAGCAAAGGTCGAGGACGAAAATATATGCGCCGGAATGGGCGGCAACTGGCCGCACAGGCTGGCCGATGTGGCGTTGATCACTACGTCGAAAACGCCCTGCAATTGTGCATACTCGCACGCGAGCATGTTGCCCGCTTGATGAAACTGCTGCGCCAGGACCTGGGCTTTGTCGACGGTGCGATTGGCGATCACGAGTTGCGCCGGCCCGGCCTGCAACAGCGGCAAAATTGCACCACGTGCCGCGCCACCGGCACCAAGCAGCAACAAGCGCTTTCCGTGCAGCGCAACGCCGGCATTTTGCTCGATATCGGTCACAAGTCCTGCGCCGTCGGTATTGTCGCCCAACAGCCCGGCATCATCCAGTTTGAGCGTATTGACCGCGCCTGCCGCCCGCGCGCGTTGCGTCAAGGTATCGGCAAGCGCGTGGGCTTCGAGCTTGAACGGAACCGTGACATTCAAGCCTTTTCCGCCGGCGGAAAAAAATTCGCGCACGGTGTCGACAAACCCGTCGATGGGCGCCAGGATGCGCTCATACGTCAGATGCTGCCCGGTCTGCGCAGCAAAACGGGCATGGATCAACGGTGATTTGCTATGCGCAATCGGATTGCCGACCACCGCGTAGCGGTCCGCCGCGGTGCTCACTTACCTGCTCCGCGCAATTCGGTTTCCAGGCCTTCTTCCCGACTGAATTTGAAGCGGGTAATGACTTCCCACACATCTTCCTTGTCGGCAGAGCGCATGTTCTTCGGAAATTCGCCGTAGGGCGCGGCATGCCGCACGATGCGCAATGCGGCCTTGTCCAGATCCTTGTTGCCCGAGCTATGCTCCACGCGCGGTCCGCCCTCCTTCATATAGAGCGTGCCGTCCTGGAATATGGGGATGTATACAAGGAGTTCGCCATACAGCTTCTGGCCGTCTTTTTGCGGAAAATTGAGGGTGCCGAATTTTTCGATGCGCGTGCGCAAGGCCGCGTAATACAAAGCGTAGCCATCGCGCTTGGTCGAAGGCGTCAACTGCGTCTTGCGCGGCCGCTTGTTGTAGTCTTCGATTTCCTTGGCAATTTCGGCGGCTTGCCGGCTGATCTGCTTGTTGCTGTCGACCTTGTCGGTACCGTCGGGCTGCACCGGCTGCGGGTTGTCCTTGTCGACCGACGGGTTCACCGTGAAGGGGGTTTTGGTCTTCGCCTGGCTGAATAACTGTTTCTGTGCGGCTTCCAGCTCGTCGATATGCCGCTTCGCTATTTTCAATGCGTCGCCCTCTTCGCTCTTTTGCATATCGGGCAGCGGGGATTTGGCACGGCCGGCATCGGCATTGCCGCCGCCATCGAGATTGACTTGCGCCAAAGCTTCCGCTTTCAGCGGCGCGCGATCATGTTTGGCATTGACAAGGATGACTTCGAGACCGGGATCCATCGGCTTGGATCTGAAGGCGTCGGGGGCGACGATCCTGACTCCGACCAGTAGTAGCGCGTGCACCGCAAAGGAAACCGAGAGTGCGGCGGGTAAAACGGAATTTGACTGAAATATCTTCAAATGAGCCAAGGGCGGAAATGTCGGGACAGTGCGATTCTACGGCAAAGACGTCAATTTTCCACTGAAAATCGACGCTTTGCAGAGCAAAATCTTTTGCTAACGCGCCTACCGTGATTGCATTGCGACAATCTGAACGTTCAAGCTGCGCTTGCCGGCAAATCGGCTCCTGCCTCGCCGACTGGCGAGTGTGCTGCATTGCTATCGCCTGTTTCTGTCGCCGTTGCGCCATCGATGGCAAGGTCCGGGCCGCCCTCGGCTGCCGCTTCCACCGCTTCTTCCAACATTCCTTCCGGTGCATCTTCAGGCACATCGTCCGCCAGGTCGGCCTCTTGCACCGTCGCCCCCGAGATCACTTCCAGCAGACGCGCCTCTACCGACAGGTCCACTTCGTTCCAGCGCAGCAGATCGAGCTTGACCTGCGTGCCGCGCGCCAGCGCCTGCATGCCGGGCAGCCGCACGATCAGTGGGATATCCACGAGGCGCAAAACTTCGTCCTTGAGCACGACCGCCTCAACCTGGCGCGCACCATGCTGTTCGAGCCAGCGCAGGCACCAGTAGCGCTCCATATTGTTCTGGAAATCGGCATACGCGGCATACGCGGCGTCAAAGCCAGAAACAATGGCGAACAAATCGGCGTCGCGCGGCTTGAATGTGGCTGCCAGCGGCGCGGCAACGCCGTGCTCGATGCATGACAGTATCTGCCATTGGTTCACCAGGTCCGTGTAGCGTCGAAGCGGCGATGTGCTCCAGGCGTATTGATCGACGCCGAGTCCCTGGTGTGGTGCCGCATGGGTCACCATGCGTACCTGCATCTTGGCCGCCCAGCCACCGCTGCCGCCGCCTTGTGCGCGATAAATGCCCGGCACGCCATGTTCGTGCATCAGCTTGCCCCAAGTGCTGTTGGCGAAAATCATCAGCTCAGCCACGATCTTGTCCAACGGTGCACCGCGCTTGCGCCGCAGGATCGAGACGACATCGTCTTCGACATAGAAATTGAAATCGACGCGGTTGGTCTGCTCCGGCCGCAGACCGAAGCTTTCGCGCTTTGCCATGCGGCCTTTTTCCAGTACCAGCGCCCATTGCCACAACTGGGCAATCTCGTCCTTGCGCGGGTAGTCGCCGAGACCCGCCGCCAGGTTCTCTTCAGTCACCATGGCGTCCAGATCGTTGTGGCGCAGGTTATTGGCAATCGGCACCATTTCCGCCCGCGTCTCGGTAGCAATGACCGACCAATCCTCGGTATTGAGCGTCGCATACAGCGACACCGCCGGACAGGTCTTGCCTTCTGCCAGCGTAAACGAATCGACCAGGGCATCCGGCAGCATGGTGATCTTGTCTCCCGGCATATAGACGGTCGACATGCGCTGCTTGGCAATTGCATCGATGGCATCGTCACGCTGCACGCCCAAGCCTGGCGCCGCAATGTGAATGCCGACTCGTACCGTGCCGTCAGGCAGTTTTTCGACAGAAAACGCGTCATCGATTTCAGTGGTCGTCACGTCGTCGATGGAAAATGCCTCAACCGCAGCCACCGGCAAGTTTCGCCCAGCGGGAACCGTGATCGGAGGAAAAGCGGTGCCCTTGGGGAAATACTCGTAGAGGAATTTCGACAAGTGCAGTTGATGCGGCGAAGCAATTGCTCCAACTTGCAGCAGCAGGTTTTGCGGCGCGATCTGCATGGCGGAGCAAGCAACCTCGAGCGCCTTGTATTCGATGCTGTTCTTGTCCGGCTTGAACAACAATTGCAATGCCAGCGGCTTCATTGCCTCGGGCAGGCGCCCGGCCTTGAGTTCCTCGACATATTGGCCCTGAATCACCGCCTGCAGACGTTTCTTTTCAAGCCCCGCCAGGGCAGCTTTGAGAGAGGCCTCCGGCGCGGCCTTGTAACGCCCTTTACCTTTCTTGTAAAAGTACATCGGCGCAGTCTGCAGCTTGAGCAACAAGGCGGCCGCTTCGGCAGGTCTTGGCGTATGACCAAAATACTCCGCGCCGAGATCGGCAAAACCGAATTCTTCTTCGCCGGCGACCGCCCAAAGGAAGTCCAGCTCGATGGACCCAGCGGCCGCTTCGGCTTCGGCAAGTAATTCCGCAGGCGATGGCGCGGTGAATTGAACCAGCACGTCCTTGGCCTTGACCTTGGTGCGCTTGCCGCTCGGCAGCTCGACCTGATAGGCCTCGCCTTGCTGCGACAGGACTGCCCCGGCCTTAAAATCGCCGGACTCTTCAAAAAATAAATTCATTGGTTAACTTGTATATTAATAAATTCGGTTCAGACGATCGGCAACGCGTTCGATCATGCCGGATCACAGGCGGCTTCCGCCGATTCCCGCCCGCCCTGTCGCTTCGGCATTGAAGCGCTTACCGCCGACATAGCGGCAAGGACTCACGCTGGACTGTTTAAGAGTCAAATCGGCAACAGCCGGCAAAAATACTTCCGTCACCAGTAACACGCCGTTCCTGCGCCGAAACTGGCAACGCCGCGCATACAAGGGGCCGGGGAGAGTCGAGTTACCGACAGCCGTACGTGCGCGCACCGCAAGGGGATGGTTGGCCGCCAGTCGACAATACTCCAGGTCCCCGCGCGCAACCATTGGATCGCCGAACAGCGTTGTTCCCAATGATCGTTCGCCCAGCGAGCTGAAAAACGGCCAATCGCTTGCGTCTGCCTGCAAGGGTACGACAGTATGCGCAAACACCACCGGCGCCCCATCACACACCAGTAAAACCTCACGCTCCTGCACGCACAGGCGACGGGCCAAACCGATGGCGGCATATTCGTCGGCAAGACAGACAGCTCTTTGCTGTGTCAGGCGCTGTACGCGAAATTGCGCACTGTGCGCGATCAGCTTGACTGTCAATGATACCCTGTCGGTCAGCCAGTGACGCAAATCATGCGGCGCATCGACTCCATTCACATGCTGCCGCCAGGCGCCTACTGCGCACGCCAATTGCCTCATGCCTTTCCTGACAGGGGAAGGCCGCAAAATTCCAGCACCTGATCGACATATTGCGCAAATTCACTGATACCGTGATCGCCGCCTTCGATGATGCGGTGAGGCGCGCCGGCATAATGCGCGACCATCTCGCGCCAATCGAGCACTTCGTCACCCTTCGCCGCCAGCAGAAAATAGCGTTCCGGCCCGGTAATGCGCGAAACGGCAAGCTCCTTCAATTCGTCGATGTAGGTGCGCTTGAATTCAAACACCTCGTCGGAATGGTAAGCCGTCGTCACGCCGACATATTTTTCCAGGTCGCGCGGCGGCTGCACCGCCGGATTGAGAAGCACAGCGCGGCAGCCGATTTCTTCGGCCAGCCAGTTCGCGTAGAAACCACCGAGCGAAGAACCGACCAGCGTCAAGTCTTCGGCGTCCCGGTCGCCCAACATGTCCAATGCCAAGTCCTTTGCCAGAGCGGCAGCCGCCATGGGCGATGCCGGCAATTGCGGGCAACAATACAGGTGCGCCAGGCCGAGTGTTGTCAAACGCTGTTCAAGAATCCGCGCCTTGAACGATTGCGGCGACGAACGAAATCCATGCAGGTACAAAATCATGCCAGCGCTTCAAGAAGCTTGCCATGCACGCCGCCGAAACCGCCGTTGCTCATGACGAGTATGTGGTCGCCCGGCTGGGCGGCAGCGGCAATCGCCTGCACGAGCTGCGCCAGATCTTGATAGGCATGCGCCTTGGCGCCGAGCGGCGCAAGTGCGGCACCGAGGTCCCACCCCAATGCATCCTTGCCGGTCCCGTCGGCGCCATAACCGAACACCAGGTCGGCTTCTGCAAGACTGCCCGCCAACGCGTCTTTCATTGTGCCGAGCTTCATGGTATTGGAGCGCGGTTCCAGAACAGCCAGGATGCGTGCTGCGCCAACGCGCTTGCGCAGCCCTGCCACCGTTGTCGAGATTGCCGTCGGGTGATGCGCAAAATCATCGTATACGGTCACGTCTCGGACTTTGCCGCGCACTTCCATGCGGCGCTTTACGTTGACAAAACGGTTCAATGCGGCGATTGCCTGGTTGGGCGGTACGCCGACGTGGCGTGCCGCCGCGATCGCCGCCAACGCATTCATGCGGTTGTGCGCGCCGCTCAAATCCCAATTCACGCGCCCGACGTTTGCACCCTTGAGCAAGACATCGAACTCCCCATCGCCACGCACTTGCATGGTCCAGTCGGCGCCGCCGTCGCCAAAGCGTTCGACGCCGCTCCAACAACCGCGCACGAGGACTCGTTGCAAGGATTCTTCGTTTCCATTGACGATCACGCGCCCAATGCCGGGGACAGTGCGCACCAGATGGTGAAACTGGGTCTCGATTGCGGCCAGATCGGGGAAGATGTCGGCATGGTCGTATTCGAGATTATTGAGGACCGCCGTCTTCGCACGGTAGTGGACGAACTTGCTGCGCTTGTCGAAGAAAGCGGTATCGTATTCGTCTGCTTCGATGACGAAAAAATCGGAATCTGCGCCCGCGCCTGAAAGGCGCGCCGAAATACCGAAGTTCAGCGGCACGCCGCCTATCAGGAAACCAGGATGGTAGCCGCAATCGTCGAGAACCCAGGCCAGCATGGACGACGTGGTCGTCTTGCCGTGGGTCCCCGCGACCGCCAGCACCCATTTGCTTTGCAATATGTGCTCGCCTATCCATTGCGGCCCGGACGTGTAGGGCAGATTGCGGTTGAGAATCTCTTCCATCAGCGGATTGCCGCGCGAAACAACATTGCCGATCACAAACAAGTCGGGCCGCAAGTCGACCTGCTCCGGTCCGAAGCCTTCGATCAGCTTGATGCCCTGCGCCTCGAGCTGGGTGCTCATGGGCGGGTAAACGTTGGCGTCGCAACCTGTTACCACGTGGCCGGCCTGTTTGGCCAACACGGCCAGTCCACCCATGAAGGTGCCGCAAATACCCAGTATGTGAATATGCATTGTACAATTCAGTCGATTCAATACCGTGATTTTACCTGAGCAGCGTCGACACGCGCCGATTACCGGCCTTCCCAATGCCAAGCTTTTCCTCCACCAGTGATACCCTGCGCGCCGAAATCGCGGCCGCTGCAGCGCGCATGATCGCCGAAGACGGCTGTGATTACGGTACCGCCAAACGCAAAGCAGCCCGGCAAATCCTGGGCGACGGCAAAGTACCAGGAGATTTGTTGCCGGACAACAGCGAAGTTGAAGAAGAAGTCAGGCAATACAACGAACTGTTCTTCGGCGATACCCAGCCGGCTCGCCTGCTGCACTTGCGGCGCCTGGCGCTGCGCCTGATGGAAGATCTGGTCCAGTTCAAGCCTCACCTGACCGGCGCTGTACTCAACGGCACTGCGGGCGAACACTCAGACATTCATTTGCAATTGTTTGCCGACAGCGCCAAGGACGTGGAAATTTACCTGCTAAACAAGAACGTCAATTTCGAAGTTTCAGAAACCACGCACTTCGCCGACCGCAGCAAAACTGTTGAAGTCGTCAGTTTCATGTGGCAAAAGGAAGGCGTACATTTGGCTTTGTACGAACATGGCGACATGCGCATCCAGCAAAAAAATGGTGCGGAGCGACGCATCGCCAATGCTGATACCATACGCAATATGATCGAACAGCAAACGGCATCATGAAATCAAATTATCTTGCAACTGGCGTTATCGCTATTCTATTTACTGCTATCGGCCTTTATTTTGGCAATGCACGGGCACTCGCGGAAACGCCTTCGGCCGCAGCGGCGCAGGATTTTTTCGCCACCTCATTGCCGGATGCCAAGAACCAAAGCCAAGCACTTGCGCAATGGAAAGGGAAAATCCTTCTGGTCAACTTCTGGGCCACGTGGTGCCACCCTTGCGTTCAGGAAATGCCGGAATTATCAAATTTGCAAGCCAAAGGCAAAATCAAGAATCTACAAATCATCGGCATCGGCATTGATTCCGCCTCCAACATCGAGGAATTCTCGGTAAAATACAAAATCAGCTATCCCCTCTATGTCGGTGGCATGGGGGGCTCCGAGCTGCTTCGCAAGATGGGCGATCCTGCGGGTGGCCTGCCGTTCAGCCTGCTGATCGGAGCAGATGGGCAAGTAAAAAAGACCTACTTGGGAAGCTTGAAGGTTGACCAGGTGAAGCGCGATATAGCTGCGCTTTAGGGGTTTTTTGCTTGAAGTTGGCGGCATCATGGCGTCATCATGGTCTTTGTAGCAATTACTTGATCAAACATTTTTGCTTGCCAAGGATTGCCATTTAGCGGCAAAATGCGCGCACCCTCGCGAAACCGGGTTGCATCTTCATGGCGAAAAACATACTGCTGATCAATGGACCGAACCTGAACCTGCTCGGCATGCGCGAGCCCGAGGTGTATGGGTCGGACACGTTGAAAGACATCGAGCAAGCAGCAGCGGCACAGGTGCAGGCCGCCGGAGCAGCGCTACATTGCTTTCAGTCCAACCATGAGGGCGGTCTGATTGATCGCATCCATGCGGCAAGGCAGGAAGGCATTGATGCCATTGTGATCAACCCTGGGGGCTTGACCCACACCAGTATCGCTTTGCGCGACGCCTTGGCGGGGGTAGCGATTCCGTTTGTTGAAGTGCATATATCCAATGTGCATCGTCGCGAGGCATTCCGGCATCATTCCTACCTGTCGGAAATCGCAGTCGGCGTCATTTGCGGCTTGGGCACGGAAGGATATCGCGCCGCCATCGATTTTTCCCTAAAAAGACTTTAATCTCGATTATCTTCGGGCAATTGGCATATAATTGCCGGGATTTTCCACTCGCATTAAAAATATATTCCAAGGGACTTCACATGGATCTAAGAAAATTAAAGACACTGATTGATCTGGTTGCCGAATCGGACATCGCCGAACTGGAAGTGACTGAAGGCGAGAGCAAGGTGAGGATCGTCAAATCCGGCGCGGCACCGCAAAGCCAGATGGTCATGGTTCATCCGCAGGGCGCGCAGCAGTTTGCGCCGCAATATCAGGCCGCACCTCCCGCCGGTGCCGCAGCAGCAGTGGTCGCCGCCGAACCTGCCGAAGTGGTTGGCCATGTCGTCAAATCGCCCATGGTCGGAACCTTCTATCGGTCCTCTTCCCCAGGATCCCTGCCTTTCGTCGAAATCGGCGCCAGCGTCAAGGAAGGCGACACCCTTTGCATCATCGAAGCGATGAAACTGTTGAACGAGATCGACGCCGACATCAGTGGTGTGGTCAAGCAAATCCTGGTGGAAAACGGCCAGCCGGTCGAATTCGGCCAGCCTTTGTTCGTGATTGCCTAAATGCTATGAGCAATATCGGCTCGCCGCCTGCTCGCTCGCGCAGTAGCGAACCATCAGCTTGTTCCTAAACATGAAGGCGCCTCTAAAAATTGTTGCGAGCGGCTCAAGGTCGAGCCGCCCACTAGATTTTAGAGGTGCATATAACGCTGTCAGGCACCTTTCCTATGTTTGAAAAAATTCTCATTGCCAATCGCGGTGAAATCGCACTGCGCATCCAGCGCGCGTGCCGCGAAATGGGCATCAAGACGGTCGTAGTCCACTCGGAAGCCGATCGTGAAGCCAAGTACGTCAAACTGGCCGACGAGTCGGTCTGCATCGGGCCCGCGCCTTCCGCGCTAAGCTACCTGAACATGCCGGCCATCATCAGTGCGGCCGAGGTGACCGATGCCGAAGCGATCCATCCCGGCTATGGTTTCCTGTCGGAAAACGCCGATTTCGCCGAACGAGTCGAACAATCGGGCTTTGTCTTTATCGGCCCGCGCTCGGACACCATACGCCTGATGGGAGACAAGGTTTCGGCGAAACAAGCCATGATCCGCGCCGGCGTTCCCTGCGTGCCCGGTTCGGAAGGCGCATTGCCGGAAGACCCGAAGGAAATCGTGCGTATCGCGCGCAAGATCGGTTACCCGGTCATCATCAAGGCGGCCGGTGGCGGAGGCGGACGCGGCATGCGCGTCGTGCATACCGAAGCGGCTGTGCTGAATGCCGTCACGATGACCAAGGCCGAAGCCGGCGCGGCTTTCGGCAACCCCGAAGTCTATATGGAGAAATACCTGGAAAATCCGCGCCATGTGGAAATCCAGATCCTGTCCGACGACTTCAAGAATGCGGTCTGGCTTGGCGAACGCGATTGCTCTATGCAACGCCGCCACCAAAAAGTTATCGAAGAAGCCCCTGCTCCCGGCATTCCGCGCAAGATCATCGAACGCATCGGCGACCGCTGCGCGGAAGCATGCCGCAAGATGGGCTATCGCGGCGCCGGGACCTTTGAATTCCTGTACGAAAACGGCGAGTTCTACTTCATTGAAATGAACACGCGTGTGCAAGTGGAACACCCGGTCACCGAAATGGTCACCGGCGTCGATATTGTGCAGGAGCAGATTCGCATTGCTGCCGGCGAAAAGCTCACCTTCCGCCAGCGCGACATCGAACTCAAGGGCCATGCCATCGAGTGCCGCATCAATGCCGAAGATCCGTTCAAGTTTACGCCATCGCCCGGCAAGATCATTTCCTGGCATGCGCCAGGCGGGCCTGGCATCCGCGTTGATTCCCACGCCTATGCCGGCTATTATGTACCGCCGCATTATGACTCGATGGTGGGCAAGGTCATCGCCTATGGGCCGACCCGCGAGCAGGCGATTCGCCGCATGCAGATCGCCCTGTCCGAAATGGTGGTGGAAGGCATTCTGACCAACATCCCCCTGCATCGCGAGCTGATGGTCGACGCGCGTTTCATTGAAGGCGGCACCAATATTCATTATCTCGAACAGAAGCTGGCCGAAAAACCGGATCTGGTGAAAGACGCCCAAACCACCACAAAGAGCTAGGAACTGCGCATGGCATGGGTAGAAGTTGTCATTGAAGTGGCACGCGACCATGCGGAAGCGCTGTCCGACGCTTTGCTCGATGCGGGCGCGCTATCCGTATCGGTTGAAGATGCCGACCTCGGGACCGACGCCGAACAACCAATGTTCGGCGAGCCGGGGATGGAGCCGCGTGAAACCGCCTGGGAACACAGCCGCGTCGTGGCATTGACTGAAATCGATGCCGATCACGCAGGCTTGACCGCCGCAGCAGCCAAATCGATCGGTCTGTCAGCGTCCCCGCAATTTACGCTGCGTTCGGTGGCCGACCAGGATTGGGTCCGCCTGACCCAGTCGCAGTTCGAGCCCATTCATATCGGCAAGAACATCTGGGTTGTGCCCAGTTGGCACGAAGCGCCCGATCCGCAAGCCCTGATCCTGGAACTCGATCCCGGACTGGCTTTCGGCACAGGTAGCCACCCGACCACGCGGCTGTGCATGGAATGGCTGGAAGCGCACGCGCCGAGCGGCCTGACCGTGCTCGACTACGGCTGCGGCTCCGGCATTCTTGCCATGGTGGCCAAGAAACTGGGCGCGACAAAAGTCATCGGGGTCGACATCGACCCGCAAGCCATCACCTCTGCGCGCGACAACTCGCTTCGCAATCATTGCGAGATCGACTATCATTTACCCGAGACATTTGAAGCGGAAGCGCAAAGCGCGCAATTCGATGTCGTGGTGGCAAATATACTCTCCGGTCCCTTGAAGCTCATGGCGTCGATGCTGTCCGGTCGGGTCGCTGCGGGCGGAAGCCTGGTCTTGTCCGGTGTGCTGGAACGCCAGGCCGAAGAAGTCGCTGCAGCGTATGCTCCCTTTATCAAGCTGTCGGTCTGGGCTGAGCGCGATGGCTGGATTGCTCTGTCCGGATCAAAATACTAGAAATCGCAATACATGGCCTTAGCGACCCAATGCCCGCATTGTCGAACGACGTTCCGCGTCGCGCACGATCAATTGAAGCTACGGGCAGGCCTGGTGCGCTGCGGTTCATGCAAGCAGATTTTCAACGGCATCGAACACTTGCTTTCTTCCGAGGCAGTTGCCGCAACCCGAACACCGTCGGCAACAGAATCTGCAGCGGCCACGAAGTCGGCGACCAGCGCACCACCGGCCGCTGCACCAGCTTCGCTTGCTCCTTCGCAACCGGCCACATCGGATACGCCCAAAGCCATGCCGCCGGCGCCGCCAGCATCGGCGTCAGAGCTCGATTTCGCTTACCCTGAGGCAGAACCAGACTCCATTCCCGATATCGTGGTGGAGCACAAACCGGACGAGCCGATCGAAGTCGAGTTTGTCGAAGTTCCGCGCAAGTCGCCTTTGCCTGCAGCAGGCCCTGCCGAACCGGCGTTTGCACAATCACCCGCGGCGTCACCTGCTGCAGAGGAAACGCCGGCGCCAGATCCGCTGCAACGCATGACCTTGGTTGACCTGAGCGAGGAGCAGGATCACCAGAATCAGCAGCCTGGGCATGCGGACCACGCGGATGCGGCGCACGTGCCCGCAATGGACGTGCCGGACCAGCTCGATCAGGTCATGGAAGAATTCGAGCGCAAGCCCGCACGTGGCAAGAAGAAAACGCGTCCGCATGTGCGCAGCCCGCTTGTCACGATGCAGGAAGAGATTCCGCCGGCAACGGAAGAATCACCCCCGCCTGCCCAGGCGGAAAGCCTTTCCGAGGCAGAAGAGCCGGAATTCGTCAAACGCGAGCGCAAGAAACAGACGCGCGGACGTAGCATGCGCATCGCAATGAGTGCGGGGTCGTTCCTGCTCTTGCTGACAGCGCTGGGGCAAGCCGGCTATGCCTTCCGCGACCAGCTCGCCGCGCGCATTCCCGAGTCGAAGCCCTTGCTGCAAAGTGCCTGCACTTATCTTGGCTGCAAGATCGGCCTGCCGGCCCAGATCGACAACATATCGATAGAATCCCATCAGATCGTGACGCTTGCGACCCGCAAGGACACGTCGGAATTAGGCTTGTTGCTGCGCAATTCCGGCAGTACCGTGCAGGCTTGGCCGCAGCTTGAAATGACTTTAATCGACGAAAATAATATTCCGCTCGCGCGCCGCGTTTTCAGTCCCGCCGAGTACCTCCCTGCATCGACCGACCCACAAAAAGGTTTCGCCGCGACCTCGGAGCAGCAAGTCAAGGTGTATTTCGAATTTACCGACGCCAAGCCGGCCAACTATCATGTGGACGTGTTTTATCGTTAGCGCGTAACATCCCGGTTTGCGTCTTTAGCAAGCATGCGAAATCGGCACGCCAACCACCCCTACTTATTGGACAAAGCCATGACAGCACTGATTTGCGGTTCCATTGCCTACGACACGATCATGTCGTTTCACGGACGTTTTTCCGAGGCGCTGCTGGCCGATCAATTGCACAAGATTAACGTCGCCTTCCTGGTGCCAAGTATGCGGCGCGAATTCGGCGGATGCGCCGGCAATATCGCCTACAACATGAAACTGCTCGGCGGCGACCCATTGATCATGGCAGCCATCGGGCAAGACGCGGCGACCTACATCGAACGCCTCGACGCGCTCGGCATTTCCCGCCGCTGCATACGCCAGTTCGACGACTCGTATACCGCGCAAGCCTACATCACCACCGATGCGGACGGCAACCAGATCACCGCCTTCCACCCGGGCGCCATGACCTATTCGAATCAAATCAAGGTTGCCGATGCCGGCGCGGTCAAATTCGCCATTGTTGCCCCGGACGGTCGCGACGGCATGCTGCAACATGCCGAAGATTGCGCCGCACGCGGGATCGCGACGATTTTCGATCCGGGCCAGGGGCTGCCGATGTTCGACGGCAAGGAATTGGAACACTTCATTGACCTCGCGACCTACGTGGCCGTGAACGACTACGAGGCAGAGCTACTGACAGGGCGCACCGGTTTGAGCCTGGAGCAGATCGCAGCTCGTGTGACAGCCCTGATCGTGACACGTGGTGAAAAAGGTTCGGAAATTCATGTCGGGGGACAACGTATCGACATTCCGTGCGTGCCGGCCGAGCGCGTCGTTGACCCTACCGGTTGCGGCGATGCATTTCGGGCCGGCATCCTGTATGGACTTGACCGCGGCTTCGACTGGGCGACTTCGGGGCGGCTCGCAAGCTTGTTGGGATCGATCAAGATTGCACATCAGGGTGCACAAAACCACGCGCCGTCGCGGCAGGAGATCGAACGGCGCTTCAAGGCGGCATTTGGTTACGATTTGCCGGCCTGAACCTGGCTTTCGGGTAATAACGCGGCAATAACTGCCTCACAATCAAGGCCGGTAACGGCAACGACTTTATCGCGGCCTGTTGTTCCGCGTGTTATTACCACCGCCTTGCGCGGCAATTTGAGGCCTTCAGCAAGGAAGCGCACCAGCGCGTCGTTGGCTTTGCCCTCCACCGGCTGCGCCTGAAGACGGATCTTCAACGACCCGTCATACAACCCCGCGATTTCGGTTTTCCGCGCATTGGGAATGACATGCACACGTAAGCGCGCGCCCATCGGCAAGGACGCGCACCATGGCTGGTCTTTCACAATGGAAGGATGATGATCAACTGCGTCAGTTTAATCCACAAGATGTAAAGCACAATCATGGCGATCATCGGGGAAAGATCGACGTTTCCAATGAGAGGGATAATACGGCGCAGGGGCCGCAACAAGGGGTCCGACAAGGCTTGCACAAATGGAGCCATCGGCGCATGGGGATTCACCCAGCTGAACACTGCACCAAGTAACATGATCCCGATCAAACCGTAATAAATCCAGCGCAGCAGGTCAATCAGGGCAATCTTCAAGATGACAGACCATACGAACGAATTGGTCAACCATGCAGAAAAACTCGCCAGAATGCCAAGGATCAGCAGGACGCCAATCAGGCTGGCCCAATCGTAGCCGCCGAAACCCGGTACGATACGACGCAAAGGCTTGACCAGCCAATCGGTCAATTCATAGATGAACTGAGCAAGGTTTCCCGGCGGACGAACACGAATTGCCTGCATCCAAAAACGCAACAACAACACGCCGCCAATCAATCCTGCAACCGCTTCCAGCAATATCGAGACGATATCAAGCACGACATTCTCCAAAATAAAAACCCGTTGTGCGACACAAGGCCACACAACGGGAATTGTGCCTGAAGCTACTCAGGCTTCCAAGCGAACCTGGATATTATGGGCGTGTGCCGGTAGGGAAAGGCCATGCTGCGGCCGGATTCAATACCGTCTTCACTGCCGGTGCTGCCGCTGCTGCCGCAGCAGGCTTGGCTGCTGCAGGCTTCTTCGGTGCCGCTGCCTTTTTAGGTGCTGCCTTCTTTGCTGCCGGTTTTGCTGCAGGCTTCGCAGCAGGTTTAGCCGCCGCTTTGGCAGCAGGCTTCGCCGCTGCTTTCTTGGCTGCCGGCTTCTTGGCTGCTGCCTTTTTAGGAGCTGCTGCCTTCTTGGCTGCCGGCTTCTTGGCTGCTGCCTTTTTAGGAGCTGCTGCCTTCTTGGCTACCGGCTTTGCTGCTGCCTTTTTAGGAGCTGCTGCCTTCTTGGCTACCGGCTTCTTGGCCGCTGCCTTTTTAGGAGCTGCTGCCTTCTTGGCTGCCGGCTTTGCTGCTGCCTTCTTGGCTACCGGTTTTGCTGCTGCCTTTTTAGGGGCTGCGGCTTTCTTGGCTACCGGCTTCTTTGCAGCGGCAGGTTTCTTTGCAGCGGCAGGTTTCTTCGCCGGAGCGGCTTTCTTTGCAGCGGGTTTCGCCGCAGCTTTCTTTGTTGCTGTTGCCATTTTGTTTCTCCTTCACGTGATGGAAAAAATCAATCTACTAAGTTGGAAACCCTCTTGAGGCGTCGCGCGCGACGCTGCAAGCGGATTATTCATCGGCGCAAGCATGCATCTGTTTGCGCTAATGAATTCGGCACCAGCTGAACTGCTGCATCGTTCCTATCCTGGATGCAGCACTTCAGCTATGGATCGGCCTTCCTCGGCCAATCCAAATTGGCGGCGACGGCATTATCTGCACGTCTCTCTCGCCAAAAAAAACGCCGGCAGTTATGCCAGCGTCGGAATACTGTTTACAAAAAACAAGTCTTTTCTCAAAGAAAAAGCCGCCATCGCCGATTGAATCGGCTTTAGCGGCGTCGGCTTTTCCTGCCCTGACAGTTCGGAACGATGAGGTCGTCTACTGTTCATCAACTTTGATTTAAGTCCTTCAATTCTTGCAGTCTTTTTTAGTGTTGTACTCGACTGCTCCAAACCTGCCTTGCCTTGCTTCGGTCGTTGGAGCGAGTCGTTGCACACTCACTCCCAATTCAGCGCACCACCTGTTTGATATTCGATGACGCGCGTTTCGAAGAAATTACGTTCCTTTTTCAGATCGATCATTTCGCTCATCCACGGGAATGGATTTTCTTCCTGAGCGAACATTGGATCGAGACCGATCTGCTGTGCACGTCGATTCGCAATGAACCGCAAATATCCTTTGAACATCGGAGCATTCAAACCAAGCACTCCACGCGGCATTGTATCCTCTGCGTAACGATATTCCAACTCCACCGCACGGAAAAACAACGATTTAATCTCTTCGCGGAATTCTGCAGTCCACAAATGCGGGTTCTCCATCTTGATCGTGTTGATCAAATCGATTCCGAAATTGCAGTGCATCGACTCATCGCGCAAAATATATTGATACTGTTCTGCTGCACCCATCATCTTGTTTTGCCGACCGAGTGCAAGGATCTGCGTGAAGCCGACGTAGAAGAACAGGCCTTCCATCAGGCAGGCAAACACAATCAGCGACTTCAATAATTTCTGGTCGTTGACGGTGGTGCCGGTGGTGAAGTCCGGATCGGTCAGGGTATCGATGAATGGAATCAGGAATTCATCCTTGTCGCGGATCGAACCGACTTCATGATAGGCGTTGAATATCTCGCCTTCGTCCAGTCCCAGCGACTCGACTATGTATTGGTAGGCATGCGTATGGATCGCTTCCTCGAACGCCTGGCGCAACAGGTATTGGCGGCATTCCGGCGCGGTAATGTGACGGTAGGTGCCGAGCACGATATTGTTGGCCGCCAGCGAATCAGCCGTGACGAAGAAACCGAGATTGCGCTTGACCAGGCGGCGCTCGTCCTCGGTCAAACCGTTCGGGTCTTTCCAAAGTTCGATGTCGCGCTGCATGTTGATTTCCTGCGGCATCCAGTGGTTGGCGCAGCCGGCCAGGTACTTGTCCCAGGCCCATTTGTACTTGAACGGCACCAGTTGATTGACGTCGGTCTGGCCGTTGATGATACGTTTGTCGGCAGCATTCATGCGCCGCGTCGGCTCGCCCGCAGCAGCCGGCTTGGCCATCAGCGCCGGATCAAAAGCGACGTCGCGCAGTTGCGGACTCATGGCCGCGTGGGACGATGTGCTTACTTCAGCGAGCGCCGGCTGCGGCGCAGGCGGTACAAATTGGGGAGCCCGGCTCGGGTTGGCTGCCGGTGCAACATCTTCATCCCAATTCAGCATAGTGATTTTCCTTATCTATTTTCTGGTGACAGCCGCATCTTTAAACCGCGAATCCTGTTTCAGGAATTCTTCTGTCCGTTTTTTTAGATGCTCATCTATCAATGTAGTTCAAATTTCCGCAAAAGCGAATCCTGGTACTTGTTTGCAATCTCGTGTTACCGGTGCTGCACTTGGTTTTTCGCAGCTCGCCGGGTCGGGGGATATGCCGCCCGACCACAGTGAGTGCCGGTTATTGGCAGGCTTCGCATTCCTCGAAACCTGCGTCGCCTGGACGCAGTGTGCAAGCCGGGCCACCTTCCTCGGTCCGGATCGATGCCGGCATCGCAGAGCCGGCCGCCATGCCGCCTGAAGCGGAACCGTCGGTCGACACGGCGTTCAATGCGCCGGTCTTGGAGGTCGACTTCTCGGTGTGCGTAGCGCCGATGGTGCGCAGATAATAGGTAGTCTTCAAACCGCGCAGCCATGCCAGCTTGTAGGTTTCATCGAGCTTCTTGCCCGAGGCGCCGGCCATGTAAATATTGAGCGACTGGGCTTGATCGATCCACTTCTGGCGGCGCGATGCGGCTTCCACCAGCCATGACGGTTCAACTTCAAAGGCGGTGGCGTACAGATCGCGCAGGTCCTGCGGAATCCGGTCGATCTTGGCCAGACTGCCATCGAAATACTTGAGATCGGAAATCATGACTTCGTCCCACAGACCGCGCGCCTTCAGGTCGCGCACCAGGTATTCGTTGATTTCGGTGAATTCGCCGGACAGGTTCGACTTCACATATAGGTTCTGGTAAGTCGGTTCGATGCAGGCTGCCACGCCGATGATGTTGGAGATCGTGGCGGTCGGGGCAATGGCGACGCAGTTCGAATTGCGCATGCCGAATTCCTTGATGCGCGCCCGCAATGAAGTCCAATCCATCGATTCCGAACGGTCGGCTTCGAGGTAGCCGCCACGTTCTTCGGCCAGCAGGTTCAGCGAATCCTGCGGCAGGATGCCGCGATCCCACAGCGAACCGCGGTACGAGCTGTAACGGCCGCGTTCTTCGGCCAGTTCGGTCGATGCCTGGTAAGCGTAATAGCAGACTGCTTCCATCGAACGATCGGCGAATTCAACTGCGCCCATGGAAGCGTAAGGTACGCGCATCATGTGCAGGCAATCCTGGAAGCCCATGATGCCGAGGCCAACCGGGCGGTGACGTAGATTCGAATCGCGCGCTTTCTTGACGGCGTAATAGTTAATATCTATCACGTTGTCGAGCATGCGCATGGCAATGCGAATCGTCTTTTGCAGCTTGGCGTGATCGAGCACGCCGTCCTTCATGTGCGCCGGCAGATTCACCGAGCCCAGGTTGCAGACCGCAATTTCGGACTCGTTGGTGTTCAAGGTGATCTCGGTGCACAGGTTGGAACTATGCACGACGCCGACGTGTTGCTGCGGTGAACGGATGTTGCATGGGTCCTTGAATGTGATCCATGGATGCCCGGTTTCGAACAGCATCGACAGCATCTTGCGCCACAGGTCGAGCGCCGCGATCTTCTTGAACAGGCGCATTTCGCCGCGCGCAGCCTTGGCTTCGTAGCCGGTGTAAGCGGCTTCGAAAGCGCGGCCGACCTTGTCGTGCAGGTCCGGCGTGTCCGATGGCGAGAACAGCGTCCATTCGCCTTTTTCCATCACACGCTTCATGAACAGGTCGGGAATCCAGTTCGCGGTGTTCATGTCGTGGGTGCGGCGGCGGTCGTCACCGGTGTTCTTGCGCAGGTCGAGGAATTCCTCGATATCCATGTGCCAGGTCTCCAGGTAGGCACACACTGCGCCCTTGCGCTTGCCGCCCTGGTTCACGGCAACGGCCGTGTCGTTGACGACCTTGAGGAAGGGCACTACGCCTTGCGACTTGCCGTTGGTACCCTTGATGTGAGCGCCAAGCGAACGCACCGGCGTCCAGTCGTTGCCGAGGCCACCGGCATACTTGGCGAGCAAGGCGTTTTCCTTGATCGCTTCGTAAATACCGTCCAGATCGTCGGCAACCGTTGTCAGGTAGCACGACGACAGTTGCGAACGCAGGGTGCCGGAATTGAACAGGGTCGGCGTCGAACTCATGAAGTCGAAGGTCGACAACAGGTTGTAAAACTCGATGGCGCGCGCTTCGCGGTCGATTTCGTTCAGGGCCAGGCCCATGGCGACGCGCATATAGAATGCCTGCGGCATTTCGATACGTGTACCGCGCACGTGCAGGAAGTAACGGTCATACAGGGTTTGCAGGCCGAGATAGCCGAATTGCAGGTCGCGGTCCGGCACCAGGGCCTCACCCAACCTTGCCAAATCGAACTGGGCCAGCTTGGTATCGAGCAACTCGGCTTCGATCCCCTTCTTGATGAACTTCGGAAAATATTCGATGTAGGCGGCTTGTGCATCGCCCTGGGCCACTTCATGGCCGAAGACTTCCTTGCGGATCGTGTGCATCAGCAAGCGTGCGGTGACCTGGCTGTAGGCGGGGTCCTTTTCCATCAGCGCACGTGCGGCCAGAATCGCCGACTTGTGCAACTCTTCGACCGGTACGCCGTCATACAGGTTTTTGACCGTTTCGGCGAGGATGGCTTCCGCGTCGACATGCTTTTCCAGACCGATGCACGCTGCCGTAATCAGCGAGCGCACCTGCTCCATGTCGAGCAGCCGGCGCTGGCCGTCTTCCAGCACGTGCAACTGGACGCCGCCGGTCACTTCCTTGTTGCCGCGCTGCTGCGCGCGTTCTTCCATGCGTTTGGCGCGGTACAACACGTAAGCGCGTGCAACATCGTGCTCGCCCGAACGCATCAGGGCCAGTTCGACCTGGTCCTGGATGTCTTCTATATGGAAGGTGCCGCCCGCGGGTTGGCGGCGCACCAGCGCCGACACCACGTTCGAGGTCAACTGTTCGACCAGTTCGCGCACACGGGCCGACGCGGCGCCCTGGCCACCGTTGACTGCAAGGAACGCCTTGGTCACGGCGATCGAAATCTTGGACGGCTCGAATCCGACCACTGCGCCGTTGCGGCGGATGATCCGATAGTCTGCGAGACCGGCTGGTGCCGCCGCCGTGCTGGCGCCGACGCTACCCATGGATTGGTTGATACCGAAATCTGCGGGGGATTTTACGGAAATTTCTTGGGATGTATGCATTGAGTAAAACCTCCGAAGCTTATTTAACTGGGCAGATGCGCTGCCACGTATGATTATTGTTTGAACCCCCGGCATCGGGGAAGTTCATACCACCTACCACTGTGCGCCATGCAAACCAAATTGACTGCATCGGTTTCCATGCGACAGGATCAACATATATATGAAGGGTTTGTTCCAGCCCTCATCCAGCCTTGGACATAAAAGACTACTGCGCGGTCCGCCAATCCCCTGCTCCACCGCCTGCACTGCTTCAACCACCCTGGCCGCACAAAACGCTCGCTACGATTCCTGGAGATGCCCATACTGCAATACCACCTGTGCATCAAAGAAACCGAACAGCCATGAGGCGGGAATCAATATTGAACCTTGTCAAAGCAAATCTGGATACCATTGCTGGACACACCCCTCAGACACCATCGGGCACTACATATAGTGCTGAAGTTGTGATTTGCACTAATTCTAGTGCCCATAGCCTCGGTATGCAATCTCTTTTTCTGACAAAAAGGCATTTATTTTTGCTGCATTGCGATTGACATTTCGCGTTAATGCCCCACGCCCGGGGGCCGGCATGCGATACAAAATTCTTGTTCTCCGAAGCTTGGTTAAATATGTGCAGGAAAGCGCAGCCGAGGCAAAGAGGGATCGGTGACGCCATTTTTTTCGAGCAGTTCGCGATAGCGCGACCAGTCGAAATGCGGACCGGGATCGGTCTTGCGGCCGGGGGCAATATGTTCATGCCCGGCCACGCTAAGCAGTGGCAATACCCGCTGCAAACCTGCCGTCAGCCGGCTCAATGTTTGATATTGCGCATCCGCAAACGCAAGCTCGTCGCTGCCTTCGAGTTCTATGCCAACGGAAAAATCATTGCATCGCTCGCGCCCGTCGTGGGAAGACGAACCGGCGTGCCAGGCGCGCTGCCGGATTGAAACGAATTGAATCAGTTCGCCGTCACGAACAATCAGAAAATGCGACGAAACCCGCAGATCGCGCAGCGCCGGGAAGCTCGGGTCGGCCGAAAGGTCAAGCCGATTGCAAAACAGATCGGCCACATGCGGTGTGCCGAACCTGCCCGCTGGAAGGCTGATATTGTGGATTACGAGCAAATCGACCGGCATCGCTTCCGGCCTTGCGTCAAAATTGGGGGACGGCGTGATCGTCGCGTCCTGACACCACCCTTCGGCGTCAAACGCAAACGATACGGAACCATCACTCTGGGTCATGGACCCCAAGCCTTTGCATGCGATAACGCAATTGACGGAAGCTGATGCCGAGCAAATCGGCCGCCTGCGTACGGTTGTAGCGGGTTTTCTGCAACGCGATCCTGATGATGTCGCGCTCGATCTCATCAAGGTGAAGCGGCAGGTTGCACGGCAGATCGGGTAGCAATTGCCTTGCGCCGGCCGGGCCGCCGCCGGAGGCGCCAGATAATCCGCTTGCTCCCGGGTCGTCGAAGTGCGGCTTGTGCAACCCTTCAGGCGGCTTGGGCCGATCATCGTTCGCTTCGGCACGGGCAGTACCGGCGCCGACCGCTGCGGAATTTGGCGAGACAGGAATGGCGCCCGCTGTCGCACCGGCGAGGTTTGCGCCATTGGGCGGCGCCGAAGCTGAAACAGCCGTGGACTTGAGCGCGAGATCCGAAAGCTCGATCACGCCGTCGGCAGCAAATGCAACGGCTCGCTCAAGGATGTTTTCCAGTTCGCGCACATTGCCCGGGAACGAATACGCCGTCAGCGCCAGCAGTGCCTGCGGCGCCAGCATCGCAGGTTGCCCACCACCGGCCAGGCGGTCCAAAATAAGCGAGGAGAGCATAGCCACGTCGTCGCTACGTTCGCGCAGGGGCGGCAGGCTGAGCTCAATCACATTGAGACGGTAATACAGGTCTTGCCGAAACGTGCCGCGTTCCACGCAATCGGCCAGGCGCTGATGGGTGGCGCTAATCAGGCGAACATCGACCAGTTCTTCCGCCGTCGCACCGAGCTTGCGCACCCGGCGCTCCTGTATGGCGCGCAGCAGTTTTACCTGCATGGCCAGCGGCAGGTCTGCCACTTCATCGAGCAGCAGGGTGCCGCCGTTGGCGGCCTGGAAAAAACCATCGCGGTCTTCGGCAGCGCCGGTAAAGGCGCCTTTTCTATAACCGAAGAATTCCGCCTCCATCAAAGACTCGGGAATGGCGCCGCAGTTCACGGCAACGAACGGCTTGTCGGCGCGCGTACTTTGCGCATGGATGTCGCGCGCGGCCAATTCTTTTCCGCTGCCCGACTCGCCGGTAATGGCGATCGGCGCCATGCTGCGCGCCAACTTGACGATTTGCGCCCGCAATTCGCGCATCGCAGTCGATTGTCCGACCAGGCGCAAGGTCGGGTGGGCATCTTCATTCTTCCATTTGATATCTTCAGGGCGGCTGATGCGCAAGGCCGAGTGCACCATCAAGCGCAGTTGATCGAGGCCGACAGGCTTGGACAAATAGTCGAAAGCGCCCGCTTTGAGAGCAGCGACGGCGTTGTCGGCGCTGCCGAATGCCGTCAGGACCGCTACCGGCAAGTTTTTATTGGCACTCGAAATCTCGCGCACGAGTTCGATCCCCAGCCCATCGGGCAAACGCATGTCGGTCAGCACCAGCGAATAGTCGCGCTCGGCCAGCAAGCGGCGGGCGCGCGCCAGCGACTCTGCGCTATCGACGTCCAGCCCCATCTTGACGAGCGTAATCTCAAGCAACTCGCGCAAGTCGGGTTCATCGTCGACAACTAAAATACGTGGTGAGGTCATGGCTGCGTCAGGACTGTAGCAGTGGAGTGTGATGATAGCATGGGCATTCACACCACCCCTTAAGCAACCACCCTTTAAGCAACTTCGTCACTGTTGGCGAATGTGACGACGAAGCGGCCACGCGCTTCTTCCACGCCGTCTTCCGATTTTTCCATCCGATATTCGTAGTCCAGCATGGCGCCGTTATTGAGACATAGCTCGCGCGCCAGATATAAGCCCAGCCCCGTGCCCTTGCTGGAAGTCGTGTAAAACGGCTCGAAAAGGTGCGCCCGAACCTCCGGCGAAATGGCCACGCCGTCGTCCTGCACGTGCAATTCCAACCGGCCGGTGTTCGACGCCAGGTGCAGGCGCACGCTACCAGGTTTGCGGCTGGCATAGCGTATCGCATTCGACAGCAGGTTGGTCAACACTTCGCGTAAATGCAGCGGGTCGAAACGCACGCTTTGCTCGCCGATGTCTATCAGTTGCAGGACATCTTCGGAAATCGCATAGGTCTGCCGCAATTCTTCGGCAATTTCGGTAAAAAAAGGAAGTAGCTGGATCGGCTCTCCGTGCACCAGCGCCTTGCGCGACAGGTTGAGGATGTCTTCGATCATGCGATTGAGGCGCGCAACATTGTCGCCGATAATGTTAAGCAATCGCTTCGATCCCGGTGCGACAATATCTTCCGCCAAAAGCGAAGACGCATAAGAAATCGCCGAAAGCGGATTGCGCACTTCATGGGCGATACTGGCCGTCAGCCGCCCCATCGACGCCAATTTCAATTGTTGCGCCTGGTTCTCGATCTCCGTCACGTCCTGCAGAAAGATCACCGTGCGGTCACCTTCGAGCCCGATCGCCTTGACTGTGCCGAAACGCAGTTTCAGGCGTACGCTCAATTCCCGGCGCCATCCCCAAATCGTTGTCGCTCCAAGCATCGGCGCTTCGTCACCGGGCCTGACGACCACGAAAACGGAGGTCTCGGACAATCGTTCGCGCTCGGTCTTGCCCAGCCATTGGAAAAAAGCTTCCGCGATCTGGGTCAGCGCCGCCCGGTCTATCAGGCGAAACACCGCATCCCCGCTCGCGAGCGAAATGCCCAGCATCCGCTCGGCAGCCGGGTTGCTGATTTGAACCGTGCTGTCGGGTTCGACAACCAGAATGCCGTCACCCATGTCGGCGATGACGAGACGGTTGATTGCCTCCTGAACCTGCAATTCCTGGCCACGCTGTTGCGCCAATTCTTCCTGATTGATGACGCGCGAGGCAAGGCGGTTGATGACGAATACGGAGGCAAAGAACGATGCGCCATAAAGGCCCGATTGCGAGAACGAAGCCTCGCCGGCGGCGGTAAACAGTTGGTAACCTGTCTCGGCCAGCAGGAAGATCGTCACTGAAGAGGCAAAGAACAGAGCCCAGATCAAGGGCAAGAGAACCGCGCCGCCTGCCAGCGGGAACAGGTACAGAATCGCCAGACCACCGCGCGCACCGCCGGATGCGCCGTAGAGCAGCGAAATCACCACGATATCGACCGTGATCTGAACCAGCAATTGCAGAATGAAACGCGCGCGGTAGTAAAAAGCAAACCCGGCAAACAGCACCGCTAGAACCAGATAGGCCACGCAAGTCTGCCAATAGATGCTGTGCTCGACTTCGCCCACGCCGCGCTTCAGATTGAACGCGAGCAACGCAAACAGCACGACGGAAATCACTACCCGCGTGACGTTGAACGTCATCAGGGTACGCCAGAAACTCTCGCGCAGTTTCGGCGAGCGCAACGTGCGCGTCAGCATGCCGATTCTCTATCCCCTATGGTCGGCACTGCAAAAAACACTATCCCCGGCGCCGCGCACCGCTTCGGATGCGGGGAAATGCACGCCGCAGCGGGCGCATTGCAGCATAGTTTCGGGTTTTTCCTCACCGGGCGATGGGCGTCGTTGCCCTGAGGCGGTGGGTGCCAGGGCACGCTTGATCCAGGTAAATACCGCCAGTGCAACGACCAGCCAGATCAGTAATCTCATATAAATTTGCGCCCCAGAATCACTTCGTACACAAAATGGCTGCCGACGTAGCCGAGTAGCAGTGCAATGAAACCGAAGAGGAAATAGCGTAACGCAGTCTTGCCGCGCCAGCCGCGCCACTTGCGTCCGGCCAGCAAGGCGCCGAACAGGACCCAGGACATCAGCGTGAACACGGTCTTGTGTTCCAGTTTGAAAGCCTTGCCGAATAGTTGCTCGGAAAATACCAAACCGGACACCACGGTCAATGTCAACAGCACAAAACCGAATGCCACCAGTCTGAACAGCAGCTTTTCCATGGTCAGCAAGGCCGGCAGGCGATCAATCGTTGCACCGAACCATCCTGGTTGTGCCGCGCCATTGCGCGTATGCAGGCGCGACTCTTGAAGCGCCATCAGCAAGGCGTGAAAGGCGGCGATCGTCAACGTACTGTAGGCCAGAATGGCAATCGCAACGTGCCAGGAAAACAGCGGTGATCTCCCTTCGAGCAAAGCCAGTTGTCCGGGGAAGATAGCCGGCAACACGGCTGCGACTGCCGCACACGGCAGTACGAGAACGCGCAGGCTGTCGAGCTCAAGGTTGCGATTCTCCAGCCAATATGCGGCCACAGAAATCCATAGGGTGACGGAAAGCATGACGGCAAAACCAACCCGGAATGCCCCGTGCGCGTCAATCTCGGAAGCCATGGATAGCGCATGGGCCAGCCAACCGACCACCACGGTAATCGAAATGGCCGGCCTGTAGCGCGATGGCAAGCCGGTGGCCAGAAGGTAGGAAATGACCGCGAGGCCAAGAATTATTGATTGCATATGCGTAGTGTATACCAACCACAATTTCGCCAAGCGATACCGTGCATGGTTTCGGACCGAGCCTTGCCTGTTTGCGGGCGCGCATACAGCATTGCGTTGATTGCAATGGGCTTTATTATATGTAACGAATCGCTGCCATCCCTGGTCCAGCCGGTTGGAGGCCCCACCTTATCGGTTAAAATGGGATTTACCTCGGGTGCACAGGTTGTGAACGCACTGAATCCCACACTGTTTCCAGATAGATATTAATCGCCATGCTCGACAATCTTACCCAACGCCTAGCCAAAGTCGTCAAATCCATGCGCGGCGAGGCACGCCTGACCGAAACCAACACGGCTGAAATGCTGCGCGAAGTCAGATTGGCCTTGCTCGAAGCCGACGTTGCCCTGCCTGCGGTGCGCGAATTCATCGCCAAGGTCAAGGAGAAGGCGCTCGGCGAAGAAGTAATCGGTTCGCTGACGCCAGGACAGGCATTGGTCGGCGTGGTACAACGCGAACTGGCATCGCTGATGGGCGCAGACCTCGGTCCCGAGGCTTCACGACTGAATTTTGCTACGCAGCCGCCCGCCATAATCTTGATGGCAGGCCTGCAGGGCGCCGGCAAAACCACGACGGTGGGCAAGCTGGCCAAATATCTGCGCGAGCAGATGAAGAAGAAGGTGTTGACCGTTTCGGCCGACGTCTACCGCCCCGCCGCAATCGGCCAGTTGCAAACCGTCACGGCCCAGGCCGGCGCCGATTTCTTTCCGTCTCTGCCGACCGACAAACCGGTCGATATTGCATTGGCCGCGCTCGATTTCGCCAAAAAGCATTATCACGATGTGCTGATCGTCGACACGGCCGGCCGCCTCGGCATCGACGAAGCCATGATGCAGGAAATCGCTGCGCTGCATGCCGCAGTCAAACCGATTGAAACCCTGTTCGTGGTTGACGCCATGCTGGGGCAGGATGCCGTCAATACCGCCAAGGCCTTCAACGATGCCCTCCCCCTCACGGGCATCATTTTGACAAAATTAGACGGCGATGCGCGCGGCGGTGCCGCACTGTCGGTACGCCACATCACGGGCAAGCCGATCAAATTTACCGGCGTGGCGGAAAAACTTGACGGGCTTGAAGCATTTGATCCCGCCCGCATGGCAGATCGTATCCTCGGCATGGGCGACATCCTGGCCCTGGTCGAAGAGGCACGCAAGGGCGTCGACATCGAAGCCGCGCAGGATCTCGCGCAAAAGATCAAGGGCGGCGGCAAGTTTGACCTGAACGACTTCAAGGCCCAATTGGGCCAAATGAAAAAAATGGGCGGCCTGTCGAACCTGATGGATAAATTGCCGGCCCAATTCCAGCAGGCGGCCGGCGGCGCCAATATGGATCAGGCCGAGAAGCAGGTGCGGCGCATGGAGGGGATCATCAATTCCATGACGCCGGCAGAACGAAGCAAACCCGAGCTGATCAAGGCCTCGCGCAAACGGCGCATTGCGACCGGCGCCGGCGTGCAGGTCCAGGAAGTCAACCGCATGCTGGCCCAATTCGACCAGATGCAATCAATGATGAAGAAACTCAAGGGCGGCGGCCTGATGAAGATGATGCGCGGCATGAAGGGCATGATGCCGGGCATGCGCTGAGGAATCCCCACTACGAATTCCGGGGCGTATCGCCCATGCAAAGCGCCCTCTCAAGAGGTGTGAACTATCCCGAGCCCGGCCGCAATGCGGTGCAGAAAAGTGCAAACCAATGCGCGTCGCCCTGGGGGAAAACGCTGTTCCCCCGATGGTTAAAGGCGCGCTTTTGTGTCTTCATTCGTGGGCTAAGCTACACTTGCCCCACAAAATCGTTCAAATTCACGCAAAAAACACTTGCATCATAGGGGAATCCGCACCACTATTACCGGTGCGTGTTCGACGCGATTTCCCAACACAATAGTGAAGGAGGCTTTAAGATGGCAACAGCCAAGAAACCAGCAGCAAAACCAGCAGCAAAGAAACCTGCTGCCAAGGCACCTGCAGCAAAGAAGCCCGCTGCAAAACCAGCAGCAAAGCCAGCAGCTAAACCGGCAGCCAAGAAAGCAGCGGCAAAGCCAGCGGCTAAACCAGCAGCAAAGAAACCAGCTGCCGCTAAACCCGCAGCAAAGCCTGCTGCAAAACCTGCAGCAAAGAAGGCAGCAGCTCCGAAGGCAGCAGCCAAGCCTGCAGTCAAGAAGGCCGCTAAGCCGGCAACACCACGTAAGCCAAACGCAGCATTCATGAAAGCAATGACACCATCGGCCGTTCTGGCTGCTGTGGTCGGCGCCAATCCGCTGCCGCGTACGGAAGTAACAAAGAAGGTTTGGGAATACATCAAGAAGTTCAAGCTGCAAAACGAGCTGAACAAACGCATGATCGATGCAGATGAAAAGCTCAAAGCTGTGTTTGGTGGCAAAAAGCAAGTGTCGATGTTCGAGATGACGAAATTGATCTCCGATCACTTGAAATAATCTTTTGCCAGGTACCAAACAAAAACGCCCGCATCGCGCGGGCGTTTTTGTTTTCTCCGGTCCGGTACCTGCTCATCCTTTGTAAACCCATCGTTTCCAGGCACCCAGCACTGCATTGGGATATTGCGGCTGCCCGCGGCTGCCGTTGTAGCGCCCCAAGGCGAGAAACAAATCGCCTGACTCCCGGTCGATATACATGCGCAGGATCGAGCAACCGTAGCGCAAGTTGGTTTGCATGTTGAACAGCTTCTTCGGGTCGCCATCGCCGATCTGACGCGTCCAGAACGGCATCACCTGCATGTAGCCGCGCGCGCCGACCGACGACACGGCATATTTATGGAAGCCCGATTCCACCTGGATCAAGCCCAGAACAAGTTGGGGGTCAAGACCCGCACGCTTGGCTTCATACCAGACGGCACCGAGAAAATCGACGCGCACCTGGATATCGGGCAGCGATTTCTTGAGACGTTCCGACATTTCACCGAGCCAGTTGAGGTATTTGATGCGCTCTTCGATTTCG
Source organism: Burkholderiaceae bacterium (assembly GCA_036561005.1). GTDB lineage: Bacteria > Pseudomonadota > Gammaproteobacteria > Burkholderiales > Burkholderiaceae_D > PKWO01. Next base: position 47,805 of record DATBQE010000089.1, on the reverse strand, counting down.
GTGAATTGCGGCCTGGGCGGCGCCGGATCGGTAATCGCGCGCGACAAGGCCGCGCGCACTGCGTCAGCCATTGCCTCCTCTTTCTGGTTGCCGGCACAGGCGAGGCCTGACCAGCCGGCCGTGCCCAGAACGAAAATCAGGGACGGGACAACATGGCGCGCCATGCGCCAAAATTTTGCCCGCGCGGAATCCTTCATGCCGTCGGAACGCTAGGCAAGTTTGGCTTGAATGAACGCCAACATCTGTTCCGGGGCAACGGCGGTTGCTTCAGTGTCGCGACGCCCCTGGTATTCGAGTTTGCCATCCTTCAGGCCGCGTTCGCCTACCACGATGCGATGCGGCACACCGATCAATTCCCAGTCGGCAAACATGGCGCCGGGGCGTTCGCCACGATCATCAAGAATCACATCCACGCCTGCGCCCTGCAGTTCTGCATAGAGTTTGTCGACCGCCTGCTTGACCATTTCGCTGCGGTCGTAACCCATGGGGCAGAGCACGACTTCGAACGGTGCGATCGAAGTCGGCCAAATGATGCCCTTTTCGTCGAAATTCTGTTCGATGGCAGCGCCCAGAATGCGCGTGATACCGATTCCGTAGCAGCCCATTTGCAGCAACTGCGGTTTGCCGTTTTCGTCCAGGTAGGTGGCCTTCATGTCGGCCGAATAACGGGTGCCGAGCTGGAACACATGCCCAACTTCGATACCGCGCTGGATGGCCAGCAGTCCTTTCCCGTCGGGCGAGGCATCGCCCGGCACGACATTGCGCAGGTCGGCCACGACGGGCTCGGGGATATCGCGACCCCAATTCGCGCCGGTGTAGTGGAAATCCGCTTCATTGGCGCCGCAGATGAAGTCACTCATGGCCGCAACGGTACGGTCGGCCACGACCTTGACCGGCTTCTTTGTGGCGATAGGTCCGAGATAGCCGGGCGGCGTGCCGAACCATTCGACGATTTCTGCCTCGCTGGAGAAGCGATAGGTGGCCAGGCCCGGCACCTTGCTGGCCTTGACTTCGTTCAAGTCATGATCGCCGCGCAGCAGCAGCAGCCAGACTTGGCGTTCACCGCCTTCCTCCTTGGGGTCAACGGTGAGGACGATCGATTTGACCGTTCGGCTCAGTTCGACGCCGAGTAGCGCTGCAACGTCTTCGCATTTGGACTTGCCGGGCGTCGCCGTCTTGGTCAACGCCTGCGCAGGCGCGGCGCGTTCAGTCTTGGGGGCAACTGCCTCGGCCGCTTCCATGTTGGCTGCATAATCTGACTCGGGGCAATACACCAGCGCGTCTTCGCCGGTGTCGGCAATGACGTGGAACTCGTGCGAGCCGGAGCCGCCGATGGCGCCGTTGTCTGCCGCGACGGCGCGGAATTGCAGACCGAAACGGTTGAAAATGCGCACATAAGCGTCGAACATGATGCGGTAGGATTGCTGCAGGCCAGCCACATCGCGATCAAAGGAATAGGCGTCCTTCATGGTGAATTCGCGACCGCGCATGAGACCGAAGCGCGGACGACGCTCGTCGCGGAACTTGGTCTGGATATGATAAAAATTGATCGGCAACTGGCGATACGACTTGATGTCGCTACGCACCACGTCGGTGACCGCCTCTTCCGAAGTCGGCTGAATGATGTAGTCGCGACCGTGACGGTCCTTGACCCGCATGAGTTCCGGCCCCATTTTTTCCCAGCGGCCGGTCTCCTGCCAGAATTCGGCGGGTTGCACTACCGGCATCAACAGCTCAATCGCACCGGCCCGATTCATTTCTTCGCGCACAATTTTTTCCACCTTGCGAATGACCCGTAGACCCATCGGCATATAAGTGTAGATGCCAGAACCGAGACGTTTGATCATTCCGGCACGCATCATCAGCTTGTGGCTGACCACTTCTGCGTCAGATGGGGCTTCCTTGAGGGTGGCAATAAAAAAGCGAGAGGCGCGCATAACGATGAATTCTTTTTAAAAAGAGAGAGTTATAATCAACTCAATTTTAAAGGATTAGCTGGCTGATGCGCCCATTCTTCTCACAAATGATGTCGGATCCCCGATCTGCGCCGATTTTGGCCCGGATCTGCCGTGTACGCTGCGGCCCCGACTTGTTCGAGCCTAAGGACGATTAGCCGCAGAAAGTTTCGAGGTACAACATGCTGGATCGTGAAGGCTTTCGCCCGAACGTCGGCATTATTTTGCTCAATACCCAGAACGAGGTATGGTGGGGCAAGCGCGTGCGCGAGCACTCCTGGCAATTTCCGCAAGGAGGGATCAAATTCGGCGAAACCCCCGAGCAAGCCATGTTTCGCGAGCTGGAGGAAGAAATCGGCTTGCGGGCCGAGCACGTCAAAATCATCGGTCGCACGCGCGACTGGCTGCGCTATGAAGTTCCCGATCGCTTCATCAAACGCGAAATTCGCGGCCATTACCGTGGTCAAAAGCAAATCTGGTTCCTGCTGCGCATGGTGGGGCGCGATTGCGACATCAATCTTCGGCTGACCGATCATCCGGAATTTGACGCCTGGCGCTGGCACGATTATTGGGTCCCGCTCGATGTCGTAATTGAATTCAAGCGTGACGTCTACCAACGTGCCCTGCAGGAATTATCACGGTTTCTGACACGCCCGCCGCAGCAAGGCCACAGGCACGGGGTACGTCCGCCCAAGAGTGCTCTGCCAAACACCGATGTCACGCCTGCCACGCATGCGACCGACAATGAAATGGAGTCAAAGATCGGGACTGACGTTGCAATGCAACAGCCCCCCGAAAAAGATTCCCAACAGAAACAGGAATAAGGAAAACAATTCGCCATGAACCTGGAAATCCATCCGCTGCGGCGCACAAAATTGCGCCTCGCGCTGATAACGCTGCTGTTGACATGCGGCTTGGGCAATGTATGGGCGGAAGATCGTCGCGAGCATTCCACCGCAGACGCTACAAGCACGGATGAATCGCCTTGGGAGTTGCCCGCCGCACCCAAGGCAGAGAATTTGCTGCCGTTTTATACCAGCACCACAACAGGACAAAGTTTCGCGGTTGACGCCGCATCACTGACCGTCGGCAAGGACGGAATCGTTCGTTACACCATGGTTGGCACGAGTGCGGGCGGCGCAAAAAATGTCAGCTATGAAGGTATTCGCTGCATGACCATGGAAAAGAAGCTGTTTGCTTTCGGCCATGCGGACGGAAGCTGGGCCAAAGCGCGCGATCCACAATGGGACGCCATTCAGACCAAAGGCGCGAACTTGCAGCACGCCAACCTGGCGACCGACTATTTGTGCAAAAACAGCTTGTCGCCTGGCCACACGAAGCAGATTCTCGACGATCTGCGCTACCACAGAGCGCAGGCAGGTCAGTTGTAACGTAGGGTTACACCAGCACCATATTGTCCCGATGTATCAATTCGGGTTCTTCGACGAAACCGAGAATGGCGGCAATCTCCGATGACGGGTGCCGCATGATGCGGCGCGCTTCCGAACTTGCATAATTGGTCATGCCGCGCGCGATGGCGCGACCGGATTCATCGACGCAGGTGATGACGTCGCCGCGCCCGAATTCACCGCCAACGGCGATCACGCCGATCGGCAATAGCGACTTCCCTTCGTTACTCAATTTCTTGACCGCACCCGCGTCGAGCGTAACCTGCCCGGCTGTCTGCAAATGATCGGCCATCCATTGCTTGCGTGCAGTCAACTGCGCTGTCTGCGCCGTCAGTTGGGTGCCGATTGCTTCGCCTTGTGCGAGGCGCGTCAGCACGTGCTCTTCGCGGCCCCATGCAATGACGGTATGTGCCCCGGATGTGGCTGCGCGCTTGGCGGCAAGTATCTTGGTCAGCATACCGCCGCGGCCGATAGCGCTCCCGGCACCACCAGCCATGGCTTCCAGTTCCGGCTCTCCTGCCCTGGCCTCATGAACGAATTGCGCGCCCGGATCCTTGCGCGGGTCCGCGGTATATAAGCCACGCTGATCTGTCAGAATGATCAAGCTATCCGCTTCCAGCAGGTTGGCAACCAGCGCGCCCAAGGTGTCGTTGTCGCCGAACTTGATTTCATCGGTGACCACCGTGTCATTTTCATTGATGATGGGTACGACGCCCAGACGCAGCAAAGTGAAAAGAGTCGAACGTGCATTGAGATAGCGCTCGCGATCGGCAAGGTCGGCATGAGTCAGCAACACCTGCGCAGTGCCGATGGCATGCGCGCGAAAGCTGGTTTCGTAAATTTGCGCCAGGCCCATTTGGCCTACTGCGGCGCAAGCCTGTAGCTCATGGATGCCGGTCGGCCGCTTGTCGAAACCAAGACGCTGCATGCCTTCGGCAATCGCGCCGGAACTGACCAGGACCACTTCCTTGCCCGATTGGCGCAATTGGGCAATCTGCTGCGCCCATTTGGCGATGGCGGCATGATCGAGCCCCTTGCCGTCGTTGGTAACCAGAGACGAGCCGACCTTGACGACCAGGCGCTTCGACTTTTCGATAACTGACTTCAAAACCACCTCATTAGACGGGACAAGGGCGTAGCCACGGGCGCCCTGATTGAACGCGATATCATGTGACACCGCGCAAGCTCAATTCCGGTTGAGGGCAGCGCGAGACGTTGTCGCGCTGTTGCTAAATGCAGTCTGGCGAGCCTGGGTAAGGCTAGTCCATCACCTTGAAGCGCGGATCGTCGGATTCGATCGACACGATGGCGCGCGCTTCTTCCACCATTTGCGTTTCACCGGCACGGTCTTCGGCCTGGCGTTGTTCGGCGAGATAATTATAAATCTCGACCACCAGATCTTCGCAGCCTTCGCGCGTCAGTGCGGATATTTCAAACACCGGACCTTTCCAGCCGAAACGCTTGACGAAGTCCTTGACGCGTTTCTTGCGTTCTTCCTCGGGTACCATGTCGAGCTTGTTCAACACCAGCCAGCGCGGCTTGTCGAACAGGGCTTCGTCGTATTTCTTCAATTCCTTGATGATGGCCTTGGCTTCCTTGACCGGGTCGACATTGTCGAACGGCGCCAGATCGACGATATGGAGCAGCAGACGCGTGCGCTGCAGGTGGCGCAGGAACTGGATGCCCAAACCCGCACCGTCGGCGGCGCCCTCAATCAGCCCCGGGATATCGGCGATCACAAAGCTCTTTTCATGGCTCACGCGCACAACGCCCAGATTGGGGTGCAGAGTGGTAAACGGATAATCGGCAATCTTCGGCCTGGCGTTGGAAACGGCCGAGATGAAGGTCGACTTGCCCGCATTGGGCATGCCGAGCAAGCCGACGTCGGCCAGCACTTTCAGCTCCAGACGCAGTTCGCGCCGCTCGCCTTCCTTGCCATCGGTCTTTTGCCGCGGTGCGCGGTTGGTGGAGGACTTGAAATGAATGTTGCCCCATCCGCCCTCGCCGCCTTTGGCCAAGAGTGCAGTCTGGCCATGTTCGGTCATGTCCGCGATGATTTCACCGTCGATGCTGTCGATGATCAGCGTGCCGACAGGCATGCGCAGCATGATGTCGTCGGCGCCTTTGCCGTAGCAATCGGCGCCGCGCCCGTTTTCGCCATTCCTGGCCTTGTGCAACTTGGAAAAGCGGTAATCGACCAGCGTGTTGATGTTACGGTCCGCTACGGCCCATATGCTGCCGCCTTTCCCGCCATCGCCGCCGTCCGGCCCGCCGAAAGGGCGAAATTTTTCCCGGCAAAAGGAAGCGCAGCCGTTCCCGCCGTCGCCGGCAATCACTTCAATCTTCGCTTCGTCAATGAACTTCATTTTTTACCGCCTTGAAAACAATGAGGCTGTTGCAAAATGAAACTGGCAAAATCGATTGTGACAGGCATCAATCGAACCAGGATCATTGTGCAACAGAATCAAAAAAGGCTCCACCGACGGCAGAGCCTTTCTATTACCTGCAGGCTTGCGCCCTATACTTTAAATTCAAGCAGGGATGACAACAGCATATTGATGCTGTGCAGCGCCCTTGATCTGGAATTTGACTTTGCCATCGATCAGCGCGAACAGGGTGTGGTCCTTGCCCATGCCGACGTTTTCGCCCGGGTGTACCTTGGTGCCGCGTTGACGAATGATGATGCCGCCGGCGTTGATAACCTGGCCGCCGTAAACTTTTACTCCCAGTCGTTTCGATTCTGAATCACGACCGTTGCGCGTAGTGCCGCCGCCTTTTTTGTGTGCCATTTGAGACTCCTTGGTGTCTGGTAAAGTTCGATTGTCGGCTCGGTTTCGAGCTCAGCGCCGAAATTAGCCGTTGATCGATACGATTTGCAATTCGGTGTAATTTTGGCGATGGCCTTGGTGCTTCTGGTAATGCTTACGACGGCGCATCTTGAAAATCTTGACCTTATCGTGACGACCATGGGAGACAACCGTAGCCAGAACCGAGGCACCTTCAACCAGTGGCGCACCAAACTTAATAGTGTCACCAGCACCCACTGCGAGTACTTGATCTAAGGTGATTTCGGATCCAATGTCTGCCGGTATCTGTTCTACTTTGAATTTTTCGCCAGCGACAACTTTATACTGCTTGCCTCCGGTTTTTATGACCGCGTACATGTGAAACCTCATCAATGAATTTAAGGGACTTTTTCTTGCCGAGCCGACCGGGAAACCCGTCTGGATGTTCACGACGAATATGCCAAGGCGAATCGGGAAAACCTCAAATTATACATAGACTTAGCTTTTCGGTCAAAGCAACTGTTGACTCGGGAACGAAAAACCCTCAGAAACGTGATCGATCAATATCATTCATGCCACAAATCTTGCACCCCGGAATGATAAATTCACCATACAGACAAGGTGCCTTGCCCCACAAGTCAAAATACATATAAATAAAACAACAAATTAACCCCAATCCCTGCCAAATCTGCCGGTCGTCGTATAATCCCCGCCATTGGTGGCAAACGCATACAGCAACCTTGCACTCCCAAATTGAACGTTAACAGGTCCTAATGTCCGCAGCAGCCCCCCCCAATCAAAACACGATCATTGAATCCATCGCCGGCGACATGGAGGCAGTCAATGCGGTGATCCGCAAGGAATTGCACTCTGAGGTGCCGCTCGTCAGCCAGATTGCCGAATACATTATCAGTGCCGGCGGCAAGCGCATTCGTCCGGTGCTGGTCTTGTTGACGGCCAACGCCTGCGGCTATGAGGGCGAGCATCACCATATTCTCGCCGCTGTGATTGAATTCATCCATACCGCGACGCTGTTGCACGATGACGTGGTAGACGAATCCTCCCTGCGGCGCGGCCGGCAGACTGCCAATGCCTTGTTCGGCAACGCGGCCTCCGTGCTGGTTGGCGATTTCGTTTATTCACGCGCCTTTCAGATGATGGTTTCCATAGGCGACATGCGCGTCATGCGTATTCTGGCGGACGCCACGAATGTCATTGCCGAGGGTGAAGTCCTTCAATTATTGAACATGCACGATCCGGATGTCACCGAAGCGCGTTACTTGCAGGTGATACGCTCGAAAACGGCCAAGTTGTTCGAGGCTGCCGCAGCGCTCGGCGCGCTGGTTGGCGGGGCAGGCGAGGCAGAAATCGAAGCCTGCGCGGAATACGGTCGCTCGCTCGGAACGGCATTCCAGCTGGTCGACGATGTGCTCGACTATTCCGGTGTAGCGTCCGACATCGGCAAAAACGTTGGCGACGACTTGCGCGAAGGCAAACCAACCCTGCCGCTGATCTATCTGATGCAGCATGGCACACCTGAACAGCGGCAACTGGTCCGCACTTGCATCGAAAACGGCGACGAGACGCATTTCAACGACATCCTCGCTGCAATTACCGAATGCGGCGCCCTGGACTATACAAAGATGCAGGCGGAACAGGCCGCCCGCCGCGCGGCTGATTCGATTGCGTCGCTGCCAAATAGCCATTTCAAGGATTCTTTGCTAAAATTATGCGCTTTCGCGGTTGATCGTAACCATTGAAGATTGCATCAAACCACCGTCGAAGAGGCATCGGGGTGTAGCTTAGCCTGGTAGAGCGCTACGTTCGGGACGTAGAGGCCGGAGGTTCGAATCCTCTCACCCCGACCAGGCATTTCACTTCCGGCATGGAAGGAAAATTGTCTGGTGTTCAATCAATGTTTTGAAATCTTGCCATCCTGCCTAATGCTCCGAAATTGCTTCCTGTCGCTACCACCGCCGCTCTTTTCATGAAGCGTGCCACCCAATTCGTTCAGACGTTTCTGCGGCCAACGCGCCAAAGCATGGAATCACACTGCGTGCGCCCCCCGTTGGCGCGCTTAACCTCGACCATGGGGTAACCTATGGACGCCGTTCCTCTATGGGTGCAACTGCTCGCCCTTCCGGTCCTGATCCTGTTGTCGGCCTTCTTCGCCATGGCGGAAACGGCACTGATGGCTGCCAACCGGCACCGATTGCGGCATCTCGCAAAGCGCGGCAGCAAACGCGCAGCGACCACGCTTTGGCTGCTTGACCGAACGGATAAAGTACTCTCGCTGGTATTGATCGCCAACACGCTGATCAACGCTTTGGCCACAGCACTCGTTACCGCGCTGGCAATCTGGACTTTCGGCAACAACGAGCGCGTCATTACCTTAGCCACCGCAGCTGTCGCGTTTGTCCTGATTGTCTTTGCCGAAATCGGCCCGAAAATTATCGGCGCAACTTACCCCGAACGCATTGCCCTGCCAACCAGCCTGGTGCTCAAGCCCTTGATGACGGTCGCCAAACCGATCATCTGGATCGTCAATCTGCTTGTTTCCGGGTTCCTGAGAATTCTCCGCATCAAAACCGGAAGCTCGGCACGCGATCATCGGCTGTCGCCGGAAGAGCTGCGCTCCATGGTGCTCGAAGGCGGCAATTTCATTCCGAAAAAACACAAAAGCATCTTGCTCAATCTGTTCGATCTGGAAAAGATTTCGGTCGAAGATGTGATGACGCCGCGCGCGCAAGTCGAAGCATTGAATCTATCCGTGCCGGTCGACGAAATCAAGCACCAGTTGACCACCTGTTATCACAACAAATTGCCGGTGTACGAAGGCGAAATCAACCGCATCGTCGGCATTTTGCATGTGCGCAAGGCGATGGCCCTGCTCAATCAGCAGGAAGACCTGACGGTTGAGCATTTCCGCGAATTGTTGACAGCGCCCTACTTCGTGCCGGAAGACACCGACGTCTTCACTCAATTGCAATATTTTCAGGAAAACCACGAGCGCCTCGGCATCATTGTCGACGAATATGGCGAAGTGCAGGGTTTGGTGACGCTTGAAGACATCATTGAAGAAATGATCGGTGAATTCACAACGTCAATGCCGGGGGCAGCGCGCGCCGACACCCTCAATTGGGATAGCCATGGGGAATGCCTGCTCGAAGGTAGCGCAACCCTGCGTGACATCAATAAGCGGCTGGGGCTGAGTTTCCCCCTCGATGGCCCAAAGACCCTCAACGGCATGCTGCTGGAATACCTGCAAGACATCCCCGACGCCAGCGTAAGTCTGAAAATTGCCGGCTGCGTCATCGAAATCGTGCAGGTACAACATCAGTCCATCAAAGTTGTAAAATTGATCAACAGGAACATGGCACGCCGCACAACGCAGGGCAATTAGCGCAAAAACAAGGCGAATCGGTCAAACGACACCCGCCAAAAACCGTCGCCACAAGGCATAGAGGTCACTGGACCAATTCGAACGTGGCTAATTTTGTTAAATATTGCCCTCGCCGGGGCAGAATATCTTTACAAATCAGGTGCCTATAGGCATCATCTAAAGCTACTTGGATGTTTCAGGCAACATTACTGACGCAAAAATATGGCTGCTGTCCTTCCCAACTCCCCTTCGAACGCCGCGATGTCGGGGCTGGCGCGCGCCCTGTTGCAGGCGGGACGCCTGTCGGCGCAACAGGTTGAGACGCTGACCAAGAAGGCGGCGACCGACAAAACACCCTTCATCGACGCGCTATTGCAAAGCGGAACGATAGACGGTCGCTCACTGGCCACCTTTTGCTCGGAAACTTTCGGCTACCCGATTCTCGACTTCTCTTCGTTCAACATCAGTTTCGCGCCGGAAAAGATCATTGACGCCAAGCTGATGCAATCGCAGCACGTCATCGCGCTGGCCAAGCGAGGCAACAAGGTCTCGGTTGCCATTTCCGACCCGACCAATACCCAGGCGCTTGACCAAATCAAATTCCAGACGGAATTGATGGTTGAACCGGTCATTGTCGAGCACGCCGCGTTGCTGCAACTGATCGAAAAGCAGGGCCAGTCTGCGGAGCAAAACCTTAACGAGCTGATCGGCGACGATCTCGATATCGATTTCGCCGATACGGACATGTCGTCCGGCACCGACGCTGCCGCCGGCGCAGCCGCCGATATCGACGATGCGCCGGTCGTCAAGTTCCTGCAAAAAATTCTCACTGACGCGATCAATGCCGGTGCGTCGGACTTGCACTTCGAACCGTTCGAGAAGTACTACCGCATCCGTTTCCGCGTCGACGGTGTCCTGCGTGAAGTGGCGCAGCCGCCTTTGGCCATCAAGGAAAAGCTCGCCTCGCGCATCAAGGTGATCTCGAAACTCGACATCTCGGAAAAGCGCGTGCCGCAAGACGGCCGGATGAAACTGGTCATGTCGAAGACCAAATCCATCGATTTTCGCGTCAGCACGCTGCCCACGCTGTTCGGCGAAAAGATCGTCATGCGTATTCTCGACGCGACGCAGGCGCAGATGGGCATCGAATCGCTCGGCTACGACCCCGATCAACGCGATACCTTGATGGCGGCGATCGAACGCCCCTATGGCATGGTGCTCGTGACCGGGCCAACCGGCTCGGGCAAGACCGTGTCGCTCTACACCTGCCTCAATATTCTGAACAAACCGGGCATCAATATTTCGACGGCCGAAGACCCGGCCGAAATCAACCTGCCCGGCGTCAATCAGGTCAACATCAACGACCGTGCCGGTTTGACCTTCCCGGTGGCACTGAAGGCGTTTCTGCGGCAGGATCCGGATATCATCATGGTCGGTGAAATTCGCGACCTGGAAACTGCCGACATTGCCATCAAGGCGGCACAAACCGGCCACATGGTTTTCTCGACGCTGCACACGAACGACGCCCCCGGTACCTTGACCCGTTTGATGAACATGGGCGTCGCGCCGTTCAATATCGCATCGTCGGTCATCCTGATTACCGCGCAGCGCCTGGCGCGCCGCCTCTGCACTTGCAAGCAGACGACCGTCATTCCCGACGAGACTCTGATAGAAGCGGGCTTCAAGGAAGAAGACCTCGATGGAACCTGGCTGCCCTACAAGGCAGTTGGCTGCGAGCGGTGTAGCGGCAGCGGTTACAAAGGGCGGGTCGGCATTTATCAGATCATGCCGATCACTGAAAACATCGAGCGCATCATCCTTGCGCACGGCACCTCGCTGGAAATCGAGCAGCAAGCGAGGCTGGACGGCGTTAATTCGCTGCGCGAATCCGGATTGGTGAAAGTAAAACTGGGGCTGACCAGCCTGGAAGAAGTTCTTGGCTGTACCAACGAATAATCAAAGGACGCAAACATGGCAACGGCAGCGGGCAAACTCACGACCGGAAGCGGGGTCAAGGAATCGGTATACGCCTGGGAAGGGAAAGACAAGTCAGGCAAGACCGTCAAGGGCGAGATGCGTGCCGGCGGCGAAGCCATCGTCAGTGCGACTTTGCGCCGCCAAGGCATCCTGGTGGGCAAGGTCAAGAAAAAATCCTATTCCAGCGGCAAGAAAATCACCGAGAAAGATATCACCCTCTTCACGCGCCAATTGGCCACGATGATGAAGGCCGGTGTGCCTTTGCTGCAATCGTTTGAAATTGTCGCCAAGGGCCATTCCAATCCCTCTGTGGCCAAGCTGATTACGGATATCCGCTCCGATGTGGAAACCGGTACCAGTCTGAACCAGGCGTTTCGCAAGTTCCCACTGTACTTCGACGCGCTGTTTTGCAACCTGGTCGGCGCCGGCGAGCAAGCCGGTATTCTGGAAGACTTGTTGACCCGCTTGGCGATCTACAAGGAAAAAACCATCGCCATCAAGGGCAAGATCAAATCGGCCCTGTTTTACCCGGTGTCCATTCTCGCTGTCGCCTTCATCGTGACCGCCGTGATCATGATCTGGGTGGTACCGGCGTTCAAGAGCGTTTTCACCAGTTTCGGCGCCGATTTGCCGGCCCCGACGGTGCTGGTGATGAATATCTCCGATTTCTTTGTCAAATGGTGGTGGGCAATCTTCGGCAGCGTCGGCGGCGGCCTGTATTTCTTCTTCCAGACCTGGAAACGTTCCGAGAAAATGCAGCGCACAATGGATCGCATACTGCTGAAAATCCCCGTATTTGGCGATGTGATCATGAAAGCGACCGTGGCCCGCTGGACGCGTACGCTGGCAACAATGTTCGCGGCAGGTGTGCCTCTGGTTGAGTCCCTCGATTCGGTCGGCGGCGCTGCAGGCAATTTCGTCTTCTTCGACGCCACGCGCAAGATTCAAACAGAAGTCAGTACCGGCACCAGTCTCACGTCTGCCATGCAGAACGTGAATCTGTTTCCCAGCATGGTGACGCAAATGGTGGCAATCGGTGAAGAATCAGGCGCACTCGATTCCATGCTCGGCAAGGTCGCCGACTTTTACGAAGCAGAAGTCGACGATGCGGTCGAATCACTGTCCTCCCTGATGGAACCGATGATCATGGTGATTCTCGGCGTCCTGATCGGTGGCCTGGTGGTGGCGATGTATCTGCCTATCTTCAAATTGGGCTCGGTCGTCTGATGTTCGAACTTTTGTTTTTTGCTGCGGCGGGAAGCCCACTCCCGGCCGCAGTAGCCGGCATCTTCGGTCTGCTGGTGGGCAGTTTCCTCAACGTGGTCATACACCGCTTGCCGCGTATGATCGAGCGCGAATCCGACAATTACCTGCCGTTCTTCAACGAGGGCCGTGAAGAGGCATTGCGCCTGGGTTCCGTAGTAACTTCCATCACATACGAAAGCAAAGTGCCGCTGCCGCATGCCGAGCCGTACAATCTGGTCCTGCCGAATTCGAGCTGTCCGGTGTGCGGCCATAAAATCACGGCACTGGAAAATATTCCCGTCCTGAGCTATCTGGCCCTGCGCGGCAAATGCCGCGCTTGCAAAACACCGATTTCCATCCGCTATCCGCTGGTAGAACTGTTGACAGGGGCATTGTCTGCCATCCTGATCTGGCATTTCGGTAGCGGTGTACTCGGCCTTGCCAGTCTGTTATTTACCTACCTGCTCATTGCCATGACCTTCATCGACGCCGATACCAAGTATCTGCCCGATGTGCTGACCTATCCCCTGCTGTGGTGCGGCCTGCTGCTCAATCTTGAAGGCGCCATCGTGCCGTTGCGCGATGCCGTCATCGGCGCTGTCGCCGGCTATCTGTTTTTTTGGGTGGTCAGCGCCTTGTTCAAATGGATACGCAAGACCGAAGGTATGGGACAGGGCGACTTCAAGCTTCTGGCGGCACTCGGCGCCTGGTTCGGCTGGAAAATGCTGCCTTTGATCGTGCTGGTGTCGTCGCTGTTCGGCGCCGTCGTGGGTATCGGTTTGGTCATCCTCGCCAAACGCGGCCGCAACTATGCCATCCCGTTCGGCCCCTATCTTGCATTTGCCGGCATGGTGGCACTGCTGGCCGGCGAACCCATACTCAACGCCTATCTGAGCATGCGTCCGGGGCCGTGAATCGTTTGCTTCCATCAAGCCCTCGCTTCACGGTCGGCTTGACCGGGGGAATCGGTTCCGGAAAATCGACTGTGACCGATCTTTTTGCGGCCCAGGGTGTCACCATCATTGATACGGACCAGATCGCGCATGCCATAACTGCGCCCAACGGCCTGGCAATGCCCGCGATCGCAGCGCAATTCGGATCCGAGTTCGTCACGCAAAGCGGTGCAATGGATCGCGACAAAATGCGTCAACTGGTGTTTTCAGATCCGGCAATGAGAGTGCGGCTTGAAGCCATCCTGCACCCCTTGATCCGACAGGAAACCGAAGCGGCTGCAGATTTGGCTACCGGCCCCTACACGATTTTTGCCGTGCCCTTGCTGGTGGAGTCTGGATCTTGGCGTCAGCGCGTCGCGCGCGTACTGGTGGTAGACTGCGCGGAATCAACCCAGGTTGCGCGCGTGGTCGCACGCAACAACATGAGCGAGGCGCAAGTACGCGCCATTATGGCGACCCAGGCGCCGCGCGCCGCACGATTGGCGGCGGCGGACGACGTGATGCAAAACGAAGGCGACCTTCCCGCATTGGAGGCGCAAGTCGAGTTGCTGCACACGAGGTACTGCCAGTTGGCGAAACAAATGCGATAAATAGCGTACAACATTTGTAATTTTTCACGCCATCGTTCAGAATCACATATCGCCCAAACCAAACAGCCGAGGGAAACACTTTGATCGTCTACGAATACCCTTTCAACGAGCGTATTCGCACCTTGTTGCGGTTGGAGGATCTGTACGAAAAATTTGTCTTCTTCCTCAATCAGGATCATCCCCTGCAGCACCACGTGGCCCTCTCCACCATCTTTGAAATGCTGGAAGTGGCCGGACGCGCTGACCTGAAGTCGGATTTATTGCAAGAGCTTGAACGCCAGAAACAGACGCTGCTGGGTTTCAAATCCAATCCGAACGTGGAAGCAGAACGGCTCGATGCCGTGCTGGCCGAGGTTGACCGTGTGAGCGCCGCCCTGATTGCCGCCCAAGGCAAAACCGGCCAGCATATTCGAGACAATGAATGGCTGATGAGCATCCGTGGCCGCACAATCATCCCCGGCGGCGCCTGCGAATTCGATTTGCCTTCCTATTACGCCTGGCAACAACACCCGGCAGAACAGCGCGCCAACGACATCGCCAATTGGTTTGCACCGCTGGCACCGTTGTTCGACGCCATCAACATCGTATTGCGCCTGCTGCGCGAGTCAGGGCGGCCGGCCAAGATGATTGCCAATGCAGGCAGTTATCAGCAAATGCTGCAAGGCAAGGTTTATCAAATGCTGCGCCTGTCATTGGACGAAACGCTGGGCGTGATTCCCGAGATTTCCGCCAACAAATACATGTTGTGGGTACGTTTCATGCAGCAAGGCGGCGATATGAAACCGCGCTCGCATGAAAATGACGTGCCTTTTGAACTGACTCTCTGTAATTTTTGACCGGTAGATCCCCGATGGTAACGAAAGTCGACTGCCCAACCTGCGGCAAAAAAGTCGAATGGACGGAACAAAGCAAGTTTCGCCCGTTCTGCAGCGATCGCTGCAAACAAATCGATCTCGGCGCGTGGGCCGAAGAGAAATATGCGATCCCGGCGGTCAATCCGCCTGAGGATATTGAAGACGAAGATCGCGCATCACCGCATTGACGACGAATTGCTACCGTTAGTAGCGTGCCATTGAGAGCCCGTCAAGATCGATTTCCGGCGCCTTACCCGACACGATGTCTGCCATTACGCGCCCGGAACCGCACGCCATGGTCCAGCCTAACGTGCCATGGCCGCTGTTGAGGTAGAGATTGCCGTAAGGCGTCTTGCCCAGTGCCGGTGTGCCGTCCGGCGTCATCGGGCGCAAACCGCACCAGAACTCGGCCCGTGTAATGTCGCCGCTATTCGGGAATAAATCGGTTACGGAGTGCTCAAGCGTCTCACGACGGCGCGCGTGCAGGCGCAGGTCGTAACCTGCAATTTCGGCAGTGCCGCCGACCCGGATGCGATCTCCCAGGCGTGTAATCGCCACTTTGAAAGTCTCGTCCATGATGGTTGATTCGGGCGCGCGCGTCACATCGGTGATGGGAACAGTGATCGAATAGCCCTTGATCGGATAGATCGGCACGTGCAGCGCAATGCCGCGCAACAGCTTCGGCGAGTAGCTGCCCAGTGCCAGGACGTAGGCATCGGCCTTCAATTCTCCCGCCGATGTGTGGACTGCGCTGATTTGATCGCCGTCCCTCGCCAGGCGTTCGATTGACACGCCATGACGAAATTTGACGCCGAGCTTCTCGGCCATCCCCGCAAGGCTCTGGGTGAATTTGAAGCAATCTCCCGTCTCGTCGCCGGGCAGGCGCAGCGCGCCGACAAATTTTTGCCGCACATGTACCAATGCCGGCTCCACTTTCAGGCAACCGGTCGGATCGAGCACCTCGTAGGGCACCTTATAGCGTTCCAGCACAGCGATGTCGGCCGCGGAAGCGTCGAGCTGTTTCTGCGTGCGAAATAACTGCAGGGTACCCTGACTGCGCTCGTCGTAACTGATGCCGGTATCCCTGCGCAATTCAATCAGGCAGTCGCGGCTGTATTCGGCCAGGCGTACCATCCGACCCTTGTTGATTTCATAGCGCGCCGAGGTGCAATTGCGCAGCATGCGCAATACCCAGGACCACATGTAAGGGTCGATACTGGGTTGAATGGCCAAGGGGCTGTGGCGCATCAACAGCCATTTGATCGCCTTCATGGGAATGCCGGGCCCGGCCCATGGTGCGGCGTAGCCGGGGGACACTTCCCCGGCATTGGCATAGCTGGTTTCGAGTCCCGCAGCTGGCTGGCGGTCGACGACAGTGACTTCATGACCGGCTTGCGCCAGGTAATATGCCGAAGCGGTGCCGATCACGCCGCTGCCGAGTACGAGAACCTTCATCTTGCTTCCTCCACGCGTATTTTATCGAGCCATTCTATCAAGGGAATGGTAGCCGGAAGCAGCGGTGTCAGATCGACGCTTCCCTGCCAGGCAAAAGCCTGACCCTCCAGGCTTTGCGGCTCACCCTGCCAATCGCGGCTGATATAGAAGTGCAGTCTTACATGGGCATGCGGGTAGACATGTTCGACACCACACCAAGGTTCGGCGGAAATCACCTTCACGCCGAGCTCTTCAACAAATTCGCGTTTCAGGGCGTCCTCTATCGACTCTCCCGATTCGACCTTGCCACCCGGGAACTCCCAGTAACCGGCATACGGTTTTCCCTCAGGTCGCTGGCCAAGCAAGACATCGCCATTGGTCTTCATCAGAATGCCGACAGCGACATTTATTGGTGCGGCTTGCTGCATGGAGGCTCCGGGTTGCTATTGTTTTTTGCCGGCCAAATCCTTGGCGAATTGCCAGGCGACCCGACCGGAACGCGACCCACGTTGCAAAGCCCAGCGCAGGGCCTCATCGTGCGCTTCTTCAATTTGCCGTTCGTCGCAGCCGAAGTGACGCAGCCAATGCGCGACGATAGTCAAGTAGTCGTCCTGCTTGAACGGATAAAACGACACCCACAGCCCAAATCGTTCGGACAGCGAGATTTTTTCCTCCACGGTCTCACCGGGGTGCAGGTCGCCATCGTCGGAATGGGTATAACTTGCGTTGTCGGACATATGTTCGGGCAACAAATGGCGACGGTTTGACGTGGCATAGACCAGCACATTATCCGATTGCGCAGCGAGGCTTCCATCGAGCGCCACCTTGAGCGCCTTGTAACCGCGTTCGCCTTCGCCAAATGACAGGTCGTCGCAAAACAGCACAAAGCGTTCGGGGCGGCCTTGCACCAGTTCAACGATATCGGGCAAATCGACCAGATCATCCTTGTCGACTTCAATCAGGCGCAATCCTTGTGCCGCGAATTGGTTCAAACAGGCCTTGATCAGCGACGATTTTCCTGTACCGCGTGCACCTGTCAACAACACGTTGTTGGCGGGCAGGCCGGCGACAAATTGGCGCGTATTTTGTTCGATCAATGCCTTTTGCGGCTCGATGTTCTGCAGGTCGGAAAATCCAATTGCCGACAAATGGCGCACCGTATGCAGATACCCGCGGCCACCGCGCTTGCGCCAGCGGAATGCCATCGCATTTTCCCAGTCAGGGGCGGGCTCAGGCATCGGCAGGATGGCCTCAAGGCGAGTCAGCAGTGCTTCGGCACGCGAGATGAGGTGGTCGAAATCGGCCATGGATTTGCCGGTTCAGGAGCGATAATCTGCATTGATGGTCACGTAGTCATGCGACAAGTCGCAAGTCCAGACCGTGGCAGATACCCCGCCGCGGCCAAGTTTGACGCGAACCGTGATCTCGCTTTGTTTCATGACGCGCTGTCCGTCTTCTTCACGATAGTCGGGGTTGCGTCCGCCATTCTTGGCCACCAGGACGTCGTCCAGATAAAGATTTATCTTCGTCACGTCGAGATCGTCGATACCGGCATAACCGATAGCGCACAAGATTCGTCCGAGGTTAGGGTCGGATGCAAAGAACGCCGTCTTCACCAATGGAGAATGCGCGATCGAATAGGCGACTTTGCGGCATTCCTCACTGCTTGCGCCCTCTTCGACCGTCACGGTAATGAACTTGGTGGCACCCTCGCCGTCGCGGATGATTTTTTGCGCCAGTTCCTGAGACAGCGCCACGACTGCCTTGGCCAGGGCAGCATACTCTGCAGAATCGATATCGGTGACGTCAAGTGCCGCAGCACCGGTCGCGATCAACATGAACGAGTCGTTCGTCGACGTATCGCCGTCAATGGTGATGCAGTTGAATGAATGATCGGCCGCTTCCTTGACCAGATGATCAAGCACCAATTGCGAAACCCTCGCATCGAAAGCGACAAAGCCCAGCATGGTCGCCATGTTCGGCTTGATCATGCCGGCACCCTTGCTGATGCCGGTCAGGGTAATCGTCTGTCCATTGATGACCACCGTGGAGGACGCTGCCTTGGGCTGCGTGTCCGTGGTCATGATGGTTTCCGCAGCCGCATACCAATTGTCGGCCTTGAGATTGGCTACGGCGTGCGGCAGGCCTGCCTTGATGCGGTCGACCGGCAACGGCTCCAGGATGACGCCGGTAGAAAACGGCAGAATTTGCGAGGCTTCGCATTCAAGCAGTTCCGCGAGTGCGGAACAGGTCGCATTGGCGTCCATCAAACCCGATTCGCCTGTGCCGGCGTTCGCGTTGCCGGTATTGACCACCAGCGCACGAATCGACGACGAGGCCGACAAATGCAGGCCTTCGAGGTGTGCCTTGCAAACCTGCACCGGCGCTGCGCAAAAGCGATTCGTCGTAAACACGCCTGAAACGGTGGCAGTGGGCGCCAGCTTCATCACGAGCAGGTCCTTGCGATTTGCTTTGCGTACGCCCGCCTCGGCATAACCAAGCTCGATGCCGTTGACTGGCTTCAAGTCGGCTGCGACGGGTAGTGGAAGATTTACGGCCATGGAGATCTCACAGAGGGTTGATTTTGCGCGATATTTGCCGGCGCCGACGCAAGCGACGCCTGCACTTTTTGTTGCACTCGTCCGATATTGTAAACGGAACCGGCAAGCTGAGGGCCAAACAGGAATAGATACAAGAAAGGGCGGGATATCCCGCCCTTTCTTGATGGTCTGCGAAGCTCAGCTAAGCTTGCCGTGGCACTGCTTGAACTTCTTGCCGCTGCCGCAAGGGCATGGATCGTTGCGCCCTACTTTCAGAACCGAGTTGACGTTCGGCCGTGCCATAGTGTCGCTGGTAGACGTATTTGTCGTTGGCGCCAGTAATTCTTCGGGTGCCAGTTCCGGGTTGAAGTCGGCATGCTGGTAGTGCACATTTTCGACATGCGATTGGGCCAACTCCTGCTCGGCCCGCTCGATTTCTTCGCGCGACTGTATGCGCACCGTCATCACGATCTTGGTGACTTCGTTTTTGATCATGTCGAGCATCTGGCCAAACAACTCGAAGGCTTCGCGCTTGTATTCCTGCTTCGGGTTCTTTTGCGCGTATCCGCGCAGATGTATACCTTGGCGCAGGTGATCGAGTGCCGCGAGGTGCTCGCGCCAGTGGGTATCGACGCTTTGCAACATGACGCTGCGCTCGAAACCGGCAAACGACTCCTTGCCGACAATTTCCAACTTGGCGTTGTATACGTCGTCCGCCGCCTGCACCACCTTTGCCAGCAGTTCCTCGTCTGTCATGTTCGAATCGCCCGCGAGCAACTCCTTGAGCGGCACCTGCAATTGCCATTCGTTCAGCAACACCGCTTCCAGACCAGCCAAATCCCACTGCTCTTCCATCGATTCGAGCGGCACATAGGTGCGGAAGGTATCGTCGAACACACCGTGACGCAGCGAAGCGATCAGCGCGGAGACATCCTTGGCTTCCAGCAATTCATTTCTTTGCTGGTAGATGACCTTGCGCTGGTCATTGGCGACGTCGTCATATTCAAGCAGTTGTTTGCGGGTGTCGAAATTGCGCGCTTCGACCTTGCGCTGGGCCGATTCAATCGAACGGGTCACGATTCCCGCCTCGATCGGTTCACCTTCCGGCATCTTCAAGCGTTCCATGATGGAGCGCAGACGGTCGCCCGCAAAAATGCGCAACAACGGATCGTCGAGCGACAGGTAGAAGCGCGAAGATCCCGGATCGCCCTGACGCGCGGAGCGGCCGCGCAACTGATTGTCGACCCGGCGAGATTCGTGGCGCTCGGTACCGACAATATGCAAGCCGCCTGCGGCCACAACCTGTTCGTGCAGAGACTGCCATTCGTCGCGCAGGGTTTGCGCCCTGGTTTTCTTGTCTTCGTCGCTGATACTCGCGTCGGCTTCGATGAACTGAATCTGCTTTTCCACATTGCCGCCCAGGACAATATCGGTACCCCGGCCGGCCATGTTGGTGGCGATGGTGATCATTTTCGGGCGGCCCGCCTGCGCGATGATTTCCGCTTCGCGCGCATGCTGCTTGGCATTCAACACGTTATGCGGCAATCCGGCCTTTTCAAGGATAGCCGACAACAATTCCGAGTTCTCGATCGACGTGGTGCCGACCAACACCGGCTGGCCGCGCTCATAGCAATCCTTGATGTCGATCAGCATGGCGTTGTATTTCTCTGCCGCCGACTTGTAGACCTGATCTTGCTTGTCCTTGCGCTGGTTGAGGCGGTTTGGTGGAACCACCACGGTTTCCAAACCATAGATTTCCTGGAACTCGTAGGCCTCGGTATCGGCTGTTCCGGTCATGCCCGACAGTTTCGAGTACATGCGGAAATAATTCTGGAACGTGATGGAGGCAAGCGTCTGGTTCTCGTTCTGGATCTTGACCCCTTCCTTGGCTTCCACGGCCTGATGCAAGCCCTCCGACCAACGGCGACCGGTCATCAGTCGGCCGGTGAATTCGTCAACGATGACGATCTCATCATTTTGCACAACGTAGTGCTGGTCGCGATGGTAAAGGGTGTGGGCACGCAACGCCGCGTACAGGTGGTGAATCAGGGTGATGTTGGCGGCGTCATAAAGCGACGCGCCTTCGGGCAGCAAGCCCAGTTTGGTCATGATGTGCTCGGCCTTTTCATGGCCGGCTTCAGTCAACAAGACCTGATGGGCTTTTTCATCCTTGGTATAGTCGCCCGGCACCTCGATATTATTCCTGCCATCGGGTGTTTCTTCGCCGATCTGCAACGTCAACAGCGGCGGCACTTCGTTGATCTTGTGGTACAGATCGGTGTGATTTTCCGCCTGGCCCGAAATGATCAATGGCGTTCTCGCTTCGTCGATCAGAATCGAGTCGACTTCATCGACGATACCGAAGTTGAGTACGCGCTGCACGCGCTCACTGGCGTCGTAGACCATGTTGTCGCGCAGGTAGTCGAAACCGAATTCGTTATTCGTTCCGTACGTGATGTCGGCGGCATAGGCCAGTTGCTTGGAATCATGATCCATGCGCGAAAGGTTGACGCCGGTTGTCATACCCAGCCACGCATAGAGCTTGCCCATCCATTCGGCGTCGCGTTCGGCGAGGTAATCGTTCACGGTGACCACGTGAACACCCTTGCCCGACAGTGCATTGAGATAGGCCGGCAAGGTAGCCATCAAAGTCTTGCCTTCACCTGTACCCATTTCAGCGATCTTGCCGAAGTGGAGCACCAT
Source organism: Burkholderiaceae bacterium (assembly GCA_036561005.1). GTDB lineage: Bacteria > Pseudomonadota > Gammaproteobacteria > Burkholderiales > Burkholderiaceae_D > PKWO01. The sequence goes on along the minus strand of DATBQE010000089.1, from coordinate 25,977 downwards.
ACCGCCAATCAACTGCACGTCAAAATGGCGCATTTTCAGTACGCGCTTGCCTGCTTCACGGCAAACGGCAAAGGCCTCCGGCAGCAAATCGTCCAACAGCTCGCCCTTGGCGATACGCTCCTTGAATTCCGGAGTCTTGGCTTGCAGCTCCGCGTCGGAGAGGCGCTCCATCGAAGGCTCCAGCGCATTAATCTCGCGAACGACTTTTTGGTATTGCTTGAGCAAGCGCTGGTTGCGGCTGCCGAAAATCTGGGTCAGTAATGACATGCTAGAGTTTTAATAAAATATGCGCAGCAAGACTCCAACCCTGCAGTTCTGCCAAAGGTTGGGACGATTTAGCTAAAAGACTGGGATTTTAGCATGGGCAGGCAGCTAGATTGGTCCTAACGGCCCGGATTCAAGGCCAAAGGTCTGCCAATTAAGGTTCTTCTGGGAAATTCCGACGGGCCAACATGCCTGGCAGCTTTCAACGCTGCAAACTGAGACTGGCTTGGCGGCTACTGGCCACTGTTGTGAGCCTTGGCGACTCGGCGTCAGCCAGCAAGGCTTTGGCCTGTTCGGCACCGGCCGAGAGGAATTTGTGCGGGTCCTGCTGCATGCCCTTGACCAAAACCTCGAAGTGCAAATGCGCCCCGGTTGAGCGGCCGGTCGAGCCGATATCGGCTACGTGCTGGCCACGCCGCACGATGTCCCCGACATTGACCAGAATCTTCGAAGTGTGGGCATAACGCGTGACAATATCGTTGCCGTGGTCGATTTCCAGCATGTTGCCGTATTCATGATGGTATTCCGAGGCGATCACGACGCCTCCCGCGGCGGCGACTATCGGCGTGCCGACCGGGGAAGGGAAATCGATCCCTTCGTGAAACGCATTGTGCCCGGTGAACGGATCGGTGCGCCAGCCGAAGCCCGAGGCGTTGTACGCGACATTGACCGGCTGAATGGTCGGCAGCAATTTAGACTTCACTTTATAAGTCATCAGGGTCGTTTCCACGACATTCATATAGTCGGAACGATGCTCTATATCGACCGCCAGACTATCGAGGTCTTTTTGCATGCTGTCCATGCTCAAGTCCGGCGCGGCCTTTTCATCGGGATGCGGCCGGACCGGTGGAGCGGCAGGCGCGGAGGCATTATTTTCTTGGGCACTCTTGAACTTGAATTCTTCCGGCTTCACGCCGGCCAGGCCCTGAACCCGCTCGCCGACAGCGTCGAGGCGCATCAGGCGCGCTTGCAACTCGCCAAGCTTGCTGGCCATCGCAGCAAGATTTTCCTTGAGGAATTTGTCTTTCTTCCCTGCGTCATCCTGGGACGAGGCGGCAACGGCCTCACTGACAAACGGCAGTTTGAAGTCGCCGGCATGGCGCACGGCGAGATAGGAAATCAGATAGGAACAAAAGGTGACGATCGCGACGAACCCGAGCAGCGCCAACAGCAGATGGCGACTCGTCAACGTCAGCGGTTTCGCTGCAGCAGTGCGTGAACGCAGCAGAATTATTTGCATGCCAACCCCTTGTACTCGTCCAACTCGGATGAGGTGTGATAAGGTTGAACGATGACACGCCCTTCTACGTTCATCCCCTACCAGCAAGGCACCCAAACGGCAAAAACAGCCAAGGGCGCCGCGGACTTTCTTCGTGCCAACGACAAGATGGCATCCATCCTGCCGACTGTTACACGGATGGCAGCGCTGCAAAAAGATTGCGCTGCCACACTCCCCGCCATGTTTGCTTCCTGCATGGTGTTGTCGCTGGAAAACGAGCAATTGGTGCTCGCCGTTCCCAATGCGGCAGTGGCCAGCAAGCTCAAACAACAATTGCCAAAGTTACAAGACAATTTGCTCAAGCGGGGATGGCAGGTTAGCGCAATACGTTTAAAAGTGCAAGTTATTACCGGAATTGTCAAAACAGAAAGAATCAAGGACTTGAACATGCCCTCTGGGGCAGTTTCAGCCTTCGATGCCCTGGAAAACGGCCTGGAAGAGACGCAACAAAACAGGACGCTGAAAGCGGCGCTGCGCGCCTTGATCGAAAGGCAGCGCAGTCAGCATCCAAAGGCACGGTAAGGGTGATGGGACTTCAACCCTTTAATTGAGCGCCCACTCTTCCGCAACTTGCCGCACATTGCCGGGCGCTGCGTCGAGGTTGTCGAAAGTCACCACTTCATAGGATTCAGGCTGGGCCAGCAACTCGCGCAGCAACAGGTTGTTCAAGGTGTGACCGGACTTATGCGCTGTATAACTGGCGAGCAAGGGATGGCCTATTAAATAGAGGTCGCCGATTGCATCGAGGATCTTGTGGCGCACAAATTCATTTTCGTAGCGCAACCCGTCCGAATTCAAAATGCGATACTCGTCCATCACAATCGCATTCTCGAGTGAGCCGCCGCGCGCCAAGCCCATGCCGCGCAAGGTTTCCACGTCCTGCATGAAACCAAAGGTGCGCGCGCGCGAAATTTCCTTGACGTAGGATTCGAGCTCAAAATTGACTTCGGCGGTCTGGCCGGTACCATCGACAGCGGGATGGTTGAATTCAATGAAGAACTTGAGTTTGAATCCATTGAATGGCTCAAGTCGCGCCCATTTCTCTTGCTCTCCCTGGCCTTGCCGCACTTCAACCGTTTTTTTGACGCGAATGAACTTTTTCGCGACGTTTTGTTCCTGCAAACCGGCTTGCTGGAGCAGAAACACAAACGAAGAAGCCGAGCCATCCATGATGGGAATTTCTTCGGCGGTCACATCGACATACAGATTATCGATGCCAAGGCCGGCGCAAGCCGACATCAAATGCTCGACCGTGGAGACGCGCGCGCCATCCTTTTCCAGCGTGGAGGCCATGCGGGTGTCACCAACGCCCAAGGCATAGGCGGGAAGATCCACCACGGGATCGAGGTCGACGCGGCGGAACACGATGCCTGTATCGGGAGCGGCAGGGCGAAGAGTCAGAGAAACCTTGGTGCCGGAGTGAACTCCCACACCAACGGTCTTGACCAGATTCTTGACGGTACGTTGCTTCAACATACCCGAGATTATAACAACTAACCAAAAAGTCAGTTAATTACGGCGCAACACTGTTGCCGATGCGCCGCATCAAACGATGGATCAGCCCAGCTGCGCCAGCAAAGTTTCGGCGTTCGATACTTCAAACTTGCCGCCTTGCTCGACATTCAGTTGCTTGACGACACCGTCATCGACCAGCAGCGAGTAACGCTGCGAGCGCGTGCCCATGCCGAACTTGCTGAAGTCGGCGTCCAGGCCCAGCGCCTTGCTGAAGGTCGCATTGCCGTCAGCCATCATACGCACGATGCCGGTCGCTTTTTGATCGCGGCCCCAGGCACCCATGACAAATGCATCATTCACCGAAATGCACCAGATTTCATCAACACCCTTGGCCTTCAATTCATCGGCATGCTTGACGTAACCAGGCACATGCTGCGCCGAGCAAGTCGGGGTGTAAGCGCCCGGCAAACCGAAAATGGCAATTTTCTTGCCCTTGACCAAGTCCGCAACCTGGAATGTATTTGGGCCAATGGCGCATGCCTCGGTGGGCGATTCAATAAACTCGGCCAGCGAGCCGTCCGGCAGGTGATCACCAATCTTGATAGTCATATGTGTGCTCCTTCTATTTTTGGGGACTGCAAATAAAAACGCCGCACCCGCGGGGTACGGCGCGCAGACCGAAGTATGCCTTGTTATTGTTTTTTATGCAGGAGATCAGATCGCACTGAATCGGATGACAATCTCATCATTAACTGCAAGTGCATGCTATGGCTTGGAACCCTCGCCCGTAGGCGGGAGAGGGCGGCCCGCGTAAGGGGTAGGGGTAAGGGAAGTTGCGCTTCAGTTATACCTGACAAGCCTTGTCTGTTCGCGAACTCCAGATCGCCACCCGCCCCCCCTCTCCCGCCTGCGGGAGAGGGGTGTTCGTAGTGGGACGACTAGTACGTGGCAGTAGCCCTTAAGCCAGGACGCAATGTCAGCCTGACGTATTTCCTATACAGAATCTGGTTTTGGAAAACACGCTCTGACTTCCCGCGTGCCCATGGGCCGTAGCGAGCGGCTTGAGGTCGAGCCGAGAAGCGGAGCTGTACTTGATGTACAGCGAGCATCGCAGGGTCGAGATCAAGCCGCGCAGTAGGTCCATGGGCGCGCCACCTCAATCGGCTTGTTTGCGTAGAAAGGCCGGTATGTCGTATGTCTCCATCCCGTTCTTCTCCAGTGCACGCACCGTCTCCGAAGCCGACTCGCGACGCCAAACGGCCGGCGCCTTCAAGCCATCAAACCCTTGACCCTGCCCACCACCATTGCCATGGCCATGGCTGCTCGAATGCGTATTGTGGTTGGCATTGACCTGCAACGGCTCATTATGCGTCCCGGTACGCATCACCGGGGTCTGCACCAATTGCACCGTCTTGCGCGTCTTGCCCAAACCGGTCGCCACAACGGTCACGCGAATGTCGTCGCCCATGGTGTCGTCGTAGGCAATCCCTTGCGCAATTGACGCGTCCGGTGCTGCAAACGCGCGAACCGTGGCCATGACCTCCTTGATTTCCTTACCCTTCAAGCCGCGGCTGGCAGTGACGTTGACCAGCACGCCGCGCGCGCCGGACAGGTCGATGCCGTCGAGCAATGGCGAAGCAACTGCCTGCTCGGCCGCGATACGGGCTCGATCGATGCCGGACGCAGTCGCAGTTCCCATCATGGCCTTGCCTTGTTCACCCATGATGGTTTTCACGTCGTTGAAGTCGACATTGATATGGCCAGGCACGTTGATGATCTCGGCAATTCCGGCGACGGCGTTGTTCAACACATCGTCGGCATGCTGCAGCCATTCGATCATGCTGTCGTCTTCGTAGATCTCTTCCAGCTTTTCATTCAAGATGATGATCAGCGAGTCGACGTGCTGCGACAATGCCTCCAACCCTTCGTTGGCGATGTCCATGCACTTCTGGCCTTCGTAGGAAAACGGTTTCGAAACCACGGCCACTGTCAGTGCGCCTTGTTCCTTGGCGATTTGCGCCACGATCGGTGCTGCGCCGGTGCCGGTACCGCCGCCCATGCCGGCTGCGATGAAGACCATGTGCGCGCCGCGCAATGCATCTTCAATGCGCGAACGCGATTCTTCGGCCAGTTGACGGCCGATCTCCGGTTTCATCCCGGCACCCAGGCCGGTCTCGCCGATCTGGATGATGTTGTGCGCCTTGGATAATTGCAGTGCCTGCGCATCGGTGTTGGCGGCGATGAATTCCACGCCGTTCACACCTTTGTTGATCATATGTTGAACTGCATTGCCGCCTGCGCCGCCGACGCCCACGACTTTGATAACAGTTCCGAGTGCTGCGTTATCGAGCATATCGATTTCCATGAGGACTCCTTTGATTATGCAGTTTTCAGTCGATAGTCATCACGCGGTGTGCCAACTAGCGACTGCCAACTACGGGTTATTACAAAACTAAGTGTGAGAAAAAATACATAGGTTCAAAAAATACTTCCATCAGAAGTTACCGAGAAACCATTCCTTCATGCGCTGCCATATTGCTTTTACTGTTCCGTCCTGGCGCGTGACAACGTAACCGCGCAGGTATTGTTTCTTCGCTTCCAACAACAAACCGAGTACGGTCGAGTAGCGCGGACTACGGACTACATCGGCCAACTGCCCGCTGTATTCGGGTGTGCCCAGGCGTGCCGGTTTCAGGAATATGTCTTCTGCCAACTCCACCATGCCAGGCATCATCGCCGAACCGCCCGTCAGCACGATGCCCGACGAGAGCACTTCCTCGTAACCCGATTCGCGCACCACCTGATGTACCAAGGCAAACAATTCCTCGACGCGCGGCTCAATGACGGCAGCCAACGCCTGGCGCGACAAGGAGCGCGGGCCGCGGTCGCCAAGACCCGGTACTTCCAGCGAATCGCCCGGGTCGGCCAACACCTGCTTGGCCACGCCGTACCGCAGTTTGATTTCCTCCGCTTCCGAGGTTGGCGTACGCAAGGCCATGGCAATGTCGTTGGTGATCTGATCGCCCGCAATCGGGATCACGGCGGTATGGCGGATTGCCCCTTCGGTGAAGATCGCCACATCGGTCGTGCCGCCGCCCATGTCGATCAGTACCACGCCCAATTCCTTTTCGTCCGGCGTCAACACGGCATCGGCCGATGCCATCGGTTGCAGGATCAGGTCCGATACTTCCAGGCCGCAACGGCGCACGCACTTGACGATGTTTTGCACCGCCGACACGGCGCCGGTGACGATATGCACTTTCACTTCGAGTCGGATGCCGCTCATGCCGATAGGTTCGCGCACGTCTTCCTGGCTGTCGACGATGAATTCCTGCGGCACCGTGTGCAGCAATTGCTGGTCGGTCGGAATATTGACCGCCTTGGCCGTTTCGATCACGCGCGCCACGTCGGCGGCAGTGACTTCCTTGTCCTTGATCGCAACCATGCCGCTGGAATTGAAACTGCGGATATGGCTGCCGGCAATGCCGGTATAGACGTTGCGGATTTTGCAGTCGGCCATCAGCTCGGCTTCTTCCAGCGCGCGCTGGATCGACTCGACCGTGGCCTCGATATTGACGACAACACCTTTCTTGAGCCCCTTCGATTCGTGCTGCCCGAGGCCGATGACTTCATGCCTTCCATTTGGCATGACTTCAGCCACCACGGCCACCACCTTCGAGGTGCCGATGTCGAGACCGACTATCAAGTTTTTCGCGTCTTTTGTCATATCGTTCCGCTTGTTGTTACGCTCATCGTTGCGCTCAATGTTTCACTTGATGCGTTTTCTTCTTCCCTTGTGACCGCACCGGCGAGCCGGCGGCCGTTCGGCGGTCCTGCGCTCCCGCTGCACCCGACACTGCCCCCACTGCTTTTAATGCCAGGCCATTCGGATAACGCATATCGATACTTTCTATTCCGCTCTGCCAATTCGCCGCCAATTGCGGATAGGCGCGCACCAATCGATCAACCCGCTCGCGCAATGTCGTGTTGGTCGGTTCGCGTCCCAGCTCGACCGTCATGCCATTGTCGAGTTTGACCGACCACGCATAGCGCCCCGACAATTGCAGCGATGCCGGGCGCAGCTTGATCGGTGCAAACCAATCGTGCAAATCCTTAAAGCGTGTCACCACATCTTTCTCGCTGCCTTCCGGCCCCGCAAATTCAAGCAGCTTTCCGTCTTCTTCCGCCTCAGCCAGGTTAGCGATAAATACATCGCCCTTGACCGAAACCAACCGCCCTTCGTCCCCCCACGTCGCCAGCGGCATATGTTCTTCCAGCGCCACCACCAGCTTGTTCGGCCATTCGCGCCGAACCGCCGCCCGCCTGACCCAGGGCACTGCCTCGAATGCCTGACGCACACCATCGAGATCGGCCGTGAAGAAATTGCCTCTGATGCGCGGTATTGCCGTGCCCTTGATCGTCGCCTGATTGACGCGCCGCAAAGGTTCCTCACCCAGTGCTTCCACTCTGATGGTGCGCAAGGTAAACATCGGACGTTGCGCCAGCCACCACATGCCTGCCACCAACCATGCCGCCACAAACAGGCCGAACAATGCGCCCGATACGGCATTCATGGTTTTAATGTCGTGCCACATCCCCCTTACGCCGGCTTCCAGTTTTCCGACGGCTTCAAATCCAGGCTCGCCGAACGCAAAATCTCCACGCATAAATCTTCATACGACATACCCGTCGCCTTGGCCGACATCGGCACCAGCGAATGCCCGGTCATGCCCGGCGAGCCGTTGACTTCGAGCAGGTAGGGATGGTCATCGCCGGCACGCAGCATGAAATCGACGCGCCCCCAGCCGGTACATCCGATGGCATTGAACGCCTGCACCGCGAGGGCCTGCACGTGGGCCGTTAGTTCGGCGTCGAGCGGCGCGGGGCACAGGTATTGCGTGTCGTCACTGAAATACTTGTGCTCGTAATCGTAGTTGCCTTGCGGCGCGCGAATTTCGACGATGGGCAAGGCATGCGCATTGCGTCCGTGACCAAGGACCGGTACCGTCAATTCACGCCCGCGTATGAATTCTTCAGCCAGCACGACTGCGTCATATTTCGCGCACAGATCGAAGCCTTCCTGCATATCGGAATAGCCGTTGACCTTGGCAATGCCGATGGTGGAACCTTCGTGCGGTGCCTTCAACATCAGGGGCAGGCCCAATTCGTCGGGCACGGTGCGCAATACGTCTGCCGGCGTTCCGGCCTCCAAGACCATAAAACGCGGCGTCGGCAAGCCATAGCTTTGCCAGACACGCTTGGTCATTACCTTATCCATCGACAGGGCCGACGCCATCACACCCGAACCGGTGTAAGGCACGCCAAGCTGCTCCAGCACACCTTGTATCGTACCGTCTTCGCCGTAGCGGCCGTGCAGTGCGATGAATACGCGGTCGAATTTTTCCGCCGCCAGTTCGGCCAGACTACGCGGCCCGGTATCGAACGGGTGGGCATCGACCCCCTTGCTCAACAAGGCCTTCAGCACGCCGTTGCCCGACATCAGCGATACTTCGCGCTCGGCCGAGCGCCCGCCGAACAGCACGCCGACTCTTCCCAGACTCTTCACGTCGAATGCGGCACTCATGCTTTTTCCTCCGCAAGACGTTGTTGCAATTTGAGCGGCACACTGCCCATCGATCCTGCGCCCATGGTGATGACCACGTCACCATCCTTCAACATATTGATGATGGTATCGGGCATCTCGACGATATCTTCGACAAAGCTCAGATCAACCTTGCCGACCACGCGCAAGGCGTGGGCCAGCGCGCGCCCGTCTGCCGCCACAATAGGTTGCTCGCCTGCCGAATACACCTCGGCCAGCACCAGCACATCACAGGTAGACAATACCTTGACGAAATCTTCGAACAGATCGCGCGTGCGCGTGTAGCGATGCGGCTGAAATGCCAGCACCAGCCTGCGTCCGGGGTAGGCGCCACGCGCCGCCGCCAGCGTGGCCGCCGTCTCTGCGGGATGATGGCCATAGTCATCAACCAACGCGAAAGTACCGCCGGGTTTGCCGTCCTTGGCCGGCAGACGGATTTCGCCGTAGCGCGTAAAGCGCCGGCCTACGCCGTTGAATTCTGCCAGTGCCTTTTGCGTTGCCGCATCAGACACGCTCAACTCGCGCGCAATCGCTATTGCGGCGCAAGCGTTTTGCACGTTGTGCATGCCCGGCTGGTTCAGGCGCACCGGCAACGGCGGGTAGTCTTCCTGCAACACCGTAAATTCCATATGGCCGCCGACAGCTTTGGCGTCGATTGCACGCACGTCGGCCTGCTCGTGGAAGCCGTAGGTCAGGACGGGCTTGGACACGAAGGGCATGATTTCGCGCACGTTCGAGTCGTCCAGACATAGCACGGCAATGCCATAGAACGGCAGGCGCTGGGTAAATTCGATAAAGGCCTGCTTCAGTTTGGCGAAGCTGTGATCATAGGTTTCCATATGATCGGCATCGATATTGGTGATGACTTCAATCACCGGCGAAAGATTCAGGAACGACGCGTCCGATTCATCGGCTTCGGCCACGATGAAGTCGCCCGCACCGAGCTTGGCGTTGGCGCCGGCACTGGTCAGGCGCCCGCCGATGACAAAGGTCGGGTCGAGGCCGCCCTCGGCCAATATGCTCGCAACCAGGCTGGTGGTCGTCGTCTTGCCGTGTGTGCCGGCAATTGCAATGCCGCTCTTCAAGCGCATCAATTCAGCCAACATCATGGCGCGCGGCACAATCGGGATATGTTTCTCGCGACCGGCCACAACTTCGGGATTGTCGGACTTTACTGCGCTCGATACGACGATGGCATCGGCACCGGCGATGTTTTCTGCGGCATGCCCCTGCATCACCCTGGCGCCGAGTTCGGCCAGGCGCTGCGTGGTCGCGTTGCTGCCCAGATCGGACCCGGAAACCGTGTAGCCGAGATTGAGCAGCACCTCGGCAATGCCGCTCATGCCCGAACCGCCGATGCCGACAAAATGAATATTGCGTACTTTATGTTTCATGTCGTACCCACCTGCGCTGCCAATTTTTCCAGGACTTGCGCAATCGCCTCATTGGCGTCGCGCTTGCCGTTTTCGTATGCCGCCTGCGCCATCTTCAGGCAGGATTCGCGCGTTGTCTTTTTCAGTAAAGCGGCCAACTTCTCCGCCGTCAGTTCGTTCTGCGGCAAATGTATAGCCGCACGGTGATGCGCCATCCAGCGCGCATTGTCGCGCTGGTGCGTGGTGGTCGATGCCATGAAGGGCACCAGCACACTGGCCACACCGGCGGCGGTCAATTCCGACACGGTGATGGCACCGGCGCGGCAGATCACCAGATCGGCCTGCGCATAGCGTGTCGCCATGTCGTCGATGAAATCGAGCACTTCCGCTGTCACATTTGCATCGGCATAGGCCTTGCGCAAGGCTTCGATATGCTGCTTGCCCGACTGGTGCGTCACAATTGGCCGCTCCTCGGTTGCCAGCAGTGCAATCGCCTGCGGCACGCAATCGTTCAACACCTTGGCGCCGAGGCTGCCGCCCACCACCAAAATACGCAACGGACCGCTGCGGCCGGCAAAACGCTCAGCCGGCTTCGCTACGTCCAGAATCTCCTGGCGCACCGGGTTGCCCGTCACGGTGGCCTTGCCGGCAGCGCGCCCGAAGTCGGCCGGAAAGCCGAACAGCACGCGCTTGGCCAGCGGCGCGAGGGTCTTGTTCGACAGCAGCAGCGCCGCATCGGCATTGGCCAGCACCAGCGGAATGCCGCGAAAGCGCGCCATCACTCCGCCCGGAACGGTGACATACCCACCCATGCCCAGCACTACATCCGGTTTGCGCCGCGCCAGGAAACGGAAGCATTGGGTAAAACTCGGCGCGAGGCGGAAAGCACCGCGCAACGTATGCCCGATACCCTTGCCGCGCAAGCCGCGAAATTCGATAGTGTCCATCTCGATGCCGTGCTTGGGCACGATATCGACTTCCATGCCGTGCGTGGTGCCGAGCCACGATACGTCCCAGCCGCGTGCTTTCATGGTCGCGGCAATCGCCAGGCCGGGGAAGATATGACCGCCGGTACCGGCCGCCATGATCATCAATCGCTTGCGCACGACATTGCTCATATGCGCCCCCCCCGCATCAGCACGCGGTTTTCGTAATCGATGCGCAGCAAGATCGCCAGGCCGATGCAGTTGATCATCACGCCGGAACCGCCGTAGCTCATCAGGGGCAGAGTCAATCCCTTGGTCGGCAGCAAGCCGAGGTTGACGCCCATGTTAATGAAGGCCTGCACGCCGATCCAGATGCCGACACCCTTTGCAGTCAAACCGGCGAAGGTCAAATCCATGGCAATCGCCTGGCGCCCGATATCGAAAGCGCGCTTGACCAGCCAATAGAACAGCAGCACAACAACGAGCACGCCAATGAATCCGAGCTCCTCGCCGATCACAGCCAACAAAAAGTCGGTATGCGCTTCCGGCAGGTAATTCAACTTTTCGACACTGCCGCCAAGGCCAACGCCGAACAGTTCGCCGCGCCCGAATGCAATCAGTGAATGCGACAACTGATATGCCTTGCCCAGGGCATTTTCTTCCACCCAGGGATTGAGGTAGGCAAAGATACGTTCGCGGCGCCAGGGCGACAACATGATCACCAGCCCGAAGATGCCGACCAGCGTGGCGCCGATGCCGCCGAACCAAACGCCATTGATGCCGCCCAGGAAGAGGATGCCCATGGCGATACACACGATCACGCCGAACGCACCCAAGTCCGGTTCCAACAGCAAGAACAGCCCGACACAGCCAACCGCCATCGCCATCGGCAGGAAGCCCTTGGTGAGCTGATGCATAAATTGCTGCTTGCGTACCGTGTAATCTGCGGCGTACAGCACCACGAACAGCTTCATCAATTCCGACGGCTGCAAGTTGAAAACCTTGAACGACAACCAACGCTTGGCGCCGTTGACGCCTTTGCCGATGCCGGGCACCAGCACCAGCGCGAGCAATACCAGCGTGCCGGCGAACAGATACGGCGCCCAGCGCTGCCAGGTTTCGATGCGCACGCGGAAAGTCATCAAGCCGGCGATCATCGACACGGCGATGAAAATAGCCTGGCGTTGCAGGAAGTAGGCGTTTTTGTAGTTGGCGAATTTCGGCGAATCGGGCAACGATATGGAGGCCGAATACACCATCACCATGCCGAACAGCATGAGCAGGATCACGACCCACACGAGCGGCTGGTCGTATTCCATCATCTTCGAGCGCGGCAGGAAGCCGTCCTGCGAACGCGTCGCAGTACCGGCGGCATAGGAAGGCATGGCAAATTTCATGCGATCTCCCCGCTGTCCAACGCCAGCTCGCGGACCGCTTCGACGAACACTTTCGCCCGATGCGCATAGTTGTCGAACATGTCGAAACTGGCACAGGCCGGAGACAGCAAGACTTCGTCGCCGCTTTGCGCCATCGCTGCGGCCTGCTTCACTGCGGCTTCAAGGCTCGTGCAATCGATCAATTCGACGCCCGCGTCTTCCAGCGCAGCGCGAATTGCCGGTGCGTCGGCACCGATCAGCAATACTGCGCGTACATATTTTGCAACGGGTTCGGCGAGCGGCGCAAAGGATTGTCCCTTGCCTTCGCCGCCGGCGATCAGCAGCAAGTGCTTGCCGTGGCCGCCGCGGCTGGCGCCCAGGCCATTCAATGCGGCGACAGTGGCGCCGACATTGGTGCCCTTGCTGTCATCGTAATAGTCGACGCCGCCGATGTTGGCCACCAATTCGACGCGATGCGGCTCGCCCTGATAGTCGCGCAGGCCATGCAACAGCGGCGCCAGCGGCAAGCCGACGGCGCGGCACAGGGCCAGCGCGGCCAGCGCGTTGAGCGCATTGTGCTGTCCGCGGATCTTCAGTGCGTCGGCCGGCATCAAACGATTCAAAATGACTGGTGGGATATCAAAGCTATCCTTCTTGCGCCTGCGCCCGGTGCTGCGTTCGTCGTCTTCCCCTGGCGCGGCCAGGCCCAGCCAAACCATGCCGTTTTCGTTGATCAAGCCGAAGCAGTCCGGCGCTTCCGGCTCGTCCTTGCCGAAGCTGATGACGGTTGCCAACGGGCTGCCCATGCGCATGACTTCGGCGTCGTCGCGGTTCAATACGCGCACGGTATGCGTGCCGAAGATACGGGCCTTGTCGGCCGCGTAGGCAGCCATGTCGCCATGCCAATCCAGGTGATCCTGCGTCACGTTCAACACGGTAGCGGCATCGGCCTGCAGACTGAACGTCGAGTGCAACTGGAAGCTCGACAGCTCCAGCACCCAGGCCTGCGGCAAATCTTCGGCGTCGAGCGCATCGCGCAAGACATCGAGGGCTGCGGGGCTGATGTTGCCGGCAATCTGCGTCTTCAAACCCGCGCGGCGACACAGGAGGCCTGTCAGGCTGGTGACGGTTGTCTTGCCATTGGTGCCGGTTATCGCAATCACCTTGGGTGCGTAGGCATGCCCGGCCTTCAGAGACGCCAGTGCCTGGGCAAACAATTCGATTTCGCCCCACACGGCAATACCACGTTCCTGCGCCGCAGGAACGATTGCGGCCAGCTCGTGCGCGGGCGCAAGACCCGGGCTCAGCGCGACGAAATCCATGCCGTCAAGCAAGGAAGCCTCAAAGGCGCCGGCAACGAATTCGGCCGCAGGCAGCGCTTCGCGCAAGGCGGGCAAGCGGGCAGGTTCGGCACGCGTATCGGCAACGCGCACGGCGGCGCCACAGCGTGCCAACCAGCGCGCCATCGCCAGCCCGGATTCTCCCAGGCCCAATACCAGAGCGTGTTTGCCTTCGTAATTCATGTATTCCACTTCATTGACACAACACTTAATCTACTCAAATTAACGCAACAAAATTAACGTAACGGAATCAACGTAACAGAATCAACGTAACTTCAGTGTAGACAGCCCGAACAACACCAGCATCATTGTGATGATCCAGAAACGCACCACAACCTGCGTTTCGTTCCAGCCCTTCTGTTCGAAATGATGATGCAACGGCGCCATCAGGAATATGCGCCGTCCCTCGCCGTAACGCATCTTGGTGTATTTGAACCACAGCACCTGCATCATCACCGACACTGTCTCTGCAACAAATATTCCGCCCATAATGAACAGGACGATTTCCTGACGCACGATCACGGCAATCGTGCCGAGCGCACCACCCAAAGCCAGCGCGCCGACATCGCCCATGAAAACCTGGGCCGGGTGTGCGTTGTACCACAGGAAAGCCAGCCCTGCCCCTGCCATTGCACCGCAAAAGATCAGCAACTCGCCCGCCCCGGGGATGTGCGGGATGAACAGGTATTTGGAATACGCCGCGCTGCCGGTCAGGTAGGCAAATAACCCGAGCGCCGAGCCGACCATGACAGTGGGCATGATCGCCAGGCCATCAAGGCCGTCGGTGAAGTTGACGGCGTTGCTGGTGCCGACGATCACACAATACGTCAAGGCGATGAAACCCCAAACGCCGAGCGGATAGCTGACGGTCTTGAAGAACGGCACGATCAAATCGGCCTTGGGCGGCAGGTCGGTATTGAAACCCGACCCCACCCAGGAGCTGAACAACTCCCATACCTGGGTATTGGTCGGGGCCGAAACCGAGAAGGCCAGATACAACGCCGCCAGGATACCGACCACCGATTGCCAGAAGTATTTCTCGCGCGAACGCATGCCTTCGGGATCCTTGTAGACAACCTTGCGGTAATCGTCGACCCAGCCCACCGCGCCGTAACCGAGCGTAACGATCAACACCGGCCAAATGAAGCGGTTCGTGAGGTCTGCCCATAACAATGTCGCGACGCCGATTGCAATCAGAATCAATACGCCGCCCATGGTCGGCGTGCCGGTTTTCTTCAAATGGGTTTGCGGACCGTCCAGGCGCACCGATTGCCCGACCTTCAGGTGCGTGAGCATGCGGATCACCGCCGGGCCGGCCAGCAAGCCGATGGCAAGCGCGGTCAGTGTCGCGAACACGGCGCGAAAAGTAATGAAATTGAAGACCCGCAAAGGCCCCAAGTCCTGTTGAAAATATTGTGCCAGCCAAAGCAGCATATTAATGTAATCCTGATTCTTCTTGTCCATGCAGGTGCTGAACCACCCGCTCCATTTTCATGAAACGCGATCCCTTGACCAATACGGTCACCGAGGGCGTCAACATGGCATCCACCACATGCTTCAGTATTTCAATGTCTTCGTAATGCCGGGCGCGCGAGCCGAAGGCGCTGCTGCTGTGACGCGCCAACTCACCCAGCGTAAACATGTGCTCGATATTGCGTCCGCGCGCATAAGCGCCGATCTCTTCGTGAAATTTCTTGCCTTCATTACCCACTTCGCCCATGTCGCCCAGAACAAGGATGCGCGGCGCCGGGTATTGCGCCAGCACGTCGATGGCGGCGCGCACCGAATCGGGGTTCGCGTTATACGTGTCGTCAATTACGAGCGATCCGATGCGGCTGGTCTTCTTTTGCAGGCGCCCGGTCACCGGTGCAAAAGATTCAAGGCCGCGCTTCAAGGCGTCGGGTGCAATGCCGATCGCCAGCGTGCATGCCGCAGCCGCCATCGCGTTGCGCACATTGTGCATGCCCGCAGCGTTCAGGCGTACGGCGATTTCCTGCCCGCCACTCTTGATGACGATGTCGCTGCCAAATTCCTGCAAGGCATAGCTGCAGGTCACGTCGGCGTCGGGCGAAAATCCGAAGGTCGAGATGGTGCGCTTGCCGACGTCGCCTGCCAAACTGCGCCAGATTGGTGTGTACGGATCGTCGGACGGGAACACGGCGATGCCATTGGCCGGCAGGCTGGAAAGCACGCTGCCGTTTTCGCGCGCCACGGCCTCGACGCTGCTCATGAATTCCTGGTGTTCGCGCTGCGCGTTGTTGACCAGGCCGAGCGTCGGTTGCGCCACTGATGCCAGCACGGCGATTTCGCCTGTATGGTTCATGCCCAATTCAATCACTGCGGCCCGGCAATATTGGTCCATGCGCAGGATGGTCAACGGTACCCCGATGTCGTTGTTCAAATTGCCCTTGGTGGCCAGCAAGCGGTGCGGCTCCAATGCCGCGCCGAGAATGGCAGCAATCATTTCCTTGACCGTGGTCTTGCCGTTGCTGCCGGTTACACCGATCACCGGCAGGGAAAACTGCCGGCGCCAATGGCGCGCGATTTCCGCGAGCGCAATACGTGTATCAGGCACAACGAGCACCGGTATGGTCAAATCCATCGGTGCATGTTCGACCACTGCCGCCGTCGCACCTTGTTCGGCCACCTGCTTAAGAAAATCGTGCGCGTCGAATTTTTCACCGCGCAGGGCCACGAACAGATTGCCCGGCGCCACATTGCGGCTATCGGTCGACACGCCGGCGAACTGCGCGTCGGCGGCCGCCGTGGCGCCGCTCAGCCACGGTTGCAGATCGAATAAGGAAGATTTCATCATAGGCCGCCCTTCATCGTCACGCGCGCAGCCAACGCCAGCGCCGCGTGATCGGCATCGAGGAAGGGCAGCTTGCGCCCCTTGATTTCCTGATATGTCTCGTGGCCTTTGCCGGCCAGCAGGACGATGTCTTGTTTCGCGGCATGCTTGACTGCCCACAAGATGGCTGCAGCGCGATCTTCAAATACTTGCGGCGGTGTTGCGGCCTGTGCCATACCCGCGAGTATGTGACCGATGATGACGCCCGGTTCCTCATTGCGCGGATTGTCACTGGTGACGACTACGTGATCCGCAGCCAATGCAGCCGCGCCCATTTGCGGACGCTTGCCTGGGTCGCGATCTCCACCGCAGCCGAACACGCACCACAATTGGCCGTTACGCTGTTGCGCAATGTGGCGCAAGGCGGCGAGGGTTTTGATCAGGGCGTCCGGTGTGTGCGCATAATCAATCACAACCAGCGGCGCCTCCGGCCCGCCCAATTGCTGCATGCGGCCGGGAACCGGCGTCAGTTCCTCCACGGCGTCGATCACGTCGCCCCAATCGACACCGCGCGCCACCAGCACGCCTATAATGCCAAGCACGTTGCTTACATTGAATGCGCCCACCATCTGCGTTTTCACGTGCGAGACGCCAAAAGGCGAGTCCAAGTGAAAGCCGGTGCCCGAGTAGTTGGTGCGAATATCGCTGGCGGCAAACACGGCCACCCCGTCGGCAGTCTTGCCTTCCAGCGTGTAGCCATACAGCGTCAATGCCGGCCTGTGCTGCTTCAGGTGCTGCACAATGCGCAAGCCCATTTCATCGTCGAGATTGATGACGGCATGACGCAGACCGGGCCAATCGAACAGCACGAGCTTGGCCGCCTCATAAGCTGCTTCGCTACCGTGGTAATCAAGGTGGTCCCGTGTGAAATTGGTGAACAGCGCGACGTCGAAATGCAAGCCATCTAGGCGGCCTTGATCCAAGCCGATCGACGATGCTTCAATCGCAAGCGCCTTGGCACCGGCATCGCGCATCTTGGCCAGGCGGCGCTGCAGCAACACTGCCTCCGGCGTGGTGTAGCCGGTGCTCTGAAATTCATCATGCCTGCCGTTTTCGAACAATCCGACACCGAGCGTGCCGATGACGGTCGTCGGGTCACCGAGGCGCGACAAGGCGTTACCTATCCATTGGGTGCAAGACGTCTTTCCGTTGGTGCCGGTTACGCCGACGGTAAACATGCCTGCGTCTGGTTTACTGTAGTGGGCGTTGGCAATGTGCCCGGCCATGCGGTCGAGCCTGGCAACAGCCAGATGCGGTATCGACCATGCTTTGTCCCATTCAAATTCGGCTTCTTCGTAAATGACCGCACTCGCACCTTGCGCTATGGCATGTGCAATATGCTTGCGACCATCGGCACCGATCACCGGATAGGCGATAAACACATCGCCCGGCGCAATACTGCGCGAATCCGACGATAGTTGGGCCGCAGGCGCGTGCACCGCCAGCCAATCCAGCACAGGCTGTATGTTGGTCACTATTTGGGCGGATTGCATCGTTTGCGTGGAGGTAGGCATTACATTGCCTCCTCGGAAGGCTCAGTCGGCACCACAATATTGGTGACAGCAGAATCCGGTGCCACGTTCATCGAGCGCAAGGCGCTGGCCGCCACTTCGGAAAACACCGGCGCGGCGACGTCGCCGCCGAAATGCAGGGCTCCACCCGGTTCATCAAGCATCACCGCAATGATCAGGCGCGGGTTCGAGGCCGGTGCGAAACCGGCAAAGGTGGCGACATAACGGCGTGGCATGGCATAGACGCCGTTGACGACTTTGTAGGCCGTGCCGGTCTTGCCGCCGACGCGATAACCCGGCACCTGCGCCTTGGGCGCAGTACCCGCCGGGCTGGCCACCGTCTCCAGCATGGCGCGCATCTCACGAGCCGTTTTTTCCGAAATCACGCGCTGTCCGACCGGCGCTTCGTCCACTTTCTGGAACGACAAGGGAATCTCGTCCCCATCCCGCGCAAAAATCATGTAGGCGCGCGCCAACTGAATCAATGATACGGAAATACCCTGGCCGTAACTCATCGTCGCCTGTTCGATAGGACGCCAGGTCTTGAATGGGCGAACGCGGCCAGCGACGGCACCCGGGAAGCCGAACTTCGGTTGCTGGCCGAAACCGACCGTAGTGAACATTTCCCACATTTCCTGCGCCGGCATTTCCAACGCGATCTTGGCTGTGCCAATGTTCGACGAGTGCTGGATAATTTCCGACACGGTCAACATGGCATGCGGATGCGAATCGTGAATCGTTGCCGGGCCGATCGTCATCACGCCGGGTGCGGTCTGGAAGGTCGAATTTGGCGTGATGCGATTGGTATCGAGCGCCAGCGCAACGGTAAACGGCTTCAAGGTCGAGCCCGGCTCGAAGGTATCGGTCATGACACGGTTGCGCAATTGCGCGCCGGTCAACACCGCGCGATTGTTCGGGTCATAGGTCGGCAAATTGGCCAGCGCCAACACCTCGCCGGTCTTGACGTCCAACACCACGATACCGCCGGCCTTGGCCTGGTACTTCTCTACTGCTTCCTTGAGCTTGGTAAAGGCGATATATTGGATCTTGCTATCGATGGACAAGGCAAGGTCCTTGCCGTCATGCGGTTCGCGCAAGGCTTCGTCTTCAATGATGCGGCCCATGCGGTCTTCGATGACGCGTCGGCTGCCGGTCATGCCGGCCAGGTTCTTTTGCTGCGCCAGCTCCATGCCGTCCTGCCCGGAATCTTCCACGCTGGTGAAACCGACCACATGCGAGGTCACGTCCGCTTCCGGGTAAAAACGCTTGTATTCCTTGCGCGTGTCGATCCCTTCAATGCCGAGCTTGGCAATCTGATCGGCCGTCTCCTGCTCCACCTGACGCTTCAGGTAGACGAAGCTGCGATCAGAATCGAGCTTGTTGCGCAAATCGGCTTCGCTCATGTCGAGCAGTTTGGCCAATTCCACCAGCTTGGCCTTGGGCGCCTGCAGCACATCCTCGGGTATGGCCCAGATTGCCTTGACCGGCAAGGACGATGCCAGCACCTGGCCGTTACG
This sequence comes from Burkholderiaceae bacterium, assembly GCA_036561005.1. Taxonomy (GTDB): domain Bacteria; phylum Pseudomonadota; class Gammaproteobacteria; order Burkholderiales; family Burkholderiaceae_D; genus PKWO01. Next base: position 6,483 of record DATBQE010000089.1, on the reverse strand, counting down.
GTCGGTGATCTTGCCGCGCGTGGCTGGAAGTTCCAGCGTGCGGGCATAGCGCAGCTCACCCTGCTTTTGCAGGAACTCGGTCGAAATGCCTTGCAGCCAGAGCGCACGCGCAATCAGGGCGACAAAGGCAGCAAACAGCACGAACAGCACAAAGCGCGAACGCCAGGCCGGCAACTGTACCGCCAGAACCGGGCTGGCAGAAAACGGCACGCCCTTGGCCGCTGCGGTACGGGTTGCGCCGCGCGTCATTTGGCCTCCACCGTTAGATATTGCGTGCGCTCATGCGTGACCGGCACCATGTTCAAGTCGCGCCGCGCAAGAGAATCGATACGCGAATGCAGGCCGAGGCGCGATTGATCAAGCTGCAACTGGGACCACTCAACCTCCAACTGGCGCGCCACCGATTGCGAACGCTCAAGCTCGACGAACAAGCGCCGCGCCTGGTATTGCGCATTGACGAGCGAAAGGGCGCACAGCACCAGGGCCAGCGCCAATACAAAATTCACGCGCCCGCTCATGCGCTCGCCTTGGTCGAGGCGGCGAACGGCAGACGTTCGGCAACGCGCATGACTGCAGAACGCGAACGCGGGTTGCCCGCAATTTCGGCTTCGGAGGGTTTGATCTTTTGCACCAGTTTCATTTCGGGTTGCGGCAGATCGACGGCACGAATCGGCAGGCGACGGTCCGGCTGGGGCGCCTTGGCTTTGCTTGCCATGAAGCGCTTGACGATGCGATCTTCCAAAGAATGAAAGCTGATCACAACCAATCTCCCGTGCGGGGCCAGATATTCAAATGCTGCGTTCAATCCTATTTCGAGTTCTTCAAGCTCTTTATTGATGTAAATCCGGATAGCCTGAAAGGTACGAGTGGCCGGGTCTTTGCCTTTCTCGCGGGTTTTGACGGCGTGTGCCACGATCTCGGCAAGCTGTCGTGTGCTTGAAATTGGCCTGACTGCCCGGCCAGCAACAATCGCCTTTGCAATCTGAAAAGCAAACCGTTCTTCCCCATAATCTCTTATCACCTTTTCGATTGTCTGCTCGGTTTCGGTGGCCAACCATTGCGCCGCCGATATGCCACGCGTGGTATCCATGCGCATATCCAGCGGTCCATCCAGGCGAAAACTAAATCCCCGTGCCGCATCGTCAACTTGTGGCGACGATATTCCCAAGTCCAACAACACCCCATCCACCTGCGTTACCCCACGCTCGGCCAATGCGGCGCCCAGCGTGGCAAAACTGTCATGCACAATCTCGAATCGCGCATCCGGCGCGCGCGCCTGCGCCGTGGCAATCGCCTGCGTATCCTTGTCGAATGCAATCAGGCACCCGCCGGCACCGAGCGCTTCCAAAATCCGTCCGCTATGCCCGCCACGCCCGAAGGTGCCGTCCACATACACGCCATCGCGCCGTGCGTCGGCGATATTGAGACCCGCTACCGCCTCATCCAGCAACACCGTCCGGTGCGCAAATTCCGGCACCGCTAATTCACTCATCGCCGGCCGTCAGAACGAAAAATTATTGAGCACATCGGGCATACCTTCCGCAATCGCCTGCGATTCGCTTTCGGCGAGCTTGGCGGCGTCCCAAATTTCAAAATGACTACCCATTCCCAGCATCATCACGTCACGCGACAACCCAGCCGCCGTGCGCAGCTCAGGCGCAATCAGAATGCGACCGGCAGAATCGAACTCCACGTCGGACGCATTGCCGAGGAAAATCCGTTGCCACGCGCGCGCCGACATCGGCCACGCTGCAATCTGCTCACGGTGGATTTCCCACACCGGACGCGGAAAAAACAACAGGCAGCCATGCGGATGTTTGGTGAGCGTGACTCGTCCTTCGCACTGAATCAACAGTGCGTCACGATGCCTGGACGGGATGGACATCCGCCCCTTGGCATCGAGATTTAACGCGGACGCCCCTTGAAACACCCTGACTCCCTCAGATTTTCAGAAATAAATAGTCGTATGCACTCGTCGTGATCAATGCCAATTGCGTAAAAATTTATGAAAATCCCCACAAAAAAACACTTTTTCACACTGCCGCCCACTTTAAGGGAAGCGCAAAGTGCGGTCAAGCGTTATTAATAAGGAAAATTCACGAAATTCCTCAATGAAGTCAATGACTTAGCTGACCGAGTTAAAGTCACAATTGAGGGAATACTGAAAAAAATTAGAGACTTAGCGAAGATAGTGAAAGTGCTACTTCAGATAAACACATGTGTTTATTGATTTCACTGGGAAATTGACGACCCAAATGAAATGCAAGGCAGGTTGTAGACGTCGCCCGCCTTTCGAAGGCAGGCCGCAACGTCCTCTTCGTGACCTTCGGGATCGCGCATCGACGAGGCAAAACAGGGCCATGCCGGCAATCAAGCGAGTTTTCGTTGACATCAGTTTTTAAGTCATCTATATTTCACCAATAGGTTAATTAACCAATTGATGTAATAAACGATGAACGCCGACACACTTAGCATCACCTTCGCAGCGCTTGCCGATCCAACGCGCCGCGCCATTCTCGCGCGGCTGGCAATGGGTGAGACGTCGGTCACCGAACTTGCCAAGCCATTTTCGATAAGCCCGTCAGCCGTGACCAAGCACCTCAAGGTACTGCAGCGTGCCAAACTGATCACGCAAAGTCGCCGGGCGCAATGGCGCCCCTGCCAGCTCAACGCCGCCCCATTGCACGAGGCCGCCGATTTTATCGGCCAATATCGCCAACATTGGGAGCAAAGTCTAGATCGCCTGGATGCCTACCTTAAAAACCTTCAAGCAGAGGAGACAAAAAGTGCAGGAAAGAAAAAATGATGCCGCGGTGAGCACAGATGCCAGCGACCGCGAAATTATCATGTCGCGTTTGATAGACGCGCCACGGGAATTGGTCTGGGATGCGATGACCAAACCTGAACATGTCGTGCATTGGTGGGGGCCGAACGGTTTTACCAACACGTTGGAGAAAATGGATTTTCGCGTGGGTGGCGAATGGCACCATGTCATGCACGGGCCGGATGGACGAAACTATCCCAGCCGTAGCGTTTATACCGCGATAGACAAACCTCATCGCATCGAATTTTGCACCGGTGGCACATATAAGGGCGACCCGAAGGCGATTTTTGAGGCGATCTGGACGTTCGAAGCCGTGGAGAGACAAACCAAAGTGACGATACATCTGTTTTTCCCCAGTGCAGAAGCACGCAAGATGGCAGTAGAGAAAATTGGTGCGATTGAAGGCGGGAACCAAACCCTGGCACGCCTTGCCGCCTATGTAGTTAAAACCTGATCAAGGAGAAAGTCATGAGAAAGATTGTTTCGTTCGTGCATATGTCACTGGACGGTTTTGTTGCTTCCACCGAAAAGGGCCCGGCCGGCCTCGGCTGGATAAGCTTAAGCCCCGATATGTTTGAATATGTGGAACAGCGGATTGGGCAAACCGACACCGCGTTATATGGCCGCACGACCTTCCAGATGATGGAGTCATACTGGCCAACAGCTGCCGATGCGCCTGACGCCAGCCCGCACGACCATCAACATTCACGCTGGTACAAATCGGCCCGCAAAGTTGTGCTGTCGAAAACCCTGTCGGAAAAAGATCACCCGAATACGCAAATTATCGGCAGCAACGTAAGCGAAGAAATCAGTAAGCTCAAGCAAGGCGCCGGCAGCGAGATCTTGATATTTGGCAGCCCCTCCGCCACGCACGCGCTGATGGCAGAAAACCTCATTGACGAATACTGGCTGTTTGTCAATCCTGTCCTGCTGGGGCAAGGCATACCATTGTTCAAAAACATTAAGAACAAAACCGCACTCGCCCTGATAAAAACGAAAATTTTCCCGTCGGGCGTAGTGTGCCTGGAATACGGCGTGAAGCAAAATCAATAATTCACGAGCGAATTCGCTTTGTCGTCAGCGAAAGGCTAAAAAACGGCCAGCCGCGACCCGAACTATAGATGCCGTGGGTGCAATGCTATTTGTGGACAAATGAAGCTTGCACCATCGCCGAGCGTCGCCGCAGTCTCCCGCATACTCTTGCGAGGTGATACAGCGCATTCCAAGATTCGCATGAAAATTGGGATGCAATTTAGCCTTTTTTGCCGAGCAACAAGGGTTTGAAAGTGCATCAATCTTGAACATGTTAACTACCTGGCCTAACGGGCTAGCCTCGTGCTGCATCGATTCGGCGGCAACGGCGGCAGGCTCCGCCAAAGAGCATCGCGGCCCGGCCTGATAATCGCACTAATGAATCGCAAAATACCGGGCGTCCTGTGACCCATGAACGGTTCCATTTCATTGAAGCCGTCAGATCGACACGTGGCGCATTCCCGCCTGTCAGTCAGCCGCCTGCCCGCTCCTTGGCCGCACGTTTGTTCAATGTCCGCAAGGCAGCGGCCGCATAGGCGCGACAGGCGCCCTGATCGATGAAGGCTTTGAGGTGGCCCTTTGCCGTCTTCGCTGCGCGCTCGAATACATGCGACATATCCGGATGCACGGTGATGAGGATATCGCATGGCAGGGCCGCGACCTTGGCAATACTCGCACGAAATGTCGGGGTCAGGTCTGGCTTGCCGTGTCCACCCGTGAAGCGAAAGCCGGGGAAACTGATCGCGTTGAGACTATCGGCGTAGACGACGTCGATGCAACGATCCTGTTCGCAACTGCGCCACGACCAGGTCGTGCCGCCCGGCGTGTGGCCGGGGGTGCGATGGGCGACGACTGCGGTGTCACCGAGCGTCACAGTCTCGCCATCGCCTATTGTTTTGACGCGAGCCACGCGGGGAATGGCATAGATGTTATTGTAGCCGATGAGAGGGTCGTCATCCGACATGTGGCCCGCTTGCAGCGCGGCGGCTCCTTCGGCGCCGGCAATCACTTCGGCGCCGCTGTGGCGCTGCAATGCGGCGATACCTCCGGCATGATCGGTGTGCACGTGTGAATTGAGGATGAAGCGAATGTCTTCGACACGAAAGCCGAGCGAGCGCACATTGGCCTCAATCAACGGCGCCGATTGCGGCAAGTCGCCGTCAAGCAGGATCAAGCCATTGGAGGTGGTGATCAATACGGCACTGAGCCCATGTACTCCCACATAGAAAGTATTACCGTGAATCTTGAACGGCGCAACGGGCTGGTTCCAGTTTTCGCAGTTGTCGCATTTGGCTGCCAGGTCGTACTCTGCGCCAATGTCGGCAGCAGATGCGAAGGGAGCCACAGACAGTAAAGCGAGGGCCACAGCCCTTGCTGCACGACAGATAATTTCATTCATTGACGTCGCGAGGAATTGTGCGGCATAACGGTTCATCAGTTTCACTTCACCAAGAAAGGCGCGACGATTCCGCAAGGCCCCCAATCGGTCGCAGGACGAAAAATTGCATGCGTGACAGCCGGCAATTACCCGTTTCAATTCTTACTTCCTGCCTTGCTGACACAATGATACAAGTGGGCCGCACTTTCCCCATTCTGCCGCGTGTAACGCCTGCATCATCGGCGGGCGCGCCAACCCATCTTGTCTACGTTCCCGCACCTGCCGATTTACGACTGGTGAAAAAACCATTGATCGTCAGTCGCCCCTTGGCGGGATCCAAACTGAGCAGTTCGGGCGCAGTGATATGCCCGGAATGGAAGATACATCCATCATAAAAAATCACCCGGTTCCAGGCCGCAGGAATGGTGCAAACAAGATCAAAATAGTCATTCGAACGAGTCATGTAATTCGGTTTACTACCGAATAGCTTGATATGTTTTTCGTCCATGACATCCTGCCATTGGGCCGGCGAGGAATACAGTCGCACGATCTCCGATTCCGCGACCTTGGGGACATAAAAACTGGTGCCCCCCATGGCGGGGTTATTGAAGAGGTACAGGACGGACGCGGAAAAACAATGTTGACCATAGCCGGGAAGTTGATCCTGATGGCAGACGGATTGATTTGGCGCCAATTCGTGCGGTTGCAGAGTGACCATGGAAAGGCGGCTATACATGCTGAGCGAACGGCGCGCGCCAAGGTGTTTTCTCACATGCTGTATAAAGAAATCGTTCAATCGCGCCGAGAATTCGTCAGGCATGCGCATTTCCAGGCCGGGAAACGCATTTTTCGGTGCGATAGAAAACTTGCCCTGCAGCCCACTTGCGTACGCAACGAGTGCCTCCGGCTCCTGCACAAAATTGTCGATTACAACAATAGGTGTATGGCCGGGAATTGGAACAAGCTGGATTTTTGGATCAGTGTTAAATAATGGCAAAGCAGTCTCCAAGGAAACAACGGGGTTCGCAGATTAGCAGCAGAACAGGAATGCACATCGCATCTCACCGATGCGGGCAATAGCGTTGCACATAAGCCTGATGAGACGGCAATTGCTTAACGTTCCTGTCGACCGTCGCACGGATATTATTGAGAAACCCCGACAACTCCGCGTCGCCCATCAAGTCAGCCGTTTGATGATGCTGCCGCGGCATGATCCCTTGTCCCAGCATCACCTGAATCCACGAATTCT
>DATBQE010000088.1:0-20810 GCA_036561005.1 Burkholderiaceae bacterium | reverse complement strand
GTGTGAATATTACCGTATCGGCCACACCGGAAAAAATGGAAAATAGCCGGACGGTTTCCATTTACCAGAGGGGACACAGTCCTCGCTTTGCTGCGGATTGCACCGGCTAAACCGTTGCAAATTGAATAGCGACTAGTGGTCAAAAAGTTGCCTGTTACGCTAAATCTAGACTAACATAGGTTTGTAAAGCAAAAAAAGCAACAAAAAATGTCTCGGCGACGCTGTCGTCTATTTTAGGGAGGCGGCACATGGCGTCATCATTGATTAATTGCATGAAGACGTTGAGTGCCGTGCGATGAAACTACAGGTCTTGGGGTGCGCCGGCGGCATAGGCGGACGTGAAAGGTTGACCACCTGCTTCCGGATAGATGACGACATCCTGCTCGATGCCGGCACCGGGCTCACGACGCTCGATATTGACGACCTGATCAAGATCGAACACGTCTTCCTTTCCCATAGTCATCTCGATCATATAGCGGGCCTTGCGTTGTTGGCAGATGCAGTGCTGGGCAAGCGCACCGGTGCCGTGACCATCCACGCCACCGACAAAGTCATCGCTACGCTCAAGAGCCATTTCTTCAATTGGCTGATCTGGCCCGATTTCACCACCATTCCAACGGCCGAGAGCCCCATTTTGCGTTGGGAGCCGCTACGCCATGGCGAAAGCATTGACCTGGGAGGCCGCGTTATTACGCCGCAGCAAGTCAACCATTCGGTCGATGCGACAGGGTATTGGGTGCATAATCGCAAATCCGGATTCCTGTTTACCGGGGATATGTCCACCACTGCTCCGTTGTGGGAAAAAATGCGTGTGGAACCGATGCTGCGCCAAGTCATCGTCGATTGTTCATTTACCAATGCCGATTTTGAACTGGCGGAAGTGTCGGGCCATTTTTGCCCGAATTCGCTGATTGAAGATATCAAGGCCATGCCGCACTCAACCCAATTCCTGATTTACCACCTCAAGCCTGGGCAGGAAGAAATGATCATGCAAGAGTTGAAGCGCGATTCCGGCGGACGTTCGTTCGAAGCGCTTTCATGCGGCAATGTGTTTGAATTTTGAAGACGTCGGGCAGTGTCGGGGAAACCAAACGGCGCCCGTTGATGGTGCGACCGGGGAGGCAAGGGCGCCCCTTGCCGCAGTCCCGACGGACTCTACGAATTTTTGTGTATAAATTTGCTGCATTGCGGCATCATTGCGGAATGTCCACTTTTCTTTTTCAATTCTGTTGTTCGCTAGCACCGGCTGCCCGTTACGGCAATCGTTGTCCATTGTCGGGAATTTCTGGATCATGAAAGACGCGAGCAGCAACGAAATTGCGCAAAGACTGGATCAGTTGACCGAACTGAGCGTCGAATTAAGCAGCAATCACGACATTCCCTTGCTGTTGGAAAGAATTCTCAACACAGCCAAGCGCATGACCCATGCCGATGGCGGGACGCTCTATAGTGTCAGTAGCGACAAGAAGAGTCTGTGTTTTAATATTTCCATTAACGATACCCTGCACCTTTATCAAGGCGGCAAGAGCGGGCATCCGATCAACATCCCCAATATTCCTCTGGTGAACGAAAACGGGGAAAAGAATTTGGCGGCAGTGGCGGCCTTTGCCGCAAATACGGGCCAGTCCCTCAATTTCCAGGATGTCTACAAGGTTGACGTCTTCAATTTTTCCGGCATGCGGAAATTCGACGAGACGTTCAACTATCACTCGGAATCACTGTTGACGGTGCCGATGCAGGACCACGAGGGCGAGTTGATCGGGGTATTGCAACTCATCAATGCAAAAGACCCGGAAAACGGCAAGGTTCGGCCTTTCTCGGCCACCGACCAGCGCTTCATTGAGGCATTGGCGTCCCAGGCGGCCATTGCCGTGACGACCCAGGAACTGATCTTCCGGCTGGAAAACCTGTTCGAATCCTTCGTCAACCTGATCAATATCGGCATCGACGAAAAGTCGCCCAATACCGGGCGCCACTGCCAGCACGTCCCGGAATTGACCATGATGCTGGCTGAAGCCGTGCACGAAAACACGCATGGACCTTTGGCCGACTTTAAAATGACGGCGCGTGATCGGCGCGAACTGTGGGTGGCAGGTTTGCTGCATGACTGCGGCAAAATCACGACGCCGGTTCACGTGGTTGAAAAGTCGACCAAGCTGCAAACGATTTATGACCGCATCCACACTGTCGATACGCGCTTCGAGGTTTTGAAGCGCGACGCGGAAATCCGAGCCTTGAAAGCGCAGATCGAAGCAGGTGGCGACGCGGCGCGCAAAGAGCAAATTGCGAATCAATTGCGCGACGATCTTGCACGCTTCGATTCCGATCGCGAATTTCTGCGCAAAGCCAATATCGGTGGAGAGGGCATGCGCCCGGAAGATCAGCAGCGTGTAAAAGACATCGCGGCCTATCGCTGGGGTGGCCTCGACGGGGTCGAACGCGATTTTCTCGATGCCGACGAATTGAATAATCTGACCATTCGCGCCGGAACACTAACCCAGGAAGAGCGCCAAATCATCAACAACCACATATCGGTGACGATACGCATGCTCGAATCGTTACCGTGGCCAAAGCATCTGCAGCGTGTGCCGGAATATGCCGGCGGGCATCACGAGAAAATGGACGGAACCGGGTATCCGCGCGGCTTGCGCGCCGAACAGATGTCGGTGCAGGCGCGCATGATGGCGATCGCCGACATATTCGAGGCATTGACGGCAAAAGACCGGCCCTACAAAACCGGCAAGACTCTCAGCGAATCGCTGCGCATCCTCGGCGGCTTCAAGGAGCGCAATCATATCGACCCGGACCTGTTCGATATTTTCGTGCGCAGCAAGGTCTACATGAAATACGCGGAACGTTTTATGGACCCTGCACAGATTGACGCCGTCGACGAAAGCAGGATTCCGGGTTACGCACCTTGACTGTCGTCGTGTTGGTGGGACTGAAAACTTGTTGCAGTACGAATTCCAAAGACAGATAAAAATCCAGGGGGCGATTTGCGCAAACTGTTCAATAAACATGGCGCACGATGGGGCATAGGGCTGGCATTGGTATTTCTGGCCTGCCTCCATGCGTTGAATTTCATTCCCAGCAATACGCTGGAGCGGCTCGATACCTATTTCTACGACTTGCGCGTGCGCGTGCAACAGCCCAAGCTCGATCCGCGTGTGGTGATCGTCGATATCGATGAAAAGAGCCTCAATGAAATCGGCCGCTGGCCTTGGAGCCGTAACGTCATTGCCGATTTGGTCACAAACTTGACCGACGAATACCAGGTCAGGGCGGTCGGTTTTGACATTCAGTTTTCCGAGCCCGACCTCAGTTCGGGTTACACCACGCTCGAGGCGATGGCCAAGAACGAGATGAAGGACATTCCATCATTTGAAACCAAGCTGCAGGAGCTCAAGCCGCAGCTCGATTACGACGAGCGACTGGCCAAGGCCATCAAGGGAAAACCGGTCATACTCGGCTATTTTCTCTCGGAAAGTCAGAAGAAGGGGCTGCTGCCGCCACCGGCCTTTACTGTCGCGGATTTGAACGGGCGCAGACTCGACGCCATTCCGTCGAAGGGTTATGAAGGGAATATTGCGCAGTTGCAGGAGGCGGCACGTTCGGGCGGGTTCTTCAATGCCGACCTTGACCCTGACGGGATTTTGCGCTCGACGCTATTGATGGGCAAAATCGGCGACGGCTACTATGAGTCGCTGGGTCTGGCGACTGCCCGGGTGGCGATGGGAGCGACCAAGCTTGAACCGGTGTTCCTAAAATCTACCTCAAGGGATTATGGCGCCATTGATTCCATCCTGCTCAATACGCAGCCGGTGGAAAGACGCGTCCCCGTCGAGGAGTTACTCAAGGTTCAGGTCGATTTTCGCGGCAAAGGCGGACCGGAGGGCGGCGGATTCCGCTATGTTTCGGCGACGGATGTGCTGCACAAGCGCCTGACCTTGCAGGATTTGGCACGGTGCATTGTGCTCGTTGGCACAACCGCGCCCGGTTTGAATGACTTGCGCGCCACACCAATGAATAGCGAATATCCTGGGGTGGAAGCGCACGCCAATATCATTGCGTCCATCCTGGATGGCAAATTCAAACAGCGGCCCGATTTTGCGGTCGGCTACGATTTGGTGCAAGTGTTGTTCGTCGGTGCGGTCTTGATCTTTGCTTTGTCGTTGCTTCGTCCGCTTCCTTCGATGCTGTTTACCGTCGGTTCGGGTGTCGCCGTCATATGGTTCAACTTTTGGGCTTATCGATCGGCGAACCTGATCCTGCCGGTTGCCACCTTGCTCTTGCTCATGGTGAGTCTGTTCATCTTCAACGTCGCCTGGGGCTACTGGTTCGAATTCCGCAAAGGCCGCGCCATCACCAACCTGTTCGGTGAATATGTTGCGCCGGAACTGGTCGAAGTGATGGCCGACGACCCAGAGAATTACAACATGGAAGGCGACAAACGCGAGTTGACCATCATGTTTGCCGACGTGCGCAATTTCACGACGATTTCCGAAAGCCTGGAAGCCAATACCCTGCGTGAATACATCAACAAATACCTGACCGACGTATCGGAAGACATTCGCGGCAATCGCGGCACGCTCGACAAATATATCGGTGATTGCGTCATGGCGTTCTGGGGCGCACCGGTTCCTTTGACCGACCATGCCTCACGCGCTGTGGCAACCGCGCTGCTGATGCAAAAGACCGCCAAGCGCCTGAACCAGGAATACGTCGAACGCGGATGGCCGCCATTGAAGATCGGCATCGGTGTCAATACCGGTGAAGCGCGGGTGGGCGACATGGGTTCGAAAATCCGCCGCGCCTACACCGTGATGGGCGATCCGGTGAACCTCGCGGCGCGATTGGAAGGTCTTACCAAGGAATACGGTGTTGGCTTGGCCGTCGGCGATGCTACCAAGCGTGCGGCACCGCTGTTTGCTTATCGCGAACTCGATCGTGTGCGCGTCAAAGGCAAGAACGAACCGGTCGCCATATACGAGCCTATTTGCCTTGAGTCCGAGCTTGACGCCGAAATGCGGCGCACACTGACGCATTGGCACGAGGCACTCGCACTGTATCGCGAACAAAAATGGGACAAGTCCGAGGCAATCGTGCGCAAGCTATACGATCAATACCCGGACGACTGGCTCTACGATATCTTCCTTGAACGCATCGAAGAATTCCGTGCCGAGCCTCCCGGACCGGATTGGGACGGCGTCACGAATTTCAAGACAAAGTAGAGCACCGCCCCGCTGGCGCCGGCGACCCGAAGATGCAAGGGCGCCGGCGTCACTCCTTCAGTCCGCCTGCTGCAGCGCGACCTGATAAATTGCAAGATCTGCGGCAGAAAAACAGCAAAACCACACCCGGCGGATAGTGCCCGATTCGTCGAGCGTTTCCTTCACGGTTTTAACCGCTATCGATGCGGCGGACGCAACGGGGTAGCCGTATATGCCGGTGCTGATCGATGGAAACGCAATCGATTGCCAACCCTCATTGATGGCAAGCTGAAGCGAGCGGCGATAGCACGACGCCAGCAACCCTGGCTCACCCGATTCACCGCCGCGCCACACAGGTCCGACCGTGTGCACAATGCGCTTGGCGGGCAAGCGATAATCGCCGGTGATTTTCGCCTCGCCGGTTTTGCAGCCGCCAAGCAGCCGGCATTCATGCACGAGATCGGGACCGGCAGCGCGATGGATTGCACCGTCGACACCACCGCCACCCAGCAGGGAAGAATTGGCGGCGTTGACGACGACGTCAACCTCCAGTTTGGTAATGTCGCCACGTATCGCTTCAAGCATGAAATTCATGAATAACCTCGATTTCGCCGACAATATTGGCGTTCATTTCTTCCAGGTCTTCGGCAGGTATCCACCATTCGGTGTGCACGGCGCCGCCGACCTTCTGGATCGCATAGCGCTGCATGAATTCCTTCTTGACGCAAAAGCGCGTGACGAACCCCGATCCGCTGGCTTTGACATTCCAGTCGCGCGCAATCTCGATAGCATATTGCTCGTTCGTGACCGGGTAGAAAATTGGTTGCTCAGGCAAGCGCGGCGGCCATTTTCTGTTGCCGCTTTCTTTGACCAGTGCCAACTCATGAGGGCCGGTCGGCCGGTATAAGATTTCCAGTTTGCTCATTTCTTCTTCTCACTTGTGTTCAGTTGCATAAAAACAAAAAAGCCCTCAAAGCTGGCGCTGGGAGGGCTTTCTCAGTGAAAGGGCAAAATCTCACATGAGCAATAGCTCTCCCAGCCGCATAGATGACGACTGCTCCGGACGATACGCAAATTGAATGATATGGCTTTTCATGATGGTGCAAGCTTAGCGCGGGTTTTCGAGCCTGTCAAATTCGGAACCGGCTTTTACCTGTCATATTTGGCAGGGTAGAGGATGCGAATCCCAAGATATTTCAGGATTCATTTCTCAGACCTGACTCAAATACCATATTCATGGTATTGCGAAAGTCGCTACTGAATCCCACACTTCGTCATCCCTACGAGGGTTATGCGAGCCCTCTTCAAATTTTAGGGTCATGTATTGCATTGTTGTTGGCGGCCCCAAAGCAATTTCACTCAAACCGCAGTTTTCCAGAAGTAAAAACCAGGAGACCCATCGTGCGCAAACCTACCGCGTTCGCCCTTATTGCCATGTCAGTGCTTGCGCCGTCGGCTTTCGCCGAGCAGGGTGTCTTGCATATTACCCCGCGTTTCTCCGATGACCAGCCTTTGATGGTTGAGTTGCGCAATTTCTCCAAGCTGCCGGTCCGCTTGACCCAGGCGACGCTGAAGTTCCAGAGCGCCAGCGGCGGCAATTGCAGCTTCGATTTGCCGCATGAAGTGGCGCTGGCCCCCTCCAGCATGTTGACCGTTTCTCTTGCTGGAAATGCCGATGTCGTCAAATGCGTGGCGCCGTCGATTTCTGCAGCCGGAGCGGCGCGGCCGCGCATGTCGGTGCGCGTTGAACGCGAGGGCGGCGAATCTCCCGTTGCAGGCGCAACCCAAACGAGAGTCGAAACGCCTGCCAATGCCGCCGTCGAGCATCCGGCTGAGTTGAGCTACCAGATTCAGGTCGGCCAGCGTAGTGTCTCGGAAAAAACCGTCTGGCACTTCTCGGTGCAATGACCTGCAACCTCATATTCGAAGGAAATCGCAATGTCCAGTTACCCGAAAATTCTGACGCACGCTGTCGTGGTGCTGCTTGTTTTGTTTCAATGCGGCATGGCAGCCGCGGATCCACCTGACCGGCCGACTTATGCGGCGCAGTGTGCGGCCGAGATGGGCAAGATCGAGAAATTCAATTGCATGGATGGCGATCTGCTTGACATTACCGTCAACGGGGTGAGCCAAACCAAGATAGTGCCAAAATGCGACAAGCCGGTTCAGCTTGGTTTGTCTCCAGAGGATGGGCAATGCGTACCATTTTCGCGACTACAACTGATCAATACCGGCAATCCGAATGTCACTACCGAAGCGATTTGCCGCAAGTATCACTTGCATGGCACCGATGGAGCCAAGAACACCATCTTCGATGATATCGCCGTCATTCAGCACAACAAAACTTCAGGGCGCACGTGCTTCTTCCAAAGCCAGATCGAGGTCGACCTCGATGGTACCAGCGTGCCGAGTCCGAGTGACAATACCTCCGTCGCAAACAGCTATTGGCTCGATACGCCGGCAGTATCCAATATTCATTGCTCGAGCTGCCACGCGGCTGATCCGTTCATATGGTCGACCTTCATTGCGCAAAAGGCCGATCTGTCGAAATGGAATCCCGAAGGCAAATACGATTCGAACTTTGCCAACCTGTTTGGCGCGCCGAGCAAAGTTTTCAAGCCTACCGGCAATACGTGTATCGGGTGTCATCGCTTCGGACGCGGACCGGCGCATGATTTTGCCTGCAATGAATTGCCGCAGCGTTATACCGGCAACTTGCCCAATGCAACACATCCGCATGATTTTCTGATGCCGCTTCCCATCACCGCCAATTCGACGGCAGCGGCGAGTGCGTGGCATGCAAGCCACGATGCCTCGGTAGCGCAGATTGAGAAATGCTGCGCCGATCCGGATCTGGCCGAATGCAACAGCAAGCTCGCCAATGACGAACTCCCGCCCGACAACGGACCACGCTATTCAGTGGTGTTCCGCCCCGGCAGCGGCGAACAATGGTTTGTGCCGGCGCAGACCTGGTCGTCAATGTACACAACGTCCAACAATTACTTCAAACAGGGGCTCGTCGTCACTGCAATGAGCACGGCCAACGTCAATGGTCAGGTGCTCTATTCGGCCTCATTCCGCGCTGGCAGTGGTGCGCAATGGTTCGTACCTGCGCAGCCGTGGTCGGACATGTACACGACATCCAACAACTACTTCAAAAAGGGCCTGTATGCGAGCACGATCAGTCTGGTGGAAACTGCGTCGGGGCCGCAATACTCGGTGGTATTCCGCCCCGGCAGTGGCGCCCAATGGTTTGTTCCTGCGCAGCCGTGGTCCAAGATGTACCAGACCATCAACGATTACTTCAAGAAGGGCTATACCGTCACTGCGCTCAGTTCGGCGGTGGTCAACGGCGAGATACAGTACTCGGCCGTGTTCCGTCCCGGCAGTGGCATCCAGTGGGTGGTGCCGGCGCAATCCTGGTCGCAGATGTATCAGACCGCCAATACATATTTCAAGCAGGGCTTGTATGCGACCGTCATCAGTGTGGTCGAAACTTCATCGGGACCTTTATATTCGGCTGTGTTCAGGCCAGGTAAGGGGGCGCAATGGGTTGTGCCCTCCCAGCACTGGTCGGACATGTACACGACTTCCAACAACTATTTCAAAGATGGCTTGTACGTTCAATCCATTTCTCTGACGCCTTGATTGCTCCGCCACGCGCGTGGCAGTGTCTTCTACGGAGCGCTGCCACGAGGGAAATGGATTGCGGAAATATGGAATTATGATATGATCCGAAGGAGATAAGCTCAGGGCTGGGCTCATGTTCAACACTTTTCATGTATAAGAGCGAGAAAGGCAACTGGTTATGACACCGCGAACTACCATCACGACGGTTGAACCGCGACGCTAGTCGGCCCTTTCTGTATTGCTCAGAAAAGCGCGGCTAGTCCGCGTTTTTTTACGTCCGGACATCCTGAATGAAATTTCCCCGCGAATTCCTTATGGTTTCGCGCTTCAATTTATTTGCTTCGACACTGCAATGTCGACATGGAGTAGAACATGCTTAACGTACGCTTACCCGATGGATCGCAACGCCAATTTGAAGGCCCGGTCACGGTGGCGCAAGTTGCCGCCAGTATCGGCGCAGGATTGGCCAAGGCTGCCCTGGCCGGCAAGGTCGACGGCAAGGTCGTCGACACTTCCTATTTGATTGAACAAGACGTCGATCTGGCGATTGTCACCGACAAGGACGCGGATGGTCTGGAAGTGATCCGTCACTCGACGGCACACTTGCTGGCTTATGCGGTCAAGGAATTGTTTCCTGATGCGCAAGTCACTATTGGTCCCGTGATAGAAAACGGCTTCTATTACGACTTCTCCTACAAGCGGCCGTTCACACCGGAGGACCTTGAAGCCATTGAGAAGAAGATGGCCGAGCTGGCCAAAAAGGACGAGCCGGTCACACGCAAGGTCTTGCCGCGCGATGAGGCGGTGGCCTATTTCAAATCTATCGGCGAAGCCTACAAGGCGGAGATCATCGAATCGATCCCGGCCGATCAGGATGTGTCGCTGTACACGGAAGGCAAGTTCACCGACCTGTGCCGCGGTCCGCACGTGCCGTCCACCGGCAAGCTCAAGGTATTCAAGCTGATGAAGCTGGCCGGCGCCTACTGGCGCGGCGACTCGAAGAACGAGATGCTGCAACGGGTCTACGGCACTGCCTGGGCCAAGAAGGAAGAACAGGAAGCGTACCTGCACATGCTGGAAGAGGCCGACAAGCGCGATCACCGCAAGCTCGGGCGCGCACTGGATCTGTTCCACTTCCAGGAAGAGGCGCCGGGCCTGATCTTCTGGCACCCGAAGGGCTGGGTAGTGTGGCAGCAGGTCGAGCAATACATGCGCCGTGTCTACCAGGACAACGGCTATCAGGAAGTGAAGGCGCCTCAGATTCTTGATCGCAGCCTGTGGGAGAAGTCGGGTCACTGGGAGAACTACAAGGACAACATGTTTACGACCGAGTCGGAAAACCGGTCCTATGCCCTGAAGCCGATGAATTGCCCCGGGCATATTCAGATCTTCCGCTCCAATATGCACTCTTACCGCGAACTGCCGTTGCGATACGGCGAATTCGGCCAATGCCACCGCAACGAACCTTCCGGTTCATTGCATGGGATGATGCGCGTGCGCGGCTTTACCCAGGACGATGGCCATATCTTTTGCACAGAAGACCAGATCCTCGACGAGTGTGTGGCGTATACCGCTTTGTTGCAAAAAGTATACAAGGACTTTGGTTTTACTGACATCATTTACAAAGTGGCAACCCGCCCTGAAAAACGTGTTGGCTCTGACGAAGCGTGGGACAAGGCGGAAAATGCATTGATCCAATCGCTTGAGCGTTCCGGCTGCGAATATGAAATTTCGCCCGGTGAAGGTGCGTTTTACGGCCCGAAAATCGAATATACGCTGAAGGACGCCATCGGCCGCATGTGGCAATGCGGCACGATGCAGGTTGATTTCTCGATGCCGGTGCGTCTGGGCGCTGAGTATGTCGCTGAAGACAATACACGCCAGATTCCCGTCATGCTGCATCGGGCCATCCTGGGTTCGCTTGAACGTTTCATCGGCATGTTGTTAGAAAATCATGCCGGCGCATTGCCGCTGTGGCTGGCGCCGGTGCAAATTGCCGTTGTCAACATCTCGGATGCCCAAGCGGAATATGCCGCCGAAGTTGCACAAAACCTGAAGAAACAAGGGTTTAGAGTGCATCTGGATTTGCGTAATGAGAAAATAACCTATAAAATACGCGAGCATTCAGTTCAGAAGCTCCCCTTTATCGTCGTTATCGGCGACAAGGAGCGGGATGCGAAAACAGTGGCCGTGCGTGCGCGGGGCAACGTCGACTTGGGTGTCATGCCTGTCGATGCATTGGTAGAGCGCTTGAAAAGCGATCTCACAGCCCGGATTTAGCGCAAATTCGCACGGCTTAATTATTTGATTTTAAAAGGAAACGACAATAGCTACTGACAAGTCGCATCGCATCAACGGCGAGATTACCGCGCCCGAGCTGCGTTTAACAGGGGTCGAGAACGAGCCGTTGGGCATCGTGAGTCTGGCAGAGGCATTCCGCCTGGCGGAAGAGGCAAACGTTGATCTGGTGGAAATTGCACCGACAGCGGTTCCTCCGGTCGCTCGCCTGATGGACTACGGCAAGTTCAAATATTCTGAGCAAAAGAAGGCACATGAGGCCAAGCTCAAGCAAAAGGTGATTCTGGTCAAGGAAGTCAAATTCCGCCCGGGCACCGATGATGGCGATTACAACATCAAGCTGCGCAACCTCATCAAATTCTTGGACGAAGGTGACAAGACCAAGATTACCTTGCGTTTTCGTGGGCGCGAAATGGCCCACCAGGATATCGGCATGCGTATGTTGGAACGCTTGAAGTTGGACCTGGAGCCGTACGGCCAGGTCGAGCAGTTTCCCAAGATGGAAGGTCGCCAGATGATCATGGTTCTGGCGCCGAAGAAAAAGAAGTAAATGGAAGTATTTTGCGAGGCACCTAATGTGCCCCGCACGATGGTGAGAGGCTAGATCCTCTTACTCTGGTTGTATCGAAAGACCGTAAGGTTTTTTGCCGCAGCTAAGGCGACTCTAGAAATCGTAGCGAGCGGTTCAAGGTCGGGTTGAGAAGCGCAACCGTACTTGGGTACGGTGAGCATCACAGACCCGAGATTGAACCGCGCAGTAGATTTATAGAGTTGCTCATAAAAAGTGAAAGCAGGCATCCAAGAGTAGCGTTGTTGCTACCACCTGCAATCATGCTAAAAATGGAGCTGTCCTCGAGACAGAACTAGTTATGCCTAAAATGAAGACGAAAAGCAGCGCCAAGAAGCGCTTTCGCGTGCGTCCGGGTGGGACCGTCAAGCGCGGTCAAGCGTTCAAACGCCACATCCTGACCAAGAAGACCACCAAGACCAAACGTCAATTGCGCGGTGCCACCGATGTCCATGCCACAAACATGGTCTCCGTGCGCGCAATGATGCCGTTCGCTTAACCTCACACACTATTAAGGAGTAACCATGCCTAGAGTAAAACGTGGGGTCACAGCACGGGCCCGTCACAAGAAAGTCCTCGACCAAGCCAAAGGCTATCGTGGTCGCCGCAGTAAAGTCTACCGTATCGCCAAGCAGGCGGTCATGCGCGCCGGGCAATATGCCTATCGCGATCGCCGCAACAAGAAGCGCGTATTCCGTGCATTGTGGATCACGCGTATCAATGCCGCCTCGCGCGAGCATGGCATGACATACAGCGTATTCATGAATGGCCTGAAGAAAGCCTCGATCGAACTGGACCGTAAGGTTCTGGCCGACATGGCTGTGATGGACAAGCCGGCATTTGCCGCGATTGTCAATCGTGTGAAGGCCAACATCGCTGCTTGAAAAATATGATGTAACAGCCTCCCACTTTCGGGCGGGGGGCGATTTGAGCGGGGCAGAGGGCTTTCACCACTGCCCCGTTTTTATTTCTCATTTTGGTTTCACGTAATGGTGCTGTTCCACTTTATTGTCGATTCAATTTTTGAGGCTGGAAAGTCTGCATGACTCAACTAGAACAACTCGTCGCCCAGGCGCAAGCCGACTTCGCCGCCGCAAATGATGCGGCCGCGCTGGAGAATGCCAAGGCGAAGTACCTCGGCAAGACCGGGCAAATCACCGAGCAGATGAAGGGCTTGGGCAAGCTTCCACCGGAAGAGAAGAAAGTGCAGGGCGCCGTCATCAATGTCGCCAAAACGCAAATTGAAAACGCGCTCACGGCGCGGCGCGACCAGCTAGCCGACGAACAATTGCAGACGCGCCTGAACGCGGAAGCGATCGATGTTACCTTGCCGGGGCGCGGACGCAGTATTGGCGGCATCCATCCCGTGATGCGCACGTGGAAGCGCGTCGAGGAAATCTTCGCCTCGATTGGTTTCGATGTGGCCGACGGCCCCGAGATCGAAACCGACTGGACCAACTTCACCGCCTTGAACAGTCCTGAGAATCACCCAGCGCGTTCGATGCAGGATACCTTCTACATCGACGGCAAAGACAGCGAAGGCAAGCAATTACTGCTGCGCACGCACACCAGTCCGATGCAGGTGCGCTACGCGCGCATGCACAAGCCGCCGATCAAGGTGATTGCACCGGGCCGTACCTATCGCGTCGACAGCGACGCGACCCATTCGCCGATGTTCCATCAGGTTGAGGGATTGTGGATCGCCGAAGACATCAGCTTCGCCGACTTGAAGGGCGTGTACCTGAATTTCGTCAAGGCCTTCTTTGAAACGGATGACTTGCAGGTGCGCTTCCGTCCGTCGTACTTCCCGTTCACCGAGCCGTCGGCAGAAATCGACATTGCGTTCGGCAGCGGGCCGCTCAAGGGGCGCTGGCTGGAAGTTTCCGGCTCGGGTCAGGTGCATCCGAATGTTGTGCGCAACATGGGGCTCGATCCCGAACGCTATATCGGTTTTGCGTTCGGCTCCGGCCTTGAGCGCCTGACCATGCTGCGCTATGGCATCAACGACTTGCGTCTGTTCTACGAAGGCGATTTGCGCTTCCTGAAGCAATTCAATTAATTGTCGTAGGCTGGGATGCAATCCCGGCAAGTGCCGTCGTATTTTTTGCTGGGATTGCATCCCAGTCTACAAGTTACAACATTCACGTCTCAGGTTAACCTATGCAATTCTCAGAAAACTGGCTGCGTACCATGGTCGATCCGAAGATGACTTCGGACGAGTTGTCGCATTTGCTCACCATGTCGGGCCTGGAAGTTGAAGAAGTCGAAGCCGTTGCGCCGCCTTTCACCAACGTCGTCGTCGCAAAAGTGCTTGAAATTGCCAAGCACCCGAACGCGGATCGGCTCAACGTTTGCCAGGTCGATGCCGGTACCGGCACACTGTTGAACATCGTTTGCGGCGCGCCCAATGTACGCGCCGGCATGAAGGCCGTGTGCGCTATGGCCGGAGCGGTGCTGCCGCCCGGTGACGACGGCAAACCATTCGAAATCAAGATTGGGCAATTGCGCGGTGTCGAATCGCAAGGCATGCTGTGCTCGGCGCGCGAATTGAAATTGTCCGACGATCATGGCGGCTTGATCGATTTGCCTGACGATGCGCCGGTGGGCCAGAATTTCCGCGACTATTATCAGCTCAATGACCTGAAGTTCACCATCAAACTGACGCCGAACAAGGCAGACTGCCTGTCGGTGCTAGGCGTGGCGCGCGAGGTGTCGGCACTCACCGGTACACCTTTGAAGCATCCGACCTACCATGCCGTGGAGGTCGCAATCAACGACAAATTGCCGGTCAAGGTTTCTGCGCCCGATCTGTGCGGCCGCTTTGCCGGACGCATCATACGCGGCTTGAATGCGCGCGCGCAGACGCCGGAATGGATGAAGCAGCGTCTTGAGCGCAGCGGGCAGCGCTCGATCTCGGCATTGGTCGATATCTCCAATTACGTCATGCTCGAACTCGGCCGTCCAAGCCATGTATTCGACTTGGCCAAAATCCATGGAAGCCTGGACGTGCGCTGGGGCCGCAAGGGCGAATCGATCAAACTTTTGAATGGCAACACGGTCGAAGTCGACGAGTGGGTCGGCGTGATCGCCGACGAGCGCGAAATCGAATCGCTGGCAGGCATCATGGGCGGCGATTCCACCGCCGTATCGCTCGACACCACCGACATCTATCTGGAAGCTGCCTTCTGGTGGCCGCAGGCAATTCAAGGGCGCTCGCGCCGCTTCAACTTCTCGACCGATGCCGCGCACCGCTTCGAGCGTGGCGTCGACTTTGCAACAGTGACTGACCACCTGGAGCGCATCACTGCCTTGATCGTGGAAATCTGCGGCCAGAAGGACAAGACCAAGGTCGGCCCGATCGACGATCAAATCGTGAATTTGCCGCAACGCCTGCCGGTGAAATTGCGCACTGCGCGCGCCGTCAAGGTGATCGGCGTGCCCTTCACCGACGAGCAGATCGCCGACATCTTCCAGCGCCTGGGCTTGAGCTTCACGCAGCAGCCGGGCTTTTTTGAAGTCACGCCGCCGTCATTCCGTTTCGACATCGAGATCGAAGAGGACCTGATCGAGGAAGTGGCGCGCGTATACGGCTTCGAAAACATTCCCGCTATTGCGCCCGTTGCGCCGAACGAAATGCGTATCGCGCCGGAGAACACCCGTTCCCTGTTCGGTATTCGTTCGCTCGCGGCCGATCTCGACTACCAGGAGGTGGTGAACTACAGCTTCGTGGAAGAATCGTGGGAAGCTGACTTTTGCGCCAACACCACGCCGATCAAGCTCCTCAATCCGATTGCCAGCCAGATGGGCGTCATGCGCTCGTCGCTGGTCGGCAGTCTCGTTGCCAATGTGCGCTACAACCTCAATCGCAAGTTGAATCGCGTGCGCATATTCGAAATCGGCGCGGTCTATTCGCGCGATGATGCCATCGCTGATGGCCCCTTGTCGGTTGCCGGTTACCGGCAAGTCAAGCGCATCGCCGCCCTGGCCTATGGCCCGGTTGTGGAAGAGCAATGGGGCCAGCCCAGCCGCAATGTCGATTACTTCGACGTCAAGGCCGATCTGGAAGCACTCTTCGCGCCCGCCACCTTGCGTTTCACCAAGCTTGAGCACCCGGCACTGCACCCTGGGCGTTCGGCCAACGTCGTCCTCAACGACAGAGTGGTTGGATTCATTGGCGAACTGCACCCTCGCTGGCAGCAAAAATATGATCTGCCTTTGGCGCCAGTATTGTTCGAACTCGACATCGCGGTATTGCAGGCCCGGGACCTCCCTGTGTATACCGAAATTTCGAAATTCCCGGCAGTAAGCAGGGATTTGGCGTTCATTGTGAATCAATCGCTGCAAGCGCAGGAATTGATCGATGCTTTTGTTGCTGAAAAGAAATCAAATCCAGCATGCGAAATCATGCAAGCTATTGTTTTATTTGATGAATATCGTGGCAAGGGATTGGAAAGTGACGAAAAAAGTCTTGCTTTCCGGTTCACCTTGCAAGATACTCAAACTACCCTGCATGACGATTTGGTGAACGCTGCGATGGATAAATTCAAGGCGATTGCTTTCGAAAAACACGGGGCGAAAATTCGCTGAAATTGCCGGCCGGTTGGCGGGGGCGCCTGATGGGCTCTGTGTACAACCGGCATATCTGGCGCAATGGACGCCGGAGAAAGCGCTCGGGGACATCTTTGCAAATCGCACTGTGCGATGATTTGGGTGCAGGCCTGTTAATGGGCACGCTGCTTCCGGGTGGTGCGAGATGTTTCCACGATCAGATGGAAAAATGAAGCATGCAGGCAACAACTATGATGAATGACGTGAACTCAGCCGAATTCCAATCCGTATTGGCCGCCGATCTCAATCGCGCCATGCTGGAAGCAAAAGCGCGTACGCAGGCGGAAAAGGAATTGCCTACGCTGACCAAGGCCGAGCTTGCGGAACTCTTGTTTGAACAGGTGGGGTTGAACAAGCGCGAAGCCAAGGATATGGTCGAGACATTCTTTGATGAAATCCGCAATGCGCTTGAGCGCGGCGAGGCCGTCAAATTGTCGGGGTTCGGCAATTTCCAGTTGCGCGACAAGCCGCAGCGGCCCGGGCGCAACCCCAAGACCGGCGAAGAAATCCCCATAACTGCCCGTCGCGTTGTCACGTTCCACGCGAGCCAGAAACTCAAGGGCATGGTGGAAGTGGCGATCAGCAAACCCATGATTCGCGCGGCCTGAATCCAGCAATGAATCCGGCAACATATCCTGCATCGCATGTCGTGGCGATGGCGCTCTTGGAAACGCCCGCGTCCGGCCACATATTTGACTGCGAGCCCTTGCCGTACGAAGTCATAGCGATCATTACGCACCCTTTGCCGGGCTGCGTCGCTGAACGAAAGAGGTATTCATGAGCGAACGCCCAGTCAAGCCTGCCCCCGTTGCCTTGCCCCCGATACCTGCCAAGCGCTACTTCACTATCGGTGAAGTGAGCGATCTGTGCGGGGTCAAGCCCCACGTGCTGCGCTACTGGGAGCAAGAGTTTACTCAATTGAAGCCGGTAAAACGACGCGGCAATCGGCGCTATTATCAGCATCATGAAGTCTTGTTGATACGCCGTATTCGTGAGTTATTGTACGAGCAGGGCTTCACCATCAGCGGCGCCCGCAACAAGCTCGACACGCGCATGGCAAACGGTACCGGCGATCCATTGGCCGACCTGGCGCTTGGCCTGCCGCCTCTGGAAGTCGATACCATCGCCATCCGCAACGAGCTGTCCGACATTCTCAGCTTGTTGAAGCCCGGCGCCTCAGCCTGATTGCTTGCCGCCGGGGAGCATGCCGGCAAATATGCCCATCTGGCGCAGAGCCGTGAATTCAATCAGGCCGGCTGCATGGGCTTCGTGTCGCCCTTGATTTCTCCGGCGGCCTCAGGGGTCTCGCGAGGGAAAATGATGATGAATTGCGTGAAGGCCTGCACTTCGGATTCACAGCGAATTTCCGCACCCCAGTTCGCCAGCATGTCGCGGCAAAATGCGAGGCCGATTCCTGTCCCGGTGTTGGGTGGATAGCTGTAAAAACGCTTGAAAATATGTCTCAGCTGTTCCTTCGGAATGCCGCATCCGGTGTCCCGAACGATCAGACGGCTTCCTTCTACGGTAATGTCCGTTGTGATCGTGATCGCGCCTTTTCGTCCGCGGCTGATTGCTGTGAGACCATTCTTGATCAAATTGATCAGCACCATGACACACAAATCCTCGTTGCCTGCCACTTTGTAGTTGTGGATAAATTCCACGCCTATTCTTGATTGCACCGCTGCGTCTTTGAACGGGAAATACGTCAAAGCCCGATTGACCACGGTCTCGATGTCAAAATGTCGGATCGTCTGCACTTGTTCCTTGTCGATTGCATTGGCAAGCAACAGATCCAGTATGGCGTTGATGTAGAGGCACTCATTGGCAATCCGCGCGATGGTCGGCAGCGTCATTTCGATTTTTTTGGCCTCTCTGGCATTCGGCAATCCTTCGCTGCCCAGTATCCGTTCCTTGTTGGTGTCGTAAAACTCGGTGAGTATGGGTACGTATCGTGAAAGTCCACGGGCGCAAGCTGAAATGCTGCCAAGCGGCGTGCGAATTTCGTGCGCGATCGTACCGAGCACCGCAGCCATGCCATGCAGCTTCTCGAGCTCCATCTTCTGCGCGAGTTGACGCTCGGAGAACTTGAACAGGCTGCCGCCGACAATCACCAGGATAAACGTCGGCAGGCGCTGCACATAATCCATGGGTATCGATGGATCCTCAGTAGTCAATACGTAGGCCGAGACCGCCAGGATGAGTGCAATAAAAATCATCATCAGCGTGTTGCGCCAATCGGTCAGCAGGACGAGGAAGAAGACGGCCATGAAACTGTCCGCAATCATGATCAATCCGCCGTGATTCTTCAAGGCCATGAAAATGTGGAACAGTGGCAGACAGTACAGGATGACGCAGTAGGCGTAAATCAGAAAATAGCGCCTGGCATTTTCCGGCCAATGATTGTAGAGCGCCAACCCTATGCACCCGACCGTTGCGGCTAGCCGAATGAACAGATTTTCGTAGGGCTGGTGCAGCACGTATACATAAATGAGGTAGAAAAGCGGATAGCCGATCGCGCCGACGATACCAGCGTAGCGCAAGTGTGACAATCGCCCAAAAGCATAGAAAGTCTCGAATGAACGAAACAGACGCCGGATGTTTGTCATTGAGGTTCCCGAGTGATACTTTAAATCAAAAAAACAGCTTCCACGGGCGATTCAGCCGGCGCCATTTTAGTTATTCCGCATGCAACGCGGCAACCTGCTCCAGCAACTGACCGGTGAGGAAGATCGTCGTCTTGGCAACTTTGCGCACCAATGCCTGTTCTTCCTCGGTCTTCGCAAAACGATTGATGCAGTCGGCGACCTGGTCGCTGTGCTTTTCATCGATCTTGGCATGGGCTACGAAGAAAGTCATGTTCTTGTCAGCCAAAGACAAGTCGGAGCGAATTTTGCCCAAAGCGTCGCCAATCTGGTCGTACACGTCTTCCGCCCAAAAGCTGTACCCAAGGCGCGCGACCGCTCCATAGCGCAATGCGACGTAGTAGAGATAGCCGATCAGCGCTTCAGTCGCCGGCAGAGGCGGGCGGTTGAGGTCCTCGCGTTTGAACAGATTCAGGCTTTCCAGATCGTGAATCACCATCTTCTCGTGACCGAGTTCTTCGGCCGCATGTTGATAGACGAATCTCAGCAAGCCGTCCGGTGCGTCGGAATAAGCCGTAGCTGCCTGATTGCGGGAGTTGTGCTTGGTGTAGTGATATATCTCGAGCATCAAATCGCGGTATAACGCCGGGGTCACCTTGCGGCCCAGGATTAACTTCCAGAAATTTCCCTGCTTGATTTGGCTCCAGTCATGGTCGACTGCAGACTTGAGCGATTGAATGAACGGATTGTCCATGGATACGATGTCCTAAGTAGTTGGTTGCAATGTGATTAAATCGGGAGTGCTTAGCTCAGTGTCCTGTCGGTTCCCAAGGCGGCCAGCACGCTGGCCGGATGTCCGTGAATGAGCGTGTAAATTTTTTCCGTTCCCTTCAGCGGAACATCCTTGCTGTGGACCGTAAATGCAAACCTGCGATAAAGGCGACTCAGGACATGGGAGCAAGAGGCGTAAAGATTATTGACTTCCCAATGATTGCAGAGATATTCGAGCGTGAGATAAAGGCATCGCTTCAATACATCCTGCCCGGAGCGATATTCAGGAGCGAGCACCAGACGCCCAACCTCCCAGGCATCGATTTTTTCCATTGCTGAAGGGGATTCAACCGTTCGGAGAAGTTGTTCGGTAAGCGTGAGATTTAAAACCATCGGGATCAATCGAATGGTACCAATAGTTTGTCCCATCCATTCGAAAGCAAATACCGCGCCTATTTCATCTCTTTTTTTTCGTGTTCCAGGAAATACGGGTCAACATGGAAATGCGATTCCAGATTGATTTCTTTGCGCAGTTCCTGGATGACGGGTCCATTGATTTCGAGAGGGCTCAAACGCCTTACGGCGATGTCGGATATCGAGGCGGCAATCGGGGGCAGGCCGGCCAAATGTGGAAGCTGCCATTCCTTTGCTGTCATATCGCCGGCGAGACTGATCAAGGCTTGATGCATGCCCGCCGTCGCCTTCTCATGGCGCAAAGAACTCGTTGTCTGGATATTCATCGCTTCCCCTCAATCATGACAAAAACAGCACTGCACCGGCGTCAGCATGGAGACGGCAGGATAATTGCACACAATGGGGTCTTCGGCAACAAAGTTGAGCCTTGATGAATCAGCCGCCATTAGTATGCGGCTGTTCCGATACGGCTTCGAATCCCGGCCTTGACGACATCCTCATGAGCAATTGCAACTTGTGCGGTCCGCGGCCCACTCCGGTATTGCAAAACAGCAAAATTTACCTTGCTACCTATGGACTACTTTCGCCGGAGCATCTCCGCCAATCGGCATGCTTCGGCCCTACCGGCGACGCTGGGAACGGTCAATGTGGAACCATTTCCCCGCCATCATTCAATCGATCTCCTGGCCCTAAAGCCCACAACCAATCACCCGAACTTAACCGGTTTCT
>DATBQE010000087.1:0-9353 GCA_036561005.1 Burkholderiaceae bacterium | reverse complement strand
AGGCGGCGTCAAGCTCGTTCAACAGCCACAGGGCGCCGCCGCGATTGTAATGCACGTCGAAGGAGTTTGGCTGAAGCTCTAACGCGCGGTCGTAGGATTGAAGCGCCTCAGCCGGGCGCTTTAACCTGTTCAATGCAATGCCGAGGTGCGCATGCGCGGCGACGAAATCACCGCGAATTTTGATTGCCGCCCGGTAGCTTTCTGCCGCCTCCTCGAAACGCGCACATTCAGCCAACAATAGTCCGAGGTTGAAATGAAGATCGGCAGAACCTCCGTCAATTCCAATCGCATTGCGGTAAAAGGCAATCGCGTCCTCACGTCGTCCAAGCGCTTTCAGTACAATCGCCAAATTCGAATGATACGTGACCACGCGTTCATTGATCGCGAGCGCAACACGGATCAGTTCTGCGGCATCGTCGTTCTTGCCAGCCTGATGCGCTACGAGCCCGAGCAAGTGCCAGGCGTCGGCATGGTGCCGGTCGCGCGCCAATACCTGGCGGTACAAAAATTCCGCTTCGGGGAGTTTTCCCTGCTGATGCGCGGCTAGCGCGTCGGAAAATAAAGCTTGAATATTTTCTTGTGCTGCCGGCGTAGCGACGTTCGCGGCTGCAGCGTGCCCTGGAAAAATGATACGCGGCAGGGTGAAAGATGGATTCATGTATGCGCGAGACTTGCTGGACGGATTACTTGTATGGGGCGGCAAATGACGCTGCAAGATTTTCTAAATGGCACCAATTTATTTTTTCCCATTCCCACATTTGAGCTATGTTGCTGCGCCGGAGACGTGCTCCCTCGCTATCCAGTTTATTGCCCCGAACGCGCCGTAACGTTCCGTGTGCGGTACACCGCGAGTCCGCGTAAAGCTTTGGCCGGCCATCAAGTGTCGCGTGTCGCGTTTCGCCTTGGCAGGTAAGCCACACTTATCCTTGAACGATCATCGCTTCCATGTCGAAATCTTGCGTGTGGGTATCGAGCACAAGTGACGCCTCCCAAGTGCGCTCGAGCACCTCATCAAAGCCGGCCGCCAACGCCTCGGCTCCAAAGCTTGCAAAAGATTGCGCGTTCATTGCCAGTGTCTCCAGACAAGAATCAAGTATAGCGCAGGAGATGATCGACAATCATGGCCGAGGGCGACCGGTCTCCTGCAGGGACGGCAGTTTGCCTTGCAGCGATGGTCGGCAAATCTGTCAAAAACTTTTCCATCGTGGCTTGATCGTAGTTGCAAAGCGTCGCAGTTGTGCCAAGCCCCTCCTTGCGTTCAGTCGCCTTGCGCATCAGCAGGGTTGGGATGCCGAGGTAAGACAATTCTTCCTGGTTTCCGCCCCCATCGGTGATGACGAAGCGTGCCGCGCGCATCAATTGCACGAAATCGGCATAGCCCATGCGCGGCAGCAGCTTGATCGACGGATTGTGTTCCAGGGTGTCCATCAGGCCGAACTCGGTCAATTTCTTGCGCGTGGCTGGGTGCAGAACAAATGCAAGCGGGAAGCGCGCGGCGGCGATGCCGATCAACGCGACAATCTCACGCAATTTCCCGGCGTTGAAGATATTTTCGAAACGATGGATCGAGACAATGCCGTAGTCACTCTCGAAAGGCGCCTCGCACCGCGGCGCAAATGCCAGCATGGCTTCCAGCGCATCGCGCAACGTGTTGCCGTTGGTATTGACGGCTTGCGTTGTGTAACCTTTCATATTGCCGAACGCCCAATCGCCGGGGCAGAAGGAAAGACGCGAAAGACGGAAAACAATCAGCCGCGTCAACTCTTCGGGGAAAGGATGAAACACATGGTAGGAACGCAAGCCCGCCTCGACGTGTGCCACATCAACGCCCAACAAGCGCCCTACGATTGCGCCCAGCAGAGTCGAGAATGTATCACCATGCACGAGCACAACGTTGGCCTTGCCGCGAGGATGCGGCATGAATCTGGCAGGAAAGCGCAGCGCTTTAAAACAGCAGCCGACAAACCATTTCGCCATCTGCACGATACCGGTAATTTCCTTGCCCTCGTAGAGATATATCGGTGAGGTGATCAATCCGAAATCGGACATCAGTTGATGCATCGTTTCTCGATGCTGACCGGTCATGACGAGCGTCAACGGCAACCTGCGCCGTTCGATTTCCAGCACAACCGGCGCCATCTTGATCAATTGCGCGCGCGTGCCGATGTAGCAGGTAATCATGCCGCGTTTCTCCAATAATTATTCCGCACCGGCTTCCACCTGCTCAAACAGGGCCTATCCCTGATGGCCAGTATGGTACACACATTGAATGTTTGCGCCAAGCAATGATGGCAGATGAAAACCTGGTCGTATAAAAGGTGCGAAACCGAATTTTCGTGTCGTTATCTAAAATTATTGCTTGCATTGTGTATTATTATAGTAATACACTAATACGCATGAACTTCGATATCTCTCCCTCTGCCCCCACCCCGATCTATCGCCAGATTGTTGAGCAGGTGCGCCGGCTGATCGCCAGTGGCCAATTACGGCCCGGCGATGAACTTCCTTCCGTACGAGCAGTTGCATTGCAGCACGCAATTAACCCCATGACCGTCAGCAAGGCCTACAGCCTGCTCGAGAGCGATGGGGTGTTAACACGTCTGCGTGGTGTAGGAATGGTAATCGCCGAGGGTAAGGCGCCCAAGGAGGAGAAGCTGGACCTGTTGCGCCCAACGCTCGCATCGGCAGCCCAGATCGCGCACCAACTCGCTCTCACCGACGAAGAAGCGCATGCCGTATTTCAATCCTGTCTCGATGAATGGAACAAACATGACTAAAATGAATGCAGCAATGCGGGCAGCGGCTGCGCGCGCCGCTGGCGAAGGAGTCGAAAACGCGGCGATTTGTTGCGAGAATTTAAGCCTTCTAAACAGCTCAAAGACTATTCTTGGCGGAATATCGCTGGCAATACCGAAAGGCGCTGTGGTCGGCGTCGTTGGTCGCAACGGCGCCGGCAAGTCGACCCTGCTGCGATGCATGGTAGGCTTGACGGCACCGGACTTTGGCTGGGCCAGCCTCTTTGGCTGCCCCAGTCTGGAACTGGACGATTCGATACGCGCACGGCTAGGTTACGTGGCGCAATCGCCGGATCTGTTCGGCTGGATGTCGGTAATTGAGCATCTGCGCACGATCAGCAGCGCTTACCCGAATTGGGACGAAGAGCGATGCCGCCTGCTTGCAGCCCGCCTCGATTTGCCGATGCTCGACCGGGTCAGTCAATTGTCCGGCGGCGATCAGCAAAAGCTGTCGGTGATTTTGGCACTCGCGCACAACCCGGATGTATTGATACTCGACGAACCGGTTTCCAATCTGGATCCGATCACGCGACGTGATTTCATGCGCTCCTTGTTTCTCGACCAACGCGAGGGGAACGAGTCATCTGCCACTGCTGCGCCGACCGTCGTTATTTCCAGCCATTTGCTCACTGACCTTGAACGCGTGATATCGCACGTTGCATTCATTCGAGAAGGCTACTTGCAATTGTTCGACACTTGGGATGCGATATTGGAGTGCGTACGCGTCGTGCCGCGCGAAACGGAAGCGCCTGCAGCAGCGCTCCTATACCAAAACCGCCAGCACAGCGTGATTGATACGCGGGCAGCGCCACAATTGCAGGATGCAGGCAGCGCAGTAACGCTAGACCAAATTTTTTCCGAGCTCAACGCATGAAAACCGCTCAATCTGAATCACCTCGCCTGGAACTCGGCTTGTCCGCGAAACCTCTATGGTTCAGCATCATTGCAATCTTCGCTGTGAATTGGGCCTGGATGCAAGTTCTCAACGGTGGCACCCGCATCCATCCAAACACCACCAACGCGCTGGCGACGCACATTCTTATCGTTACCATTGGAATGGGGTTGGCATCAAGCGCCTGGAGCACAGGCCGCGTGCTCGCTGTTGCGGCCCGAATCTTGCCGGCCATGCAAACCCCCACCGGGCTCTGGCGCACTTGGAAAAAAACTGCCATGACGCGGCTTTGGGTGGAATGGGCGGTCACTTGTGCTATCGGAACAACAATCTTTCTCCTGAGCGAGCCGGACGCAAACTGGACCAGTGCCATGTTTCTTTATTCAATGGCGCTGACGCTCGGCCTCTGCGCTTCGCTCTCGCGATATGGCGTCTGGCACTGGGCGTGGTCCTGCCTCATTGCGGTGAGCGTTGGCACCTACATTTGTCTGGCCCGCGGCGAGAGTTTTGCTTTGCTGACGCAAGTGCCGGCAGCTTGGCAGGTGCTGTCGATCTGTGCCTGGCCTGTGCTCGCCGTGCTACTGCACTACTACTGGCACAGTAAGGCGCCCATGGCTGACGACGCGCGTCGTATAGCACCCATCCATCCATGGCACAGCGCCATCGTGTTCGCAAAAAGGCATAAGGCGATCGGAATCTATGCAAGGCGCCACAGAAAAAACGCCGGGGCATTGTCATGGCTTCCGTTTTATGCAATGTTCCTCATGTCCAACGACCATTCCTATCATGGATGGGGTAGCCAAGTCGGACTGATTCATCTGGCTTTGCTCGTGCTCGCAATTCCGTATGTCGGCGAAATGCTCTATTGCAGGGATTTGCATTGGCGCTATCTGCTCGCGCCGAACGGATATGGTGGCAAGCATATCGCCACGCATTTGCTGATGTCCACGGCAACCATATGGGGCGGACTCATGTTGCCTCTGTTACTGGTCTACCTGTTGTTTTCGTGGTTGCTGCTTGGTGTCCTTCCGACGACGGCCATCGCCAGTGCCTGGCACTACGCAAGCTACCTTTGCGAATTCATATTTGCGGTATGCGCCAGCATCGCCCTGCGGGGATTCAGGCACTGGCTGTGGATATTCATCGCAATGCTTTGCGCCGTGGTACTCGGCTGCGGTATTGCATTGTGGCTGGCCAGCGCAGGATTGCTACGTCCATGGTTCGCGATTGGCCCGGCCTACATCATCTGCCTGGTTGCCGGAAGCGTCGCGGCGATCCTCCTCGCCAATCGCGTATGGACAACCAGGCGTTTACTGCCCTATATCGTATCGACCACAAATTATCAGCAATCTCTGACCTGCGGACGTTGGTTCCCCTGGCCGGCGCGCCGATACGGGGAAGAAAGTTGAAAGACTATAGGAAACAGACGACAGCAGCGCTCAGGAATTAGCGCCGCCTTGATCGATCAATGAGCCCTGAGAAAAAAGCCGGGTGGAAAACCGGCTTTGCAAAACGCATGGAATGGCCAAGCTCGCTCCTTGCCAGCAAGGCCGTGCAGCAGACATCACTCCTTGTCGCCGAACAAGCCGCCCAGCACCGAACCGATCACGCCGCCAGCGACTGCGCCGCCAATACCACCGGAGGCACCCCCGATACCGGCGCCGACGGTTGCAGGTGAACCGCCCTCGCCTCTGGCCAAATAGGGTGACAAGGCGTGCGCCAGATTCGGCATGGTCAGCGTCTGCAGCCAGATCTTGCCGGGACCGGTCAAGCGCGCGATGAATATGCCGTCACCGCCGAACAACATGTTTTTCAAACCCGGAATCAGGGTAATGTCGAAATTGACGCTAGACTCAAACATGCCGATATGACCCGGGTGAACTTGTAACGATTCCCCAGGTTGCAAGTCATAGCACACGATTTCGCCACCCAGTTCGACCCAGGCGGTCGCGTCGCCGGACAGCTTTTGCAAAATAAAGCCGTCCCCGCCGAAGATGCCGGCGCCGAGCGAACGCTGAAACCCGATTCCTAGCTCGACTCCAGCCGTACCGCAAAGAAAACCGTGCCGGTGAATCATGAAATTCTGTCCAGGCCGAACGGGCACTTCCATGATCGTGCCCGGCACTTTTGCGGCAAATGCCACCATACCCTGCCCGCCGGTGGTCTGGTACTCATTCATGAACAAGCCGCCACCGGACAATGCGCGACCCAGCACACCGAAAAATCCTTTTGCGCCGGCAGTCTGTGCATTGGTCTGCAATTGGATATTCGACGACATCCAGGAAAACTGCCCCGGCTCCGAAATGATTTTGTCTCCGTATTCCAGGCCGATTTCAAGCACCGGCAGAGTTGTTCCTGTAATTTTTGCTTTCATGTCAAACACGCTCCTCTGCGTAGTTGGGAGTGATGCAGTTAAGCGATAATCCTAACATGAGAAAAATGGCATGTGGCGGTAATATTTATCCCATTTACACATCCAAAATTCGCGGCACAAGGACTCGTCCGGCAGCCCCAAGGCTCCGGCAAGCGGTCATCCACGCGTTGAGGAAAACGATCGCACTTTCGAATGTGCGCTGATACACTTGGCACTTTGCAGTTTGGGGAACCGTTATGCCATTGCCGGTCGTCGCCAGAAAGCGCAGCCAATTCTCCCGGGAGACCCGCCAAATGCATCATGCAGTCGCCAGATTACTTGCCGTATCATCGATTGCTCTCATG
The DNA here is from genome assembly GCA_036561005.1 of Burkholderiaceae bacterium. Taxonomy (GTDB): domain Bacteria; phylum Pseudomonadota; class Gammaproteobacteria; order Burkholderiales; family Burkholderiaceae_D; genus PKWO01. The sequence continues at coordinate 2,948 of DATBQE010000087.1, read as the reverse complement.
ACGGTTGTGTACAGTGGCCAAGTTGAAGCGCAAATCAAGCAGCCCGACAACGTGGCGTTAACACCTATTCAGAAAAAACAGGTTGACGAATTTGCCGACAAATATGAGAAAGCATGTCTGAATCCGACCGGCATTCCGATCTCGCCAAGCAAAATGATCAATACCGTCATTTCATGGAGCGTGGACCCCGCGGTGTGCGGCTGCGTCGGTCAGCGCCTGCGCAATGCCATTACACCGACCGTTTTGGCCTACAACAAGGAACAAAGCGATCAGTTCATGAAGCATTTTGGTGAGGTCGATGCAATGGAATGCGCTGTGCCGGTGATCAAGGTGCGCTTCATGGAATCCTGTGAAAGTCTCATAGGAGAAGCGTTCAATGAAATGACGAAAGAAAATGCGGCCAAGCGCCTGAAAGAACTTGGCTACACGGATGCCAATACAATGCTGCACGAACGTTGCGGATGCATGCGCACGGCATTGCGCGAGATCACGCCGCAACAATGGGTCAGCAGCTCTCTGACCAAGTACCATGAATACCAGGAACGCAAACGCACGGGGCAAGCCACCGCGAATCCGGCAGGCACGCCGCTTGACGATGCCATGGCGACTTGCATGAAACCGCCCAAACCATGATCCAGTCATTGTCGGGACGCTTCCCCAAGCGTCCAGAGTTGATGTAGCGTCCATTGATCCAGTCTTCGTTGGTGTAAATTCCATGGCTCCATTGTTAGTCATCAGTTCGTTGGCAACATGATTCAGCTTCCCGGCCGTTGGCGTTCCGAATCGAACGCGCGCAAGCTGGTAGCGGCGCAATTGAATGCACGCCACACGCTGCGTGTGCACGCGTTGATTCTGTTTCTATGGACGTTGCTGATTGCCGTCGCTACTGCACGCGCGGCTTACTCAATCGGTATCACGTCACTGGTTTCGCGCTATTTCATTACCTGCCTGGCTGGCTATGGCGGCTTTATCTGCGGGGTCGCACTCTGGCTGCGATATGTCAATGCGACCGAGGGCATGCGCAACCGCGACCTTATGGAAAGCGATCCGCTGTATCTCGGACGAATTGCTATCGATGGCGTGGAAGTAGCGGCCGATGCGTCGGGCGAAATTGTCGGTGCCCTTGGGGAAGGGTTCTTGACCGGAGGCGAAGGCTGCCTGCCGTTTCTCGTCATAGGTGGGGTAGCCATCATCTGCACCCTGCTCTTCGTCTTTCTTGGCCCGGAGTTATTGATTGATATTGCGTTCGAAGCCGTACTTGCGGCCAGCCTGGTCGGCTTCATGCGACTGGGACGCGAGCCCGACTGGCTATTGCGGCTCGTAAAGAAGACTATAGGCATTTTCCTGCTGGTTCTCGTCGCGATGGTCGTGTTCGGCAAATATGCGCATAAGCACTATCCCCAGGCAACCACGACGAGAGAGGTATTGCAACTGATGAGAAACCATCACTAAGTTTTGCTGCAACGGGGCGCCGAGTAGCGAAGGCCCGGCTTTCGTCAGATCGCCTTTGCATGACGCGTTTTGTCGCAGAGTGACGACAATTCCACGTAAATTTGCGCATTCTCGCCCGAACTTGGTAGTTACCCTAGTTTCTTTATTGTAATATGGCGCTTCTTTCAAAAATGGTTTTGGGCTACATTCGTGCCCGACCAATCCCTGGAAAACCCATGTTCAAGAAAATTCTACTGAGCGTCGCGTTGGCTGCACCTTGTCTGCTTGCTCATGCGGACGACAACGATTCAAACTGGCGCTTCTACGCCGGAATCGGCATTGCGCACGGCGGCGACTCCATCATTTCCGGGGAGATCATCCAGGAAGGAACGAATCTGGTCATTCCTTTCAATGTCAAAGCGGGTACAGCAACAGAGTTCCGCGTCGGTGCCGACTATCGCATCGGCAACCGCTTCACGATTCAGGCTTCCGTCGGCCACGCCGATGAAGCGCCGACCGGCATCAATGGCAGTCTTGACTTCAAAACGACACCATTCGAGTTGCTTGGTTTCGTCAACATAACCGAAGGCCTGCGCATTGGTGGCGGCGTGCGCAAAACTTTTGCAAAAATGTCGACTACCGGCGTTGCAACACTTCCCGGCCTGGACGGCACCTATACCGGAAAATCCGGATCGGTACTGGAAGCACAGTACTTGTTCGGCACGACGGATTCCCCGCAAAAAGTGCAGCATAATCTGTTCGGCCTCAGCCTGCGTGTAGTGAATGAAACATTGGAGCATGAGGGTTTCAAACTCAATGGCCATCACTACGAGATTGGCGGCGCGTACTACTACTAATACCTGCCAGACAATGCCACGGCTCGCCCTGATTGGACGGGCCGCAAGCGAACACGGCGGCCTCTGCTCGCCGCCTGACCTTTAATCGCTACGTAGCGACTCATAGAGGGCCAGGAATACGGCATACACATTCACCACATAACCGAGCAGCCACAGGTAGTAACCTGGTTGCAACATGATCTTCATGTCTGCAAATGCAAAGGAAGTGAATACGCCAAGCGCAAATCCGACTCCCGAGCAGACTCCCACCGCTGCCAATCTGACGCGCGAGGAATGCAGATTGCGAACCACCATCGGGCTCAAAAAAAACACCACATTGAACGTCGCGCTCAACCCCGCGAGAATGAATTTCCAGCTTATCCTGTCTCCGCCGCCAACCAATGCCTGGAAGCTCTCCCCGGCCGCGCTGATACCGTAAAATGCAGTTCGCCAGCCCGACAGCACCACTGGCGCGCCAAGAAAACTTGTTTCCAACGCCGGCAGCAACAAGGACATCGCGAACAGGCAAAGTGCGAGTAGTGCATAGAAATATGCGCGACGCATGAGCGAAATCAATCGCGCGCGTGTTGAAACTGCTGATTGGCAAGGAACATGGCGCGCATCGTCAATACGAGCGGGAGCGTGCATACCAATCGGCGCGGATCATGTCGTATACGGCCG
>DATBQE010000086.1:0-31073 GCA_036561005.1 Burkholderiaceae bacterium | reverse complement strand
ATCAATTGTTAATTATTGCAAATTAACAACGAAAAACATGCACAAAAGACAATTTACACAAGAATAACAAATATTTTGCGACTAATTTGTTGTTTGTTGGACACCCGTGTTCTCGACTGTCGCCAAAATCGTATGGTCAATTTTATAAGGTGACCGCAAGTAGCTGCGGCTCCGCTGCGCGTAACGAGCTCAATGCTGCATTGGCGCGGTAGCGTTTGAAGTCGAATCGCGCAGGGCCGCGTCTCGCATCGACAAGTCGCTGGCTCACTTGACCAGGGAATTGCCGGCGCCAGCAAAAACTTCGATCGGCGCTCAGCCATGACGGCAGGCGCAGCGCATTATCTTAAAAGAAATCATCCAATTCAGCAGAACGGACGTTCCTCATTGTATCCGCATCAGCGCTCGGGTATTTTCGCCGCGCGCTGCCGTTTGCGTTTTCGCGACAATATAATGGGGCATATCACGATCATCGTGGCGATTCCTGCAACCGGCAGCGGAACCGGCGAAACCGATTCTTGCAGCAAAGCCTGGCCATCCCGCAATTGCTGAGGGAAGGGCCGTGCGTCAACCGGCACGATTTTCCAGTTGGCGTGATCCTTCGGTGCGCGCTCCATGTATTCGTCGAAGGAAAACACCGGGTTCGATCCAAAGGCCCGGCTCGAGGGCACTTGCGGGATGCGCACCAGAATCAGGGCGTCGACATCGTTTTTCAATTGCGACTCGTAGTCGCTCAGTTTGCGCCAGGCATGCGAACCGACCAAATCAAGCAAGTCCTGACCCGCAGCATCGAAGGCCACAGCAGGTAAAAGATGCGTCGTTTCCTCGGTGAGGTAGTCGTAGATCTTGCGTCCGCTATTGAGGCTGCCATCCTTGGCTGCCAGATAGCCGTAGCCCAATATCGCATGGCCCCAACCCGTGGGACCACGTTCCGGAATATTCCAACCCAGCGCCTTGAACACATCAAGGCTGATACCAGAGCAATTGGCCGCAGCATGCTGATAAACGAAATCGTGACGGTAGAAATGATTGTAAGTGCGTTCGACCGCTCCCTGATAGGCATTGGCAGCGCGCGGGTTATTCAACACGGCCACCAGCATGTAGGACGGGCGGTAATACTGCTGGCCGCTATTCAAGTCCATCAAGTAATTGTCCATCGGCACCATCGACGCAATGATGCCCTTCTCGCTGACCGAGTCGAGATTGTAGAAATTATTGACCATCCAGTTCGACCAGTCGCCATCCTTACCGAAGCGGCCGGTCACGATGGCGAAGTGGCCGCCGTAGGCTTCGTCGTCATCACCTTGGGCGCCGTTCAGCATCACCCCAATGACAGGCTTGTCCTGCCACTGCCTTGCCTCGCCCGGCGAGCGCTCCCAGAGCAGGCGTGTAGCGAAGGCGCTTTTCGCGCCGCCCTGCTCGGCCTGGACGAATGACTTCAATGTATCGGCCTCGGCTGGTGGTTGCAGCACGAGCTTTTTTTGATCGATGGAAAAATCCTTGGGCCAGATGGAACGGGCGACAAATCGCTGTCCGCTTGTCTGAGACTCCAGGGTGCCGCGCACACGCAATGGCCGGCCGGCAAAATAAGCGCTCGACGATGCGTCGTAATAAGAGCGATTGGTGGCGATTTTAGGCACCAGTCCGAAAGCAAGCGCGCTGCCGTCTGCAGCCTGGATCTGCTTCCCGTCGGCACCCAGCGTCACGCCATCGGCCACCTGCGGCGCCCCGAGCCAGATCAGCGGCGGATAGGACAACGATTTCGCTGCGTCACTTGACGCCCATTGCCTGATGTCATCGTGGCGATTCTGCGTTGTCGAATAGCCCGCCATCGGCATTCCAGGCTTGGGCAGTGCAACAAGATCGTCACGAAAATACCAGAGGCCTTGCTTAAGGCTGGCGCAGTCGGTGCAATTGCCGTTGGCGATGAGAAAATCCTGTGCGGGAAATAAGCCCAGGTGCTCATCCTGCAATGCGTCTTTTACCATCGTCGGCGGCGCTTCGGCATGCACACCGACAGTCATGGCCAAGGCCCCCGCCAAGGCAATTCGCTTCATTGTCATCTCCACCCTCATTGATCCGAATAATTGTTTTGTTGCTTCGATCTTGGACGAAGTATTGTACCGCCGCAATCGCTAAACTCCGTACATTCACACCACCCGAGGAAGAAAATGGCAATTACCTGTTTCATCCGTTATGAGATCGACCCGTTCCAACGCGACGCCTTCGCTCAATATGCGGCGAATTGGGGGCGCATCATCCCACGTTGCGGCGGCCACTTGCTCGGCTATTTCCTGCCGCACGAAGGAACCAATGACGTCGCATGGGGCCTCATCAGCTTTCCCAGCCTCGCCGCCTATGAAAGCTATCGCACGCGCTTGAGGACCGACAAGGAAGGCAAGGAAAACTTTACCATGGCGCAAACCAAGCGCTTCATCCTGCGCGAACAACGCAGCTTTGTCGAAAATATCGACACTACCTTCTGCGTCCCGCCATTTCCCCTGGAAGGAAACACCGCATGATTGCCGTGATCTTCGAAGTCGAACCAAAAGAAGGGCTCAAGTCGAATTATCTCGATGCCGCTGCCGCCCTGCGTCCATTGCTAGACGATATCGACGGCTTCATCTCCATCGAACGTTTCCAAAGCCTATCCAATCCAGGCAAAATGCTGTCACTGTCATATTGGCGCGACGAAGAAGCCGTCAAGAATTGGCGCACGCAGGAAGCGCATCGCGCAACGCAATCGTTGGGCCGCGACGTCATTTTTGCCGATTATTCGCTGAAGGTGGCGCAGGTGATGCGCAGCTATGGGATGAATGACCGCGGGCAGGCCCCGCATGATTCACGGTCTGCACATGGCTAACGAAAGTCAGTTAATTTTCCAGAGGTGAAAAAAAACCCGCAAGCCATAAGCTGCGGGTTAGTTCCAATTTTCATGACGAATATTGGAGGAGACGAGTCCAAGATACTGCGTCGCACCAAATTCAGATACTTTATTTTGCGAATACCGGATATTCACAACGGAAATATCATGGCCTTGCTTACTTGAACCCGCAGCACTGGTGCTTTGATTCAAGCTCTTGCATAATGACTTCGAGATTGCAGTTATTGCCAATCAGTCATTTTGACAAGGAAGCGCCATGTTCCAAAGAATCCTGGTTGCCTACAATGAATCGCCGGAAAGCCGCGCTGCCCTGCAAGCCTGTCTGCGCCTGGCGCCGGGCCCTGAAACCGAAGTCCATCTGGTCGGCATCATGAATGTCGGCACTTATCTCATGGCCGGGGAACATGTCTGCGAAGCCGTACTGGCCGCCGAGAAGCACAAAATTGACGGTCAAATGGCGACAACCCATGCGGTATTGGCCGACGCGGGGTTAAACGTCATCGATCACGTCTGCGCCGGTGAGCCTGTAGCAGTGATCATGGATCTGGTCGACAAACTCGCCATCGATCTGGTCATCGTCGGGCATGCGCGCAGCAAGCCGCTGTCCTTACGCTGGTGGCGTGGGTCGAACGACTCGCTGCTGGTGGAGAAGATCCGCTGCAATGTGCTACTTGCAGCGGATTCGAACTAAATTAGTGCGCACCGCCGGCATCAACCGGTGCACCACTCCTGCTCGGCTTGGTCATCCAGACCAGCGCGATCAGGCTCAAGAACAGCACTGACGAAATCCAGAAGATGTCCGTCGCTGCCGCCGTGCTGGCCTGAATCCCGATGCTGCGTTCAATCACCGCCCACGTCCCGGTCTCGGGTATGCCCTGCCCCATCAGGTTTTGCACCGCCTGGCCAAAGGCGGGATTCTGCACGCCTGTATGTTCGGCAAGCTGGGTGTGATGCAGCGTCGTGCGATTTTCCCAGATTGTCGCGGTAACGGACGTGCCGATGCCGCCGCACATGATGCGCACGAAATTCGACAAGCCCGCCGCAGCCGGGATTTTTTCCGGCGGCTGGCCGGACAGGATGATCGACGTCAGCGGTATGAAGAACATGGCCATCGCCGCGCCCTGGATCACAGTCGGCACCATCAGCGAAAAGGCATCGACCTCGATCGTGAAGCGCGAGCGCATGTAGAACACGATGGCAAAAATGACGAAGGCCATGCTTGCGACAAGACGGGCATCGACCTTGGGCAATAGCTTGCCGACCACCGGCGACAGGATCACCGCCAATATCCCGACCGGCGCCATCACCTTGCCGGCCTCGGTCGCCGTGTACGCCAACTGCGTTTGCAGCCACAACGGCAGGATCACGAGGCTGCCGAAAAACAAGCCGTAAGCCACAGAGATTGCCACCACGCCGCCGCTGAAATTGCGTCCTTTGAACAGCGACAAATCCACCACCGGATGCTCTTCACCCAGCTCCCAGATGATGAAGTAGATGAAGCAGACCACTGCCAACGCGCCGAGGAAAACGATCTGTCCCGAATTGAACCAGTCGAGCTCCTTGCCTTTGTCGAGCATGATCTGCAACGAGCCGACCCAAACCACGAGCAGGCCGAGCCCGACCTTGTCGATCGGCCTGCGTACGATGGCCGATTCACGCTTGTGGTAAATCGACCACGTGGCCCAGGCCGCGAAAATGCCGATAGGAATATTGATGTAGAAAATCCAGGGCCAGGTATAGTTGTCCGATATCCAGCCGCCCAATAGCGGCCCCATGATCGGCGCCACCAGCGTGGTCATGCCCCAGAACGCAAGCGCCATGCCGCTTTTGGCCGGCGGGTAACTCGACAACAGCAGCGCTTGCGAGAGTGGAATCATGGGCCCTGCAACGGCGCCCTGTAGCACGCGTGCGGCAATCAGCGTTTCGATGTTGGGTGCCATGCCGCACAGCCACGACGAAATGACGAACAACAGGATGGATGTCACGAACAGCTTGACCTGGCCGACGCGCATCGTCAACCAACCGGTCAGCGGAACGGAAATCGCGTTGGCCACGGCAAACGACGTAATGACCCAGGTGCCTTGCTGCGGCGATACGCCGAGGTCGCCGGAAATTGCCGGAATCGAGACATTGGCAATCGAAGAGTCGAGCACATTCATGAACACCGCAAGCGACAAGGCCAGCGTGCCGATCACCAATGAACTGCCCTGCAGCGGCTGCACCGGCTTGTGATTGGGAGAACTCATGGGTTCAATATGTTAGAAATTGACGGCCGCTCATTCCTTGGCCGTACCCTTGCTGCCCATATTCTCCGCGATGATGCGCGCAATCTCCGCATCGGCTTCCTGCCCCGCCTTGTCGAACACCTTGGTCTGGTACGCCGGTGTCGTGCGTGCCGCGCCATTTTGCGTCAGCGATGTGCCGCCATCGTTGGCGATGTCGACCTTGAGCTGCATCGACAAGCCGATACGCAGCGGGTGCGCTTCCAGTTCATTCGGGTCGAGCTCGATGCGCACCGGTATGCGTTGCACAATCTTGATCCAGTTGCCGCTGGCATTCTGCGATGGCAGAAGCGCAAAGGCCGCACCGGTGCCGGCCGAAAGTCCGAGAACCTTGCCGTGAAAGGCCACGTCCGAACCGTAAATATCGGAATGCAGGACCACCGGCTGACCGATTCTCATGTGCGCCAATTGCACTTCCTTGAAGTTGGCATCGACCCATACGGCATTCAAAGGAACGATTGAAAGCAAGGGGGCGCCGGCCGCAACGCGCTGGCCAACCTGCACCGAACGGCGCGCAACGTAACCGGTCATCGGCGCCGGCAGGGAAGCGCGCGAATACGCGAGATATGCCGCCTGCACCTGCGTTGCAGCCCGTTTCACGTTGGGGTGATTGGCAACCGTGGTATGGTCAGTGAGCACGTGGTTTGAATTGAGCTGATCACGCGTGGCCTGCAGTGCCGACTGAGCGGTCTGCAGGGCATTCTTCGCATGCTCCACTTCTTCTTTCGATACCGCACCGGTGCCGGCCAGATCCTGGCGCCGCTTCAGGTCGGCCGCGGCACGTTCAACATCGTCGGCGCGCACTTTGACGTTGGCTTCCAGTGTCGAGTTGTTGGCATAGTAGGTGCGCACTTCACGCACTGTCTGGGCCAGTTGCGCTTCGGCCTGATCGAGCGCCACCTTGGCATCGCTGCGATCAAGTTCCACCAGGGTTTTCCCGGCTTGCACCAGTTCGGTGTCGTCGGCGTTGATGGCAACGACTGTGCCGCCGACCTGCGGCGTCACCTGCACCATATTGCCGGCAACGTAGGCGTCGTCGGTCGATTCGTAATGGCGCGCGTAGATCATCCACCAGATTCCATAACCAAGCAGAACGATCAAAAGCAAGATGGTAAAGGCGATCAGCAGGCCGCGACGTTTACCATTGGCCGGCGCAGTTGTCTGGGCGGCCTGTGTTGTAGTGGTTGCGTTCATGATGCGGGATTCTCATTTTTCGTGTTGAAGGAAGAAGCGCTTTGATTTGCTTTGCCGGTTGGAGTTGGTTGCGACGGCAATGCCAGGCCTTGCGCATTGGCATCGAAACCGCCGCCCATGGCCTTGATCAGCGAAACGCGCAGGTCCGCGCGGCGCGACTGGATATCGAGTTCCAGCTTGCGCTGCGTCAGCCAGGCCGATTCGTTGCCAAGCACTTGCAGCATGTTGACCGTGCCGACCTGTTCACGTTGCCGTGCCAGTTTCAAATTCGCTTCGGCGGCCTGGGTTGCGACGCGCTGATTGTCGGCCAGGATCTGCGCATAGCGCATCGACTGTACCTGATCGGCCACGTCGTGCAGCGCATCGGTCAGGGTCTGGTTATAACCGGCAATCGCGCCATCATATGCGGCCACACGACCCTTCAATTGGGCGCGCAGGCGACCGCCTTCGAACACCGGCATGCTGATCGCCGGCCCGATGCCGGCCACGCGGCTGCCGCTCTTAAGCAGTTGGCCAAGCCCAAGTCCGGCGCCAAGGCTGGAAGCACCGACAAAGGCCGACAGATTGACGTTGGGATAAAACTGCGCCTTGGCATTGTCGATGCTGCCTTGTGCCGCCTCCACGCGCCAGCGCGCAGCAACAATATCGGGACGCCGCCCAAGCAAGTCCAACGGCAAATTGTCCGGCAGGCCGGCAAGCTCTTCTGCCGGCAGCGTCGGACGCTCTATGCTCGCGCCGCGATCCGGTCCCTTGCCGAGCAAGGCCGCCAATTGATTGCGCGTCAACGCAATGGCTTCTTGCCATTGCGCCTGTTCATTGCGCAGGGCTGCAGTTTGCAATATGGTCGATTGCTTGTCGCTTTGCGTGTCCAGCCCGGAAGCGACACGCAGTTGCGTCAGCTTGTCGACTTGGGTACGAATGGCCTGCTGCCGTTCGACGAGATCAAGCTGCTGATATTGCCGCCCAAGCTGAATCCAGGAACGCGCGATGGCTGTCGACAGCATCAGGCGCGCGGAATACTGCTCGGCCTGAGCCGCCTTTTCATCCGATACGGCGGCGCGCAATTCCGCCGAGTGCTTGCCCCAGAAGTCAAAATCGTAGGCAAAATTCAGCGCCAGTTCGCCATCGGAATAATACCCGCCTGCATACGGCGGCGGGATTAGGCCATTTTCCGTGAATCGTTGATAGGTGTCGTTGAAACCGGCGCCCACGGTTGCGCTCGATGCCGCCTTGGCGCCTTCCGCCACTGCACGCGCGCCATTGACACGAGCCGCCGCCACTTGCAGCCCGGGATTGGCAGCCACGGCTTCGTCAATCAAATCCTGCAAAGGCTTGCCGCCGATAGCCGTCGCCCAGTCTTGTGCGGGCCATTGTCCGCCCTGTCCGGGCAGCGTTTGACCGGTAGAGAATTGGCTGGGTGAAGCAAGGCGCGCAGAACTTTCTATGCCTTTGAAATTGGCACAGCCGCCAAGCAGCACGACAGCGGCGCATGCAGCGATAACGGAGCTGCGTCGCAGTGAGGGTGACCGTGCCGGCAAATGTGAAAGGAAAGCGTTCATTTTCTAGTCGCCTGAATATTCAATCTAACTGCCAAAATGTTCAAATTCGGCCCTCTAATGTTCATACGGACCGGATGCATCAATCAGCAAGCGGCGTATTGCCAAGCAGCTTGCAAAGCAAGTGGCGCAGCACCGACACTTCTTCTCTGGTAAATCCTTGAAAACTGCGGTTCATGGCTGCCGTGTAAATTCCCGGCAGCTTCTCCGCCAGAATGCGTCCCGGAGGCGTCAAGCGCAAATTGATGATCCTGCGATCATCCCCACGCGGCATGCGCACGGTCAGCTTGCGCTTTTCCAATCGGTCGATCATGCGTGTCATCGATGCGGCGTCAATGTACAATTCGCGCGCCAGATCGGTGGCGGTGGAAAATCTGCCTGTCGACAGTATCCAAAGTATGTTGCCCTGCGTATGGGTAATGTCATATTCCGCAAGCAGACTATCGAGCGATTTCGCCAGCATGTTGCGACTGCGCGACAGCAAATGACCGATGCTATCCGCCGAGCGAAATTGATCTTCCGAAAACAGGTCGTCGATTGCTGCTGTCATAGTGTTCGTATCAATAATTGCTTAGTCAAGCATAGACCTCAAGCCCCCATGCGCAAGGTTTTTCCATTACGCAATTCATCACATTGGGATGGGCGTAGTCTAGTTCAACTCTTTGCAACAATAAACGCCACAATACGGAACATACTATTCCACAAATAGAAATAATCTGCTCGTGACGCCTATCGCCGCTCGGCATTTATCGCAATTTGCGCATTCCAAGGTATTTCTTTACATTACGGAGAAAGGCTGTTTTTGTTGGGCACCCACGTGGTCATATCTTGGAACAAATGACAAACATGCATCCAGGAGAACCAGCTGCCCCAGGCAAACCTTCTTTGGGGCGGGAAGCGTTGTCATTCGGCAAATCCTCTTTCATTATGCGAAATTGGAAGCTGCTTTCCGTTTGGCCGGTATTGGGGCTGATCGTCATCGGCGTCCTGTGGTTCGCCGAGCAGTCGCAAGTTGAATTGGACCGCCGGGCCGCAGCCAATGACGGTTTGCGCGATGCCGCCACCTTGTCGAAGGCCTATGCACGCTACATTGATCGTTCTCTGGAGCAGGCCGACCAGTTAAGCCTGTTTATTCAGCATGAATGGGAACATCGCGGCAATTCGCTCAAACTTGAAGAATTGAGTCAACTTGGTATTTTCCCGGCCTCGCAGTATGCCTTCGTCTCAATCATCAATCGCGATGGCATCGTTCTGACCGGATCATTATCCGCCACCAGCGTCAACTCCCTGGCTGATCGCGACTATTTTCAATTTCACAAGCATCACGCAGACACCTCCTTGCGCATTGGAACGCCCACCGTTGGCCGCATATCGAAAAGGATCGTGATCCAACTGACACGGCGACTCGTGGATGGTCAAGGTAACTTCGACGGCGTGCTATTGATTGCTGTCGAACCCGCACAGCTTACCAGCTTCTATGACAACGCCAGCTTCGGCAAACACGGTTTGTTGGCTTTGATCGGCCAGGATGGAAGGGTGCGCGCCGGTAGAGTCGGCGAAGACATGCTCCAGCTACCGCACGAGCATGCGCTGCCACTCATCGCCGGCGACGTCGCGACCTCTGCCTTGTACGACCGGCAATGGTTTGCCGACCGGCAGGCGCGCTATGTCGGGCAAAGTCCGCTCGGACATTTCCCCATGGTTGCCATTGCAGGGTTTTCCGAACAGGAGAGACTAAGTCCATATCAGGATACCTGGCACGCATTCGAAATGTTTGCCGTCGCCGGTACGATCGTCATTGTCATGTTCATTGTTATCGCCGGCCTGCTGTCTGCGCGGCTGATTTGGCGCAATCAACGCGAATCGGAGGTACGGCTGACGTATCGCCTGGCAACCGAAAGCGGCCATGACGGTTTTTACATGCTGCGTGCACTACGCGACCGGAGCCAGCAAGTGGTCGATTTCGAGGTTGCTGACTGCAATGAACGTGGCGCTGCTTTCACCGGACTGCCGTCAAGCCAGCTGGTGGGCAAACTTCTTTCCCAGCTCTACCCAAAGCCGTATTTCTATGTGGTGCTTGATATGTTCCGCAAGGCCATGGAGGAAGGCTTTAACGAAAGCGAACTGCAGATTCCACCTGAGAGCCCGGTCAAGCTTGAATGGATCGAGTACAAAATGATCCGTTCCGGCACAGGGTTGGCCCTGACTGCGCGCGACATCAGCCACGCCAAGCGGCACGAGCGCGAACTTTGGAACATGGCCAATGAAGACGCCCTGACGGCTCTGCCAAACCGCAAATGGATGGCCGCGCATTTGCCTGGGGCGTTGAAGCGGGCCGAAGACTCGGGCGAAATGCTTGCCCTCCTGTTCATCGACCTCGACGACTTCAAGGACGTCAACGACACCCAAGGCCATTCGGCCGGCGATGAATTGCTGCGCCTGGCCGCCGAACGCATCAAAGCGGTATTGCGTCCGTCCGACTATGTCGTACGTCTGGGCGGCGACGAATTCATCGTCATCCTCAATCCCGTCGCCGACAAAAGCCACGTCGTTCATGTTGCCGACCGTATTGCCAATACGCTCAAACAGCCGGCCTCATTGTCCGCAACCACGCAGGATACGACGGGGCAACGCATCGCAAGCATCGCCGCGTCCATCGGGATTGCCATTTTCCCCGGTGACGGAACGGATATCGAGACCTTGCTGAAAAATTCCGATATTGCGATGTACCACGCAAAAGCCGAAGGGAAAGGGCATTTCCGCTTCTACGACCAAAGCCTGTCCGACAACCTCACGCGCCGTCTCGACACCGAGCGCGCGTTGCAATTGTCCATCGAACAGAATCGTTTCGAGCTGTTCTACCAGCCGCGCGTTGACTCGGTCACGGGAGAGCTGCGCAGCATGGAGGCACTGGTACGCTGGCGCCATCCGGAACGCGGCCTGGTGCTCCCGCTGGAGTTCATTCCGCTCGCCGAACGCTCGGACCTGATCATGCGGCTCGGCACCTTGATCGTCAATCTCGCTTGCGCGCAGATCGCGCAGTGGCAGGACCAGGGCTACCCGGTCGTGCCGATCTCCATCAACGTGTCGCCGCGCCAGTTTCACCGCGGCGACGTGTACGCCCTGTTCGCTTCGGCATTATCGCGCCACCATGTGAACGCAGCACTGGTGGAAATCGAAATCACCGAATCGCTGATGATGGGCGAAGCGGAAAATATTGATGCCACGCTATCGAAATTGCGCAAACTCGGCATCAAGTTGCTGATCGACGATTTTGGTACAGGTTACTCCTCTCTATCGCAATTGCAGCGGCTCGACATGGACGTCTTGAAGGTCGATCGTGCTTTTACCTCGGAACTTGGATTAAGCCGCGAAGGCGAGGTATTCTTCAACGCGATCGTATCCATGGCCCATGCCCTCGGCATGTCCGTGGTTGCCGAAGGCACCGAAACGCTGGAACAGTTGGAAGTGTTGCGCGGGCTTGGTTGTGACGAGGTGCAGGGTTTCTACGTCGCACGGCCGGTGACGGCGAGCGAAGCCGGCGTCATGATGCGCAAGCGCTTCCTGCTACCGGAAGCGCCGAATCGCTTATGATGCTGTCTTTTCCCGCTTTTTGATCAATGAAAACTTCATCCCGCGTAGGCCCGCGCCTACCGTATTTTGTGTCCCTCGCATCATGCAGCATTCTGGCAAGCTGCCTGTCCTTCACTTCAGCGCAGGCCGATGACGCAGCGAATTGGCCGAACATACCCGGCAAAGGCGTGACCGTTTTCGCAGCCGGCGATATTGCGGAATGCAAAAAGCTGCCGGCCTCGGCGTCGGCGGCCACAAAGACCGCATCCATCATCCAGAAAGGTCTGGCAGCCGATCCGTCAGGGCAGGTGCTCACCTTGGGCGACAATTCCTACCCGATCGGTGTCCCGCAGGAATTTATCGATTGCTACGAGCCCACCTGGGGCCAGTTCAAATCGGTGACCCATCCTTCGTCCGGCAACCACGAGTACTACACACCACAGGCCAACGGATACTACAATTATTTCGGTGACGCTGCAGGCGCGGCACCGGGGTTTTACTACAGCTTCAACATAGGGCAATGGCATCTGCTGTCACTCAACAGCAATATCAAAGGCAAGGCGTGGGAAGACGAACTGGCCTGGGTCAAGAGCGATCTGGCCAAATCGAATGCGCACTGCACGCTGGCCTACTGGCATCACCCACGCTTCAGTTCCGGTGGCCATGGCAACAATGACGACATGCAGCCGCTCTGGGCCCTGCTCGAAACGGCGCATGCCGACGTGGTGCTCAACGGCCACGACCATGACTACGAGCGTTTTGCGCCCCAGGATCAGGCAGGCCGCAAGGACGACTTGCATGGAATGCGCGAATTTGTCGTGGGTACTGGCGGCGCCAAACTCACGCCCCTGCTATTTCGCAAGAGTAACAGTGAGTTTGTCGACAACGGCACGCATGGCGTCCTGAAATTGACATTGAAAGACACCGGCTATGAGTGGGAATTTCTGGCAGAACCGGGCAAGCTGCTGACGGACCGGGGCGCAGGACTGTGCCACCAGGCGCAGCATCCAAAATAGGGCCGACGGGTCACTACACCCCCTTCGCCTGTTGATTGCCGCTCGACGTAGCACTTCCTGACATGCCAACTGCGGGCAGTGCGCGAGATCGCATCGCGCCGCAGGACAAGCCTAATCGTCGGTCGCTTGGTGAGCGTGACGGGAAGTCTCGGCAGATTTTCCGTCTTCCGGTTCAGTGATCGCACCGGCGGCCAATTTGTTCAACACATGTGCCGCAGCAACGAGCCCGAAAGTGGCGGTAACCACCATGGCCGAGCCGAAACCCGCACAGTTCAAACCTGTTATCCCGGCCAGCGCATTTTGCGAATCTTGTGTAACTTCCGTACCCCGCGCGTCCAATGTATCGTCCAAGTCATCGCCGCCATCGACCGCGCATACTTCCGGAAAGCGCAACGGTTCGGTCGAAAACACGGCATCGATGCCGAACTTGTTTTTTGTCCCGCGCGGGAAGCGATGTAGCCGGCGCAGGCGCTTGCGCACTTTAGCCAGTAGCGGCTCCTGTTCAGTGCGGCACAGATCGCGTACTTCGATTTTGGTCGGATCGATTTGCCCGCCGGCTCCGCCTATCGTGATCAATTTGATCTTGTGATCGCGGCAGTAAGCGATCAGCGCCGTCTTGGCGCGCACGTTGTCGATGGCGTCGATCACATAATCAAAGCGCCCTTCGCCGATCAACAGCGCGATATTGTCGGCATCGATGAAATCCTCGATCTGCTGCACCTGGCAATAGGGATTGATCTGTGCAATGCGCTGCGCCAATGCATAAACCTTGGCCTGGCCCAGCGTATCGGTCAATGCATGAATCTGGCGATTGACGTTCGATTCGGCCAGATTGTCCAGGTCGATCATGGTGATATGCCCGATTGCGCTACGCGCCAATGCCTCAACGACCCAGGAGCCAACGCCGCCGACGCCGATCACGCACACGCGCGCTGCCTTGAAGCGTTCGAGTGCAGAGTCACCATACAGACGTGCTATGCCACCGAAACGGCGCTCGAAGTCGATCTCTGCGCTTTCTGACGGGTTAATGGGTGGGGCGCTTGCGGTGTTGGAATTGGTGTTCATGGCGCTATTCTAACGAGTAGACGAAACTTCGGCATAATATTGGCATTATCCAAATAAAGGCCTACGTCATGAGCGACCTCCTGCAGTCAGCGGGACCCGATTTCGATCAGCCTATTGCGGTGCTCAAACACTGTCACGACAAGATCCGCAAACAGTTGCAAACCCTGCAAAAGCTCCACGCGCATTTGTCCTCCGCAGGTGCCGACGCCGAGGCAAAACAGGCCGCCACAGCCATTTTGCGCTACTTCCGCGACGCCGCGCCCAATCATCACGCCGACGAAGAGCAAGACTTGCTGCCTATGCTCCAGGCAACGGCCGCAGGGGACGACTTGATCGTCCTGCACGAACTGCTTCCGCAAATCCTTCAAGAGCATCAGGAGATGGACTTGATTTGGATCAAGTTGGCCGCGCAACTGGAGTCTATCCTGTCAGGTGCGGACTCCTCGCTCGCCCATGACGACGTGACGCGCTTCGTCGAACTCTATACGGCGCACATGGAAAAGGAAGAAGGACACGTCGCGCCGATGGCAAAACGCCTGTTCGACGCGCCACAGATGCAGCAGCTCGGGCAGGCCATGCGCGCGCGCCGCAACATACCCAATTAAGGAGAAAGATGAAACCCAACGTCGCAGATCTTCGCCTCGATTATTCCCAAGCAGTGCTGACCGAAGATGCCGTGGATACCGATCCTATTGCGCAATTCGCCAAGTGGTTCGACGAGGCCTTGCAGGCCGAGGTGCCGGAGGCCAACGCCATGAGCGTCGCCACGGTAGGCGCAGATGGCCGGCCGTCGTCGCGTATCCTGCTGATCAAGGATTTCGATGCGCAGGGCTTCACCTGGTTTACCAATTACGCCAGCCGCAAGGGGCAGGAACTGGCAAACACACCCTATGCGGCGCTGCTGTTTCACTGGATTCCGCTTGAGCGCCAGGTGCGCATCGAAGGTCGCGTGGAACGCATTGCAGCGTCGGAAAGCGACGCCTATTTTCACAGCCGCCCGGTGAAAAGCCGCCTCGGCGCAATCGCCTCGGCGCAAAGTGAACCGGTGGCAAGCCGCGAAGCACTCGAACAAAAATTTGCAGAAGTCGAACGGCAGTACGGCGAACAGCCACCGCGCCCGGAGCACTGGGGCGGCTATCGCCTGACCCCCGATTCGCTGGAATTCTGGCAAGGACGCCGGTCAAGGTTACATGATCGCATCAGGTACGCATTGCAAGAGGACGGCACCTGGCTGCGCCAACGTCTGCAGCCATGACCCAAACTCAGTTTCCCATGAGGCGATCGGAAAAAGTCTTGCGGAACTTGGCCACTTTGGGCGCGACCACAAACGCGCAATAACCTTGCAGGGGATGTTGCTGGAAATAGTTCTGGTGGTAGTCCTCGGCCTTGTAGTAGACCGGGGCCGGCGTCAATTCGGTCACCAGCGGCGCATCCCACACGTTGGCCATCTCGGCAATGACGTGCCTGGCGGTTTCCTGTTGTTCCGGCGTGTGATAATAAATTGCAGAACGATACTGCGTGCCGACGTCATTGCCCTGGCGATTCAAGGTCGTCGGGTCGTGGATGGTGAAAAACACTTCCAAAACTTCCCGATAGCTGACGACTGCAGGATCGAAGCTCACGCGCACGACTTCCGCGTGGCCGGTCGTGCCTTCGCACACCTGTTCATAGCTTGGATTGACGACGTGCCCGCCGGTGTAGCCGGATTCCACCGCCGTCACGCCCTTTAATTGCTGAAATACCGCTTCAAGGCACCAGAAACATCCGCCGCCCAGGGTTGCGATTTCGCTAGTCATGATGTCGTCCGTTCAATTTAAGAACCCAAATGGTATGAGCACTATTCATTGTAATCGAGCGCAGCAAATTCTCATAGGCAAGCAAATTCGTTGCCTTCCTTGATTGGATGCAAATTGATGCAAGACGTTCAATTTTCGAAGGCCGCCGTCCTGCCCGCTCGCAGATCAATCCACGGAAAGCACGATCTCGTGCGTTGCCTGATCGTGTAGCGAAACGAAGTTGACAATCGATTCGACGGTGACGGTATCGATCTGACCCGCCATGCGCCGCCCAAACGGATGATCGTTGAACGAGATATTGGCGCGAAAGAAGTCGGCGCCGAGCCGCTTCATGGTCGGGATCTCGAGCGTCGTGGGCTGGTAGGCGGCCATCTTCAACCAGGCCTGCGCCTGAGTGCGATCTTCGATGCGAGCATCGTGCGCCATCGCGGCAGATAGTGTCTCCAGCAGCCATTGATTGGAATTTTGGAACTGCGTGGAAAACGGATAGGCCAGCATGTTGTATTCGCGGGTATGAAACTTCAACATCGTGCGATCGGCAAGCATGGCGGCCAGGCGGCTCTGCGTTTCCTGGGACGGAATGACGATCATCGTTTGATAGGCGAACATGTCGTCAAGGAACAGGTTGCCGAGTCCTTCGTCAAACAGCGACGAGTTGGCGGTGCCACATTGGTTAAGTTCATGAATGACCGACCATGGCCCACCCTGTTTGGGCCGCCAGACGAATGCCATATGCGAATAGCGCAGGTGGTATTGCGACAAATCCTGTCCTACGCGCGCAATGAGCGCAACTTGCGCGCCGGACGCGTCGAGTGCCTTGCTGCTTTTCTGCGCCAATTCCATCGCTTTCATGACGTTGGCGGCATCGGGTGTTTTATCCAGACATGCGCTGCCAGCATGGGCTTGGGCCATGCCAAGGCAAAACAATAAGGTCAGCAGGAAGATACGATTCATTGGCGCCTCAATCAAGCTTATTTTGATGAAGCAACGCCAGACCGATCTCGTTCGGAATGAACGCAATCGCCCTGCCCGACATGACCAGCAGATTGCCGGTCGAGGTGGCGACGACCTGCACCGAGGCGCCCACTGCAGTCGACAATTGGCGCGCGACATCGGCACTGACGCGCACCGACACGCTGATGCCCTCCGAGGCGCCCTTCAAGACCACAACCGAACCCTCGCCTGCAGCCGTGACGCTTTCGACAAGCAGCAAGCCCGAACCTTTGACCATATACAGACTCCCTTGCACGATCATGCCCGATGCCTCCGGCAGTTTGGCGGACGCATTCGATGCGGCGCAGGACATGCATCCATCGTTGTCCGCTGCCTGTGCTGCAAATGCCAAACCAAACAAGCCTGCGGTTAAAACAGCAAGCAGACCGCGTTGTAACATGGCGCCGTGATTCATGATCTTTCCTTTTTCGATTGATTCCAGGTTGGAATGCAACGAAATGAAGATTGAGGCCGGCGGGCGATTGAGGCAATCGGGAACTCAATGGTAGTACCGGGCTCCGCTTGGTGTATCATTTTCCGATACCGACTCTCATTACAGGCCTTCCATGCTGCATGCCACTACGCTGGTCGATTCACTCAAGCGCGAGCTCAAGGCCCGAGGCATTACCTATGCCGACTTGGCCGGGCGCATCAAAATGTCGGAAGCCAGCGTCAAGCGCATGTTTTCGCAAAAGAATTTCACCCTGCAACGGCTCGACCAGGTGCTGCAGGCAGCCGGCATTGAATTCGGCGACCTGACCAGCCTGGCGCACGATGAGTCCCAATTGATTTCCCAGCTCACCTATGAACAGGAGCGCGAAATCATCGGTAACCCGAAAATCTTCGTGGTTGCCGTGTCAGTGTTGAACCTGATCACAGTCGATCAAATCACGCGCGTCTACGACATGACCGAGGCCGAAGTGGTCAAACACCTGCTACGCCTCGACAAGATCGGCTTCCTGCAACTGCAGCCGAACAACCGCGTGAAATTGCTGGTGTCGCGCACCTTTCACTGGATTCCCAACGGACCAATACAAAACCATTTCCGCGATCTCGCCTATCGCGATTACCTGACGTCCAAGTTCGATGGCGAAGACGAGATCATGCAATTGGTGAACGTCATGCTGTCCAAGCAATCGATTGCCGCCCTGCTGTCGCGCCTCAAGCAACTGGCGCGCGAATTCTCGCAACTGCACCAGGACGAGATGAAACTGCCGTATGACGACAAGACGCCGATCAGCATCCTGGTGGCCGCGCGTCCGTGGATGCCGGAATCGTTCAAGGCCCTGGTGCGCAAGGACGTGCTGCCGACCACCATAGGTGGAAGAAAATAGATCTGCAAACTTCCTGCGCTCCCGCCCGTTGCTCATGTTTCGCGCTATTTATGCCGTTTTTCGGCATAATATGGACAGTTGAATACAACCGGATTCAAGATGCAAAACCGCCACAGTGCGCCTCCCCCGCTCGATACCCGTCATTTTCGTAACGCCCTGTCGCAATTTGCGACTGGCGTGACGGTTATCACCACGCGCCTGGCGGACGACACTTTCCTCGGCTTGACCGCCAGCTCGTTCAACTCGGTATCCTTGACGCCGCCACTGGTGTTGTGGAGTCTGGCGCAGAGCGCAAGCAGCCTGCCGGTATTTTCCGGCAATTCGCACTATGTCATCAATGTGCTGGCGGCCGACCAGGTCGAACTGGCAGAACGCTTCTCGCGCCGCATATCGAATCGGTTTGAAGGTGTCGACTACGAGCTGTCGCACACCGGATTGCCCATCCTTAAAGGCGTGGCAGCCTGGTTCGAATGCCATAACCGCAGCCGCTATCCCGAGGGCGACCACGTCATTTTCGTCGGCGAAGTAGAACGTTGCGATGTGCATGCCAAGCCTGCCCTGGTGTTCCATCACGGGCGCTTCACCGGCACGAATGGCATAACCGGCTGATCGTTGTCGGCGGCGCGGTACAATACCACTTATGGGTCAATCTTCGACCAAAGCATTGGCCAGTCAGACAAAAAACCAGATATCGGAGACAAGATGAGTTCCAGCAAAAGCAAAGCGCAATTCCATTGGGAAGATCCCCTGCTGCTAGACCAGCAATTGAGTGACGAAGAACGCATGGTGCGCGACGCCGCGCAAGCGTATTGCCAGGACAAACTGCAACCGCGCGTCCTGGAAGCGTTCCGTCATGAAAAAACCGACCCGGCCATCTTCCGCGAGATGGGCGAGCTGGGCTTGCTCGGCCCGACCATACCGGAACAATATGGCGGCCCGGGACTGAACTATGTCAGCTATGGCCTGATCGCGCGCGAAGTCGAGCGCGTCGATTCCGGGTACCGTTCCATGATGAGCGTGCAATCGTCGCTGGTCATGGTACCGATCTACGAATTCGGCACCGAAGCGCAAAAGCAGAAATACCTGCCCAAACTGGCGACCGGCGAATGGATAGGCTGCTTCGGCCTGACCGAACCGAATCATGGCTCCGATCCCGGTTCAATGGTGACGCGAGCCAAGAAGGTTGCCGGCGGCTATGCCGTGAGCGGCAGCAAAATGTGGATATCGAACTCGCCTATCGCCGACGTGTTCGTGGTCTGGGCCAAGGACGACGAAGGTGCAATCCGCGGCTTCGTGCTGGAGAAGGGCATGAAGGGACTGACGGCACCGGCCATCCACGGCAAGTTCGGCTTGCGCGCTTCGATCACCGGCGAAATCGTCATGGACGAAGTTTTCTGTCCGGAAGACAATGCTTTCCCCGAAGTACGCGGACTCAAGGGCCCGTTCACCTGCCTGAATTCGGCGCGCTACGGCATCGCCTGGGGCGCACTAGGCGCAGCCGAAGCCTGCTGGCACACCGCGCGCCAATACGTGCTCGACCGCCACCAGTTCGGCCGCCCGCTCGCGGCCAATCAATTGGTGCAAAAGAAGCTGGCCGACATGCAAACCGAAATCACGCTGGCGCTGCAAGGCTGCCTGCGCCTGGGCCGCATGAAGGACGAAGGGACGGCGGCAGTCGAAATCACCTCGATCATGAAGCGCAATTCCTGCGGCAAGTCGCTCGACATCGCGCGTGTCGCGCGCGACATGTTGGGCGGCAACGGCATCTCGGACGAATTCGGCATCATCCGCCACATGGTCAATCTGGAGGTGGTGAATACCTATGAAGGTACGCACGACATTCATGCGCTGATTCTGGGACGGGCACAAACCGGGATTCAGGCCTTCCAGTAAGCGGGGTTGGGTAACGAAGATTGTGAGCGAAGACAGGAACGCGACCGACCTTTCACTATCAAGGTCGCAAGCCGTGTTCCTGAGGCCCTGGTGGTGCGTGACGGCCGCATACCTTGCGTATCAACTCACGCAACCAGCGGTGAGCGGGATCCCGTTCCATACGCGGGTGCCACATCTGCGAAATCGTCAGCGGCTCAGTTGCGACAGGTAGCTCGAATACATGAAGCGCGGAAGGTGGGAAGCTGCCATGATCGCGCGCCGCAAGATTAAGGAATGAAGCGGGAACCAGTGCCACAAGGTCCGAGGCGCAAGCAACCGCGAGCGCTGCAGGAAAACTCGGCACCATTGCCACAATGCGGCGTTCCAGACCCAGCGCCGCCAATGCTGCGTCGACGGGCCCGATACTGCTCCCCCGACGGGTAGCGACAACGTGGCCGAATTCAACATAGCGTTCGGCGGTCACTTCTCCGATGGTTTCAAGCGGATGGCCCTTGCGCACTACACCGATGAAGCGATCGCGAAACAGCGCCTGCACGCGCACTTCCGGCCCCATTTCGCTGACTGCACCAATCTCCAGATCGGCCGCCCCTTCGCGCAAATAGCGTGACGTTTTCTCCGCCTTTGGCGCAAAGCGCAAGCAAACCAGCGGGGCCTCGGCAATTGCCGCCGCAATCAGCGTAGCGCCAAAAACCACCACGAACCCCTCGTTGGCGCGAATCGTGAAGTGGCGCTGCAGCGTTGCAAAGTCCGGCTCCATACTTGATGGTCGCAATACGGCGCGCGCCTCATGGACGGCATTTCGGGCGCGCTCACGCAAGGCTTCAGCACACGGTGTCAGCACCATGCGACGCCCCGCCCGCACGAGCAACGGGTCGTCGGTAGCGGCGCGCAGCCGGGTTAGCGTCCGGCTCATCGCCGACGCACTCAATCCCAATCGGCGCGCGGCCGACGCCACGCTGCCATCGGTAAGCAAGGCGTCGAGTGCGATGAGGAGGTTCAAATCGGGGTCAGACATGCAGATATCGTAGCACGCCTCAATTTGGTAAGGCGTTTCATGCATGTAATAAATGCAAACCATGCGTCTTCCGCCATATCTGGCGTAGCGATATAGTGCCTGGACCCTACTACGAGGAAATTTCGACATGGATTTATTTTCGGACCTGCCTGGAGACGAAGGACTACCCGGCAACACACGACGTCTGGCGATGATCGCCGTGATGACGGCGACCACGATGGCCGTATTCGATGGCACCATCGTCAATATTGCGCTACCGCAGATCGGCCGCGCACTCAATGTTTCCCCAAGTGCGGCAATTTGGGTGGCAAACAGCTATCTGTTGTCTGCCGCCATGACCCTGGCGGCATTTGCCGCATTATCGACGCGGGTAGGCTTTCGCGCATTGTTCAGTAGCGGCCTCGCCGCCTTCACGTTGGCGTCGCTGGGTTGTGCGTTATCGTCGTCGCTCGGCATGCTCATTGCCATGCGCCTGTTGCAGGGCATCGGCGGCGCGGCGATGCTCTGCATTGCACCGGCCATTCACCGCACCGTGTTTCCGAATCGGCTGCTCGGGCGCATCCTGGGTTTGCATGCCCTGCTGATTGCAGCAAGCACGGCGATCGGACCGGCTCTTGGCGGTACGCTTCTGGCCGTACTGAGTTGGCCGTGGTTGTTTGCCATCAACGTACCACTGGGCCTCGTCGCGGTCGTGCTGTCGATGCGCGCAATACCCGGCAAAGGCGCTGCAACGGTTGGGCCGTTCGATATCGCGGGCGCCATTCTTTCCGCCGCTGCGATGGGCGCATTGATCATGGCTGCAGACGCCTGCGCGCGCCTTGCCGAGCCAGGGAGGCAGTTTGTGGCGGGTATGATCGCGCTGGCGTATGGATCGGCCGCCATTGTCGCCGGCGCAGCGTTCGTCTGGCGCCAGCGCCGTGCAGCGCAGCCATTGCTGCCTCTCGACATGTTTTCGTCGTCGCGCTTTTCGCTTGCTGCACTGACCTCCCTGGCATCCTTCGTCGGCCAGGGCATCACCTTTGTTGCATTGCCCTTTCTCTTCCAGAATGTCTACGGGTATAGCGCGTTCCAGTCGGCCCTGCTGTTCACAACCTGGCCCTTGGGCATCATGCTGGTTGCATCGTATGCGGGACGGCTTGCCGATCGACATTCGGCGGCTTTGCTTGCCACTGCGGGGCTGGCAACGTTTACGCTCGGTCTGGCACTGCAGGCGCTGCTTCCTGATCACGCAGCGACGTGGGATATTTGCTGGCGCGGTCTCCTGTGCGGTATCGGCTTTGGCTTCTTTCAAAGTCCCAACAATCGCGAAATGCTCTCTAATGCCTCACGTGAGCGCAGCGGCAATGCGTCCGGCGTGCTGGCTATCATGCGCACGTTCGGTCAGTGTATTGGTGCAGCCATTGTTGCGATTGTCCTGTCGATTTACGCCTCGAATGATGGGGCCGGCTTGAATGCGCTGACGGGCGTCATGCATGACGCGCAGGCCATTCGACTATCCCTTTGGGTGGCCACCGCAGCAACTGCGCTGGCAACCGCCATCAGCATTAGTCGCATTCGGAACACCGCTGCTCGACCCGACGCGGCGCAACGATAAATTGGACGAGTTGCCAACACCTGCGAGGGCAGGCAAGATATCGACGTGCTGATTTTAAGCCGCGCACAAAGCGGCAGGTAAGTCTTCCATAACCGCGCTCGGCACGTAAAAAAACCGCGGGTTGTGCCCGCGGTTTTTTTTGCTGCCTTCGGCGCACGCGTCGTGCGCCAAGAGGAAGAACCTATCAGAAATGGTATCCCACGGCGATGGCTGTCGCAATCGGATTAAGTGGCGCATCGGCCGTTTGACCGGTCGACAAATGCACGGTTGTCGTAATGAAGGTCTTGGTGACCATCACATCGGCAAACCATTTATCGTTGAATGCGTAAGTCATACCGATTTGCGGTGTGATACCAAACTTGTTGTCCACCGTGAAGGTCGTCGGAGGGCCGCCTGGGTTGGAAATTGCAGTCAACGTGCCCGAACCCTTTTCATCGCGGAAAACGGCATACGTTGCACCAACGCCGATGTAGGGGCGGAAAGGCGAATTGGCTTCCATGAAGCGGTATTGCGCGAACAGCGTCGGCGGCAACTGCTTCAGGGAACCGAGTTTGCCCGCGCCTTGCAGCGAACCAGCACCGTACAGGTCGTGGGTGTATGGCGTACCCAAACCGAGTTCGGCCGAAATGTGGTCGGTGAACATGTAGATAATATTGAATACGGGCTGCCCGTCGCTGCTAACCTTGGTCGTGCTGTTGACGATACTTGGTGCAGAGAGCGGATCGCTCGTGCCTTGTGGTGTGATCTTGTTGTAGCCAACCTCAACCGACCAGCTACCCGCTGTCTGGGCCGATGCGGCCGCACTTGCGCACAGCGCCGCAGCGCCGATCGCCAAGACTTTCAGTGTTGTGTATTTCATCGAATTACTCATCTATGTCTCCAATCCCTATTATTAAGGAGCGGCGCCATCGTCAGCTCGTTTTAAGACCGATGCGCCGCCATTCCACTCTTGATCGCTCTTGATCGTTACAGCCAGCCGCGCAAGGACATCTGCGTGGCAACATATTTGGCCAGCAGCGAGTAGCCATAGGGTGATGGATGGACCATGTCGGCGAACAGATAGTGCGATACATCGCCGCTGATCACGTTATTGCTATTGCACACCAGCGACGAACCCAGTGGGTTTGCCGACGAGGCCAGGTTACAGGCAGGAACCGTGACGTTGGTCAAACCGTACTGAGCCGGGTTCGCGGTGTTCAAATGGCTTTGCGTGTTCGCATCGACCAGGACGACGTTAGCACTGCTGCCGACGCCACTTTGCAATTGCGCATTGAAGGTCGAGACCATCGTGTTGAGCAAGCCGAGTGTTCCCGAGTCAAGTGTGTCGCCGAATGGCGTCGTCCCGATATCAGGGATATTGACGACGGTGACGTATTTCGCGCCATTGGCGAGGATCAGGTTATTGATATAACCAGCCAATTCCGCGCCGGCCTGCCCCATGGCAGTAACCGCTGCAGGACCGCCGGTGCTGGCGACATATGCCTTGCCCGCTGCAGTACCTTGGGCAGTCAGGAACGCCGTGACCAATTCGACTTCAGCCGGTTGCACGCAATTGCTGGCTTGTGCATCGGTTGGCGTGCATTTACCAGCCTTGACGTCGGCGCCGACTTGTGCGGCGACAGCTGCGTTGACCGCTGCGGCGCTGCCCAACGATGCCTGCCACAATTCGCCTTGCGCCTGTGCCACGCAGTTGCTCGCTTGCGCGTCGGTCGGTGTGCACTTGCCGCCGCCGATGTCAGCCTGAACCTGCGCGCCGACCGAAGCCGTCACTGCAGCAGTTCCTGCGGCTGTTGCATTGGCGTTCAAAGTCGCCAATTGTACGAACACGTCATTGGCACCGGCGAGCACAAACACAACTTCGGTGCCGCTGAACTTGCCGCCCACCGCTGCCAGATGGTTCTGGATTTGCGTGACAACAGGCACGGTCAGTTGACCGAGCACCTGCGATCCACCCAGCGAAGCAGCCAGACCGGCGCTACCGGGGCCGTTTGGATTGGTCACGCGGGCACCGCCCTGGCCGTAACCATAGCAACCGGAATGCTTAACGGGCGTTACGGCGAAACCAGCTGCCGCAGCACCGTTCAAGCCGGTTTCGGCTGGGCAAGGTGCCGGCAAGCCGAGCGACGCAGCCATCAATTCGGTCCAGTTCTGGGTCGACGGTGTCAGGGTATTGACAGTAAATTTGCCGCCGTGCAACGCGGCTACCGTACCAACGTCGTAGGTGCCCACATCGCTTAAGCTGTCGCCGAACGATACTTGTGCACTGAATTTGATTTTGGTGGTTTGATCGCCGCCGGACGCGCTACCGCCGCCGCAGCCAGCCAGAATCGCTGCCGACAGCACGGCAAGCGCAAATTGGTAATGACGCATTTTGTCTCCTAAAGGATATTTTTAAATTGCGAAAAAAGAACAGCCGTTCTATTTCTCTGGTCTTAGTATGTCATCGTTCTTAAAACTTGTATAGATATTATCCCTGGTGAAGCTACAAATTCAGCTCGTTTGCCACACTTTTTGCGTTATAAGACGCACGACGCAGCCGGTCATTAACACCCGACCACTCCTCCGAATCCGGCGGTGCTTCCACCAAAATGAGGTCGCCGCCGGCCAGGTCCATTTCACGCAACGCGGCATACAAATCGTGCGCGTAGCCCCCTACGTCGGTTGGCATCGTGCGATGTTTGATCGTACTCGCAAAATTGCCATTAGCTCGTTGTAACAGCACAACACGGCGGCCCAACACACGCAATTTTTCCAAAACCGCAGGCAATTGTGCCGACTCGACCAATACAACCGGGGTTGCAGGGGCATAGTGGGAGTCGAGCGCTCCGGATACGCGTGGCGCAGTTGCATCGGCGGATTCGGGGTGCACGCCGAGCACTGCGGCAATGTCGTCCGCACTGATGCGTCCGGGACGCAACAGGGCAACGGTGCCGCGCGACAAATCGACGATCGTTGACTCGATACCGACCTCACTTTGACCACCATCGAGAATGCACGGCAACTGATCGCCGAATTCATCGCGCACATGCTGTGCCGTGGTCGGACTCACGTGACCGAACTTGTTCGCCGACGGCGCCGCCACGCCGCCCTTGCCTCCCTTGAAGGCACGCAACAGTGCCTGTGCAACCGGATGCGATGGGCAACGCAAGCCGATGGAATCTTGCCCGCCGGAGACGGCGTCAGGGATATGCTCGGCACGCCTCAGGATGATCGTCAATGGCCCGGGCCAGAATGCGGCAATCAGTTTCTCTGCATACGGCGGAACCTCTTTGACCCAATACGACAGATCCGCGCCCGGCGCCAGGTGCACGATCACAGGGTGGTTGGCCGGCCTGCCCTTGGCGGCATAAATCGACGCCACCGCTTGGGGGTTCTCGGCGTCAGCGCCAAGTCCGTACACCGTCTCTGTCGGAAATGCCACCAGCGCGCCGGACTCGAGCAGGCGCGCGGCAGCGAGAATCGCCTCTTGTGTTGCCACGCCTATTCCGGAATGCCAAGTATCGCACAGGCCGCCAGCAGGTTGGCCTGCGCCTCGGCCATTGTCAGCGCGACGAATGTCACATGCCCCATCTTGCGTCCCGGTCGTGCTTCCGCCTTGCCGTACAGGTGGAGGTGCGCGCCGCGTAGCGCCAGAACCTTGTCCCAGGCAGGTTCGCGAGCCTTGCCGGCGGCATCGAACCACACATCGCCCAGGATGTTCAGCATGACGGTCGGCGAATGTTGGCGCACATCGCCCAGAGGCAACTGCGCCATTGCGCGTACCTGCTGCTGAAACTGGCTGGTAACGCAGGCGTCCATTGTGTAATGGCCGCTATTATGCGGGCGCGGCGCCATTTCATTGACCACCAGGCTGCCGTCCTGCAGCACAAAGAATTCGACGCACAGTACGCCGACATAGCCAAGCTCGGCAATGGCGGCCAACGCGGTTTGCTGCGCCTGTTCGGCAATCGCAGCGGAGACGTTGACGCTCGGCACCGTGGTAGTAAACAAGATGCCGTCGCGATGCACGTTTTCAGCGATTGGATAAACCACCGCTTCGCCATCAACGCCGCGTGCGGCCAGCACGGAAATCTCGTAGGCCAGCGGCAACATCTTTTCCAGCACGCAGGGTACGCCACCCGCGGCATCGAAAGCAACGCGCAATTCGGCCTTGCTGGTAACACGTGCCTGGCCCTTGCCGTCGTATCCCATGCGCGCCGTTTTAAGGATGCCGGGCAGCAAACTCGCATCAATGCCGTCCAGATCGCCGACCTTTTCAATCACGGCATGTGGCGCCGGAAGAACGCCATGTGCACCGCTCGCGGCGGCGACGCGCGCAAAAAACTGCTTTTCCCTCACGCGATCCTGCGCAATGGAAACACTCTCGGCACGCGGTGCAACAAAGCTGCGCCCGGCGAGAAAGGTCAGGCTCCGGGCCGGCACATTTTCGAACTCGGTGGACACGGCGACCGACATTGCGCCCAGCTCGGCCAGCGCGCGTTCATCGGTGTAGGCCGCAACGATGTGGCGGTCGGCCACATGGCCTGCAGGACAATCGGCTTGTGGCTCGAGCACCGCGACCTTGTAACCCATCGCCTGCGCCGCATGGGCAAACATGCGGCCCAACTGTCCACCGCCCATGATACCGAGCCAGGTCTGGTCCGATTCATTGGGCAGGTGAGCGTGGCGCTCGTGATCGTTTACTATTGCATTCGTCGTCATGCTGCTCACCACCTTCAAACCGGCAATGTCATGTCGCGCGCGACCTGGCTTTGCTTGTCGCGGTAGGCTTGCAGCTTGAGTGCAAGCGCGTCGTCGGTGGTGGCAAGCATGGCAATGGCCGCGAGAGCTGCATTGGCTGCACCGGCCTCGCCGATGGCGAACGTATTGACCGGAATACCCTTGGGCATCTGCACGATGGACAGCAGAGAATCTTCTCCGCGCAGGTATTTCGACGGCACCGGCACGCCGAGCACCGGCACGATGGTCTTGGCCGCAATCATGCCCGGCAGATGGGCCGCACCGCCGGCACCGGCGATGATGGCGCGCAAGCCGCGCGTACGCGCAG
The DNA here is from genome assembly GCA_036561005.1 of Burkholderiaceae bacterium. Lineage (GTDB taxonomy): Bacteria > Pseudomonadota > Gammaproteobacteria > Burkholderiales > Burkholderiaceae_D > PKWO01. The sequence continues at coordinate 3,834 of DATBQE010000086.1, read as the reverse complement.
TTTGCGCGTACTCAAACATATCGTCGGGCATGCGATGCGCGGACACCACTTGCGCCTCGAAAGGGATATCGAACTCCTGCAGCACCGAAACTGCGTGCTGCATCACATCCCAATCCGAGGATGAACCCATGACGACGCCGATCAGGGCGCCCGGTTTGTTATGTTTCATATCAACCCTTCAGCTTTTCCCCGGTCAGGCGCTCCAGCGCTTCGCGGTACTTGGCAGCAGTCTTTTCCACCACTTCAGCCGGCAAGGGCGGCGGCGGCGCAGTCTTGTTCCAGGTCGTGACGGTTTCCAGATAGTCGCGCACGAATTGCTTGTCATACGAGGGCGGCGAGATGCCAGGCGCATACGATTCGGCCGGCCAGAAACGCGAAGAGTCTGCGGTCAGAACTTCGTCCATCAGGTGCAGCACGCCATGCTCGTCGAGGCCGAATTCGAATTTGGTATCGGCAATGATGATGCCGCGCGTGGCGGCGTAATCCGCCGCTTCCTTGTACAAACGAACGCTGACGTCGCGGATTTTTGCCGCGAGCTCAGTACCGATACGTTGTTCCATGTCGGCAAAACTGATGTTCTCGTCGTGTTCGCCCATGTCGGCCTTGGCAGCCGGCGTAAAGATCGGTTCGGCAAGTTTGTCCGCCAGGCGTAGGCCGGCTGGCAGCTTGATGCCGCAGATCGCGCCGGTTTGCTGGTAATCCTTCCAGCCCGATCCAATGATGTAGCCACGCACCACTGCCTCAACCATGACCGGCTTGAGACGCTTGGCCACGATGGCGCGGCCCTTGACCTGCTCGACTTCATCGGCGGCGACCACCGATTCCGGCGTCACCCCGGTGGTATGGTTCGGCACGATGTGGCCGAGCTTCTTGAACCAGAAATTGGTCATCTCGTTCAACACGCGGCCCTTGTCGGTTATCGGTTCGCTCATGATGACGTCGAAGGCCGAGAGGCGGTCGGAAGTCACAATCAGGAGCTTGTCGTCGCCGACGGCGTAGTTTTCGCGCACCTTGCCGCGTCCAAGCAGCGGCAGGGAATGGATGGTCGATTGCAGTAACGTAGTCATGGAATGGGCAAAAAAAAAACGCAGGGCGCCGTTCTCAGCGCGCCCTGCAGGGACTGGTCAAGCCGGATTAGTTGACGATCTGAGCAAGCTCACCTTTTTTGTAACGCTCGGCCATCTTTTCCAGATTCATCGGCTTGATCTTGGGCGCCTGGCCTTCGCAGCCGAACGACAGGAAACGCGCCTTGCATATCAGCTTGGCCGCTTCGCGCGCGGGCTTCAGGAAGTCACGCGGATCGAACTTCGATGGATTTTCGAACAAATAGCGCCGTACTGCGCCGGTCATCGCCAAACGAATATCGGTGTCGATATTGATCTTGCGCACGCCGTGCTTGATGCCTTCCTGGATTTCTTCTACCGGCACACCATAGGTTTCCTTCATGTCGCCGCCGAACTGGCGAATCTCTGCCAGCAACTCCTGCGGGACCGACGACGAACCGTGCATCACCAGATGCGTGTTCGGAATGCGCGCGTGGATTTCCTTGATACGGTCGATGGCGAGGATGTCGCCGGTCGGCTTGCGCGAGAACTTGTAGGCGCCGTGCGAGGTACCGATGGCAATCGCCAGCGCATCGCATTGGGTCAGTTTGACGAAATCGGCGGCTTGCGCGACGTCGGTCAGCAATTGCTCGCGCGTCATCGTACCTTCGGCGCCGTGGCCGTCTTCCTTGTCGCCCTTCATGGTTTCGAGCGAACCGAGCACGCCGAGTTCGGCCTCCACCGTCACGCCGATGGCATGCGAAAACTCGACCACTTTGCGCGAAACCTCAACGTTGTATTCGTAGCTGGCGACCGACTTGCCGTCGCCCATCAGCGAACCGTCCATCATCACCGAGGAAAATCCCGAGCGAATTGCCGTCATGCAAACCGCCGGCGTTTGTCCGTGATCCTGATGCATCACGACAGGGATGTGCGGATAGGCTTCGACGGCAGCGGAGATCAGGTGACGCAAAAAGGCTTCGCCCGCATATTTGCGCGCGCCGGCCGAGGCCTGCATGATAACGGGCGCGCCGACTTCATCGGCTGCCTCCATGATGGCTTGCACTTGCTCAAGATTGTTGACATTAAACGCCGGCAAGCCGTAACCGTTTTCGGCGGCGTGGTCGAGCAGTTGACGCATGGATACGAGTGGCATGGTGGGTCTCCAAAACAATAAGAAACTTGTAGGTGCCTGCAAAAACTTCCGGGCGACAACACAATTTACGGTGCCGCACACAGCGTTCCTGCAAACACACAGGGATTGGGTACAAGCTTTCACTCTTCACAGCTTACCCCTTTTGAGGGCGGCTGAAGCAATGCGGGCCTGATTTAACTAGTTTGGGTGACAAATGTCATTGACCAAATCAGGCCACGATAACCTGGGCATCTAGTATTCGCCTACCTTCGTGATCTTCAAGGCATTCGTGCCGCCAACCTGCCCCATGGGTTCGCCCCAAGTGACCACGATCATGTCGCCCTTCTTCACGACGCCCTTCGACAGCAACAGATTCTCCGCCGCTTTGAGCACTTCGTCACGATCCGTCGATTGCGCCAGCTCCAGAGTGTGGACATTGCGATACAGTGCCGCTTTGCGCTGCGTGGCGATGGAAGGCGTGATGGCAAAAATCGGCACGTCGATGTTATGCCGGCTCATCCACAGTGCCGTCGAGCCCGACTCGGTCAAGGCGGCAATCGCTTTGACGTGCAAGTGATGCGCAGTGAACAGTGCGCCGTAGGCAATCGACTGGTCGATGCGGGTAAAGGTGACATTGAGGAAGTCCGCATCAAGTTTGCAGTCTTCCGACTTTTCCGCTTCGAGGCAAATGGTCACCATGGTTTCCACGGTTTCGACCGGATACTTACCCGATGCCGTTTCGGCCGAGGTCATGACAGCGTCGGTGCCATCCAGAACGGCATTGGCCACATCGGACACTTCGGCACGCGTCGGCACGGCATTGACGATCATCGATTCCATCATCTGCGTTGCCGTGATGGCAATCTTGTTGGACGCGCGCGCCATGCGAATCATGCGCTTTTGCAGGGCCGGTACGGCGGCATTGCCGACTTCAACGGCCAGGTCGCCGCGCGCCACCATGATCCCGTCGGACGCATCGAGAATTTCCTGCAGCACCGGAATCGCTTCGGCACGCTCGATCTTGGCGATCATCAACGGACGATGACCGTAGGCCTCGCCGGCAATATTGGCCAGTTGGCGCGCCATGACCATGTCGGTCGCGCTTTTTGGAAAGGATACGGCAACGTAGTCGGCCTGGATGCTCATGGCCGTCTTGATGTCTTCCATGTCCTTGGCCGTCAATGCCGGTGCCGACAAGCCGCCACCCTGCCGATTGATGCCCTTGTTGTTCGACAGTTCGCCGCCGATCTTGACCGTGGTGTGGATCGCACTGCCGACCACTTTGTCCACCACCAGCACGATCAGACCGTCATTCAACAACAGCACATCGGCCGGTTTCAGGTCGCGCGGCAATTCCTTGTAATCGAGCCCGACCTGCTCCTGATTGCCCATCGTGCAAGCCGCATCGAGAACGAATTTCTGGCCGTTTTCCAGCTCGATCTTGCCATGCTCGAATTTGCCGACGCGAATCTTTGGCCCCTGCAAATCGGCCATGATGGCGACTTCACGACCGCAGTCAGCGGCCGCCTGGCGCACCATATTGGCCCGGTCGATATGGTCTTGCGCCTTGCCGTGCGAAAAATTCAAGCGGACGACATCGACCCCGGCGCGAATCATGCGGGTCAGGGTTTCGAGATCGTTGGAAGCAGGACCTAT
>DATBQE010000085.1:0-16382 GCA_036561005.1 Burkholderiaceae bacterium | reverse complement strand
TCCTAAGGCGCGGGCGCCAACATTGCGCTTCTTATTGGCACGCCCGGGTTAGACCATGAGCGGGGAAAAGAGCGAGAAGCCGACCAGTAAAAAGAAACGCGATGCGCGCGAAAAAGGACAGGTGCCGGTCAGCCGAGATTTTGCGCGCCTGGTCGGCATGACAGTGGTGACGGAGGCGACGTTCATGTCGGAGTCGCTTTGGCGTGACGCGATCCACTCGCTCATGGAACTGACGCTCAAAAGCGTGGGTCGCCCCTTCGACGCAGCGCTCAACGAAGTGCTGCATGCCGCCATTCAGCTTGGATTGGCCGTCGTCGCGACGACGGCATTGTTGCTGATAGTAACCGCCGTCATGTCATATTGGGGCCAGTTCGGCGTGCTGATCGCGCCGGAACTGCTGCATCCGTCGCTCGACAAGCTCAGTCCCGCAAGTAACGTCAAACAATTATTTTCCAAGAAGAAGCTGGTCGAATTCATACTGGCGAGCGTGAAGTCGGGGCTGGCTGGACTGCTAATGTATCTTCTGATAAGAGACCAGCTTGCAACGATCGTCACCTTGGCAGGGGGAACGCCTTGGGATATATACAGCGGGTTCATCACGCTTCTGCATCATGCCTTTTACATCATTGTCGCTCCGTTTATGGTGCTGGCCTTGATCGATCTGGCAATCCAAAAACACATCCACATAAAGTCACTCATGATGGACATGGAGGAAGTAAAACAAGAATACAAGGAGATGGAGGGTGATCCGATGATCAAGGGCAAGCGCAAGCAATTGGCGCGCGAACTGGCCTCGGGAGAGGGGGAGGCGACCAAAACCAAGGACGCCAATGCCGTGGTGGTCAATCCCACCCACTTTGCCGTCGCCATGCTCTACGATGAAAGCACGCCCGTTCCTATCGTCCTGGCAAAGGGGAGGGACGAGGTGGCGCAGGCGATGATCAATGCGGCGAGGGAGGCGAAAATCCCGGTGATACGCCATGTCTGGCTGGCGCGGACCCTTTTTGCGACATGTCAGGAGGACAATCCGGTGCCGAAGGCGAGCTACGACGCCGTCGCACATGTTTATGCGGTTGTGATGGAACTGTACCGTAATAATGAAATGGACCGACACGTTGAACTGGAAAGCGACGGCGTGTCGCCTCATCTGGACGCCGATTGAGGGATGTTGAGGAATCTGGCCTCAGAACAGGCCCGCGCGCAGGAACCGGGTGCGCCGGCCGCGCCACCCAATCTACGACCGGCCGCCGACGTCTTGACCGGCGCGCCGCAACTGTGGGACCCGACGCCATGCGTGCGCCGCGCTTTGCCGTTGCGCTTCCGAAGCACTCCTGGCTGGGGCTCCGCCTTCATGTTAAGAGATCCGCAATCCGCTGTTTTTCGCCGTGCGCATCCGGAGCAATCAAAATGAGATATTCGATCGTCAAGTTCTTCTTTCAGTTTTTACTCGCTTTGTCGTTCTGCCTGTTTGTCGGGGTGGTCCACGCAACGACGCCAACCAATTGGAAGGACAGCGGGTTCGCGATCAATGCCAGCGGCATGCGGTTGGGCCAGTTGTTACGCGAGTTCGGTCAAGCCTATGGCGTCAATGTGTCGGTGAAGGTAAACGACCTGGCCATTCTGAAGGGGCGCCTGAAGGCGGACAACGGCACCGAGTTCCTGGATCGCCTGAGCAATGAATACAACTTTAACTGGTTTGTCTACGCCGGCACCTTGTATGTCGTGCCGCGCACCGACAATGTGTCGGTGCGCCTTGATATTGGCGAGGATGCTGTGCAGGATGCCAAATCTGCGCTGATCGGTGTCGGGCTGTTCGACACGCGTTTCGGCTGGGGCGAGCTACCCGACGACGGCATAGTGCTGATCAATGGGCCGCGCGAATACGTCCGGCTGGCCGCGTCGGTGCTCAGCCCGGACCGTGCCGCAGAGCTGTCGCGAGGGACGCCGGAGGCAAGCCGCGAACCGGGCGCTGCGGCCAGGAAGAAACTGTCCTACAACGGCAAGCAGGTAATGATATTTCGACTGAAATATGCCAGCGCGGTCGACCGTGTGATCACCGTGCGCGGGCAAAAAGAGACTGCCTCGGGAATCAAAACTATACTGACCGAGATCCTTGGACGGGCCGACGCACCGCTCCGTCAGGGCGCCGAGAGCGAATTCGACGCCGGCAGCGAGAAGCGCTCGCGCCGTCCGAAATCCGGGCCCGGCGGCGAGGAAGCAACAGGCAATTCCAGCCTGGCACGACCGCGCGAGCCAGGGGACGTTGCACCGGAACGCAAGTCGCGTGCGGCCAAGGACGCCGCGCCGCTACAGCAAGATTCGCCGCGTATCGATGCCGATGCGGCGCTCAATGCCATCATCATTTACGACGTCGAGGCCAAGCGCGATATGTACCGCGCCCTGATCGAGCAACTTGACGTCGAGCCACAGCAGATCGAAATCGAGGCCATGATCGTCGATATTGATCGCAGCAAGCTGCTCGAACACGGCGCAGAGTGGGGCTTCGCCAGCGGCAAGACACAGGGTGTCATCAATGGCAATCCAGGTAATTCGATCGGCACCGGCCTGAATTATCCTGGCATTTTAGCCAATGGCCAGGGAGCAAATCCACTCGGATTGAATCAAAGCGTAGGAGGATCGACGATATTGCTCAGCAATCCCAATTTCTATCTCCGGCTCAAGGAAATGGAGAACAACGGCGACGCCAATATTCTCGCCAAGCCGACCGTTCTGACCCTGGACAACGTCGCCGCGGTGCTTGACTTGAGTCAAACCCGCTACGTGCCGCTTGTGGGAGAGCGGGTGAGCGACCTGGCCAACATCACAGCCGGCACGATGCTGCGCGTGGTGCCGCGCGTGCTGCATGAAAATGGAGAGACCCGGGTCAGACTCGACATCGACATCGAAGATGGCGCCTTGGGCAATGCACAGACCAGCGGCAACACCACGCGCTCGACGATCAGCACGCAGGCGATCATCAACGAACAGCAGACCTTGATGATAGGCGGCTATCACGTCGAGTCGACGACTGTGGCGCAGCAAAAGGTGCCGCTCTTGGGCGATTTGCCGTTGGTGGGAGGATTATTCCGATCAACAAGCGACAACAGCAAGGGGCGCGAGCGTTTGTTCCTCATCACGCCGCGTCTGCTCGGCACGACCGGTGTACCCGTGGCGAAGCGCTCGACAACAAACCGACTGGCACGCGAAGTGGTGCTGAACGATCTGGCCCGGAACCCGTCTGCAGAAGACGACGTCAACGCGCGAAGCGTGACGCCGCAGCGCGACAAGCCTGCGGCGCTGCCGCCGCCGACCGCGCCTGCACCTGCAACTGCAACTGCACCTACGGCATTGCCTGCCGTCCGTGTGCAAATACAGGCAGACGAAACAGCCGCCGCCCCAGCCCCGGAGGCTGCGAAGGCCAAATGCACCAAGCGACGGAAGCCGGACGACAATCCGTTGAATGTTTACACGTTGCGATAATTACAATTTCATAGCGCATTGCGCGCCCGGCTTGCTGTTGCTCCCGGGGCGACCACTGAAATTATTTTTTTTGCAAAACGGAACTACCGTTCCGGCGGCCCCACACATGGGAGTGAGAAATTTTGAGTATTTCTCATCTGCAACTAAAATGGGGGCATAAGATGGAGCAGAGCTTTTTTCCGAAACGTAGTTCCAACCAGTTGGGTGGGTTGCGTCAAACCGAAGAAACGACGACACCGGAGATCGATCCGATGGAGCGCCGTCTCGATGGCAGTGTCGAAGGCATGGTTGGATTCCTTCATGAATTGGTCGACCTGACGGACCAGGGTAGCAACACGCGCGCCGAACCGGTGCTGGAATTGCGTTTCGGTGACATCACGACGATCACGTCGGTATCGCGACGGACCGACGAGGAGTCGCTCTCAATCCAGGCACTGCTGCCACCGGAACGCCACGATGCCTCGCGTCCGATGACGCCACCGGATGGCGCTGGCGATTGGAATGTGTCCTGGAATGGCGACCAAGGCGGCTATGTCGTCACGCGCAATTTGCCGCTCGGGCATTTTTCCGACGAGCGCAGTGTATTCGATGCCGTGATGGACACCTCCGATGCCGCTGCGTCCTGGCAGTCTTCCGGCAAAAGAGGCAAGCCCAATTATTAAGCGCCAGCAATCTGCGCCGCGCAGGTGAGGCGGCAGCAATGGCTGGAGATAATTCTCACTTTGGACAGCTCGTCCGGTCGTAGTTACGACTGCGGTCCTGAAGGGCAGCAGCAAAACGGTTTCATTTCCGGGCATTTCGCGTTGACGCGTCATGCCGCGCAGACTCACGGCTGTGCATGACGGGCCGCGCGAATTGAATGGCGCAACAACCGGATCCGATGGAAATTGGAACTTGGACGACTTCCCGACCACACATGGATCATCGTTAACAAATCTTGTGATCGGGAGGGTAAATGAACAGTGCCATGCAACCCGTAGTGGACGCCGTCAGTCGTTCCGCGTCGCCTTCAGCCACCGCCGATTTTCAGGGAGGTGCCGTCGCGTCAGCCCCGGTGGACGGCGAAGCTTTCCGCGCTGCGCTTGAGCGGCACATGCAGGCCGGCACGCATGCGAAGGCGTCCGAATCACGCAAGGTCTCCATGGGTGAGAAATTGATAGCGCGCGCCTCTGACCTGGCCAGTGAAACCAAGAAGGACCACGAGCACGTCTCAAAAATGATCGAGCAGGCCACGCGTAACGGCGATTCGATGCAATTGGTCAAGGCGATGATGGCGCTCAACGACTATGAGATGCGAGTCCAATTCATCTCGAAGGTGTCGAACAAAGCCACGTCATCGATCGATCGTCTCACCACGCTGCAATAATCCCATGACACAACACGCTGATTTCCTATTGCCCGAGCGGATCGCATTTAGCGACGACCGAGGCATCGCCACATGGCGCAAAGCCGTGTCGACCTTGCTGCGCACGAGCACCTTGCTGCTGCTGGCCGCGGCGGTTACGCTGCTCGCGGCGTGTTCCGAAACCGTCAACCTTCAGAGCGGGCTCAACGACGCTGATGCCAACGAAATCGTGTCTCTGTTGCATCGCAGCGGCATCGCATCAAGGAAGGTATCAAGCAAGGAAGGCGTCGCGCTGACCGTGGACGCCAACGACCTTTCGCCGGCCACCGAGATCATGCATGCCGCCGGACTGCCGCGCAAGAATCTATCCGACCTGGGTCAGATTTTCAAGAAGGACAGCATGATCTCCAGCCCGCTCGAGGAACGCATTCGTTACATCTACGGCCTGTCCACCGAGCTGGAAAACACCCTACGGCAATACGACAACGTGGTTGAGGCACGTGTGCACGTGGTGCTTCCCGAGCGGATCGCGCCAGGCGAACCGATCCAGCCTTCATCGGCGGCGGTATTCATCAAATACCGTCTGCCGTTCGATGAAGACGCTGCCGTGCCGCAAGTGCGCAATCTTGTCGCAGCGAGTATTCCTGGGCTGGGCGGCGAAGACGGCCGTTCCAAGGTCTCAGTGGTGCTGACGCGCACCGAGGCGAGAGGTGCGGTCATGGAGTGGGAAAAAGTTGGGCCGTTTTTCGTGCAAGCCGGCACGGCCGGTGCATTGTTCATCACACTCGCGTTGCTGGTGACGGTCGCACTTTGCGCGACGGCTGCCGCCGTCGTCATCGGCGTGCTTTGCCGCGAAGCACTGGTCGGCAAGCTCAAACGTTTAGAGGTCTTCTTGCCAGGCTTCGCGAAGAGGAAAATGGGCGAGCCCGTCCTGAACGCCAAACCCACGCCGCCATGAACCACCCATTGCACCGGCCCGAGCCGCAGAAAAGCGAACCTGCGCTCTCCGATTCCTTCATCGATTGGTGGTTCAGTCCATGGTCGTATGCAGGAGATGAGGGCCAATCCGACGGTCCGGCGTCCGCATTGTCGACCCTGACTTCGTCGGATATGCTGGCGCGACGCGACGCCTATCGTCTCTGGTGCGCCGAACTGAAGGTGGCGGCGGATCTGCCGCCACACTTCGACCCGGCGTGGAGTATTGTTGCGACGTCCGAGCCGCAGGAATTCGCCGCCACGCTGCGCCTGTTCGGCGCTGTCATCGCGGCCTGTGGGCGCGACGAGTTGTTGCTTGGCGAATTGCCGTTCGACGACCGCAGGTGGTGCATGAGCATTGCGTCGACTCAGGCGTTGACGACTGCACCGAGGCCGGCTGCGAGTTTGGCCGAGCGTGGCGCGCAAGAACTCAAGGACAGGCTCGACGCCGGCTTTTACGGTATCTGGTCGCGTTTGCGCTTGTTACTTTCGCCGCCCTTGCGGGTAGCCGTCGACAGGCAGACCAACGAGTCCAGCCGTGCACCGCTGGCGGCCGGCGCTGTAGCGCGCGGACAGCGCTGCTGGCGCCTTTGCCGCGAGCGTGCCGGAACGGCCTCTCACATATCGCGATAAAGGAAAATTTCAGTATGAAGTCATTTTGTGTTGCACAGTTGACGTCCGGGCCGGATTTGCGGGCGCGCGAAGGTGTGCTCAGCGACGGCGCGCTTGCAGTCACGCTGGAGGCCGCCGAAGCCGCGGCGCGCATCGTGCAACGGGCGCAGCAGGAAGCCGATGCGTTGCGCGAGCGTGCAATAGCGGAATCCAGGCAAGCCGTATTGGTGGCGGAGAGTGAAGCGCTACGCGCGGCCGACGCGTTGCTGGCGGCGATGCGACGCGCGCAGGAAGAATTTCTGTTGCGCGCGGAAGAGATTGTGATTGACCTGGCGCAACAAGTTTTTGCCAGGCTGGCGTCGACCATGACGCCGCGCGAAAAGATCGAAGCGGCTCTGCGTCTGGTGCAAACGGAAGTGCCGCCCAACCTGATAATGCCGGTTCTGCGCGTTCATCCTGAAGATATGGATCTGCTACCCCCGCTGGAATGGGCGGTGAAAAGCAATCCGGCCTTGGCGCGTGGCGCGTGTCGGCTGGAGGCCGGCAACGGCGAATGGAGCGTTGGTTACGATGCGGCTGTCGAAGCGCTGAACATGGCGCTGGACGATATTCGTCGGTCGGCGGACGGGAACAGCGTCGTCGGGGAAGAGCCGCCGGGATGACCGACCGACTACACCGTCAACTAGAGTATTTCCTGTCGCCGATACGATGGGGTGAAAGGAAGCGCACATGGAAGGCATAAGAACAACTTCTCCTATCCCGGTTGGTCCGTCTCGTGAAACCGAACCCACTACGCGAGAGCCAACAAGTGTTGGCAAGACTGCGCCCGTGCCTAAGCGTGGCGAGGCGGCTGGCCTGCATGCGAGTGGCAGTGGACCCAAACGCAAGAATTTATTGAATATTCTTTCGCGATCTGGAGCGGGCAAAGGGGACAGAAAAAACGACAGCAAGAAGACACCAGGCCAAAGCTCGCAGGAGTCTGACGAAGAATCAGTCCGCGCGAATTCTGCGCCGCAAGATCCTTCGCGCCAAGACGGAAACAATGTGCGAACGCCGATAAGCGCTGCAGAATCGAAGGGAGTCAGTGCGAACGGCGAGCCAGTTGACCCGACGGCGAGCGACAGGAAATCCAAACGCAGATCAATATTTCCGTCTGTTTTCTCGCCATCCAAGACGAGCGATCGCATGAAGGAAAACGACGTTCAGAGCGGGCGCGACGGCAGGAGCACGCTAAGGAAAAGGCTAGGCACCGAGGAAGTCCGGGATTCCGCTTCAGGTTCAGGTTCCGCTTCAAACATTCAACAAATCCCTTTTGAGTCATACAGCGAAAGCCAAGCCAGACTCAGCGGGGCAACCAGGTTGCCGGCCAACTTGAACGCGCCGCAATCACGTTCATTTGAATACGGCGGGGACGACGGTCCGTATGATGCCACCGAATTTGAGAGCCGACGGCCTCCGCCTCTGCGCGTGAAAACCACAGGACCATATACGCCTCCCAGCGTCATGAATGGAAGCAAATTACGCGCATACAATGCCAGTGGTGGAGACGGTGCGTTCGGAACCAGTGGCCATCGACATCAGCAAGCCCCCGTTGCCGTTGATGACGAAGAACCGGTTTCTCCGATTGACAGTAGTTCCCACGACCTGTCTTTCGATCAAGATGAAAACAGGTATCGGCCAATTGGCGTAGGGTCCTCGGCACCGCAGCGGCGCGGGCCAACACAGCCGTTCGACGCCGCACGTCAACCGCCGCGCATTGATGAAACAGATGACGAGGATGACGATAGGCCCGAATCCAACATCGGTCTTACAAGAAAACAGTCGAGTGCGCTCAAGAATTTTACGTCTGAAGACTTGGACGGACTTACATCTAAACAGACAGAGATCCTCAGTAATTTTACTCCTAAACAATTGGAAAATTTGAAACCCGAACAGCTAAGACGTCTCGAACGTGTCCCTTCCGATCAGATCAAGGCGCTAAAAGCTTTTTCTCCTGGGGAAATAGCGGATTTGTCAGAGGACGAGAGGAAAAAAATTATGGACTTTACGCCTGCACAGCGGGAGGCTCTCAGCAGTTTTCCGCCTGAAGAACTGGCGAAACTTACGCCCAAACAGAAGAAAGCACTTACCGAGCTAGTCGAAAAAGGTAACCAAGAAATCCAGGATGCGCTTGATGCTAATCCGGACCATGCCAATCGCCCTCTTAACGACCCGAACAATCCCATCAAAGCGCAGATTGACGACATGAGGAGTAGGTATGCGCAGCAGATGGCGGTGATGGGAGCGCAATCCGAATTGCAGCAGGTGTACCAAATATACACCCAACATCTCGAATTGATGTCTCAAACGCTGGGGATCATGGGCAAATTGCTTCAGACGGCCTTACACAATGCGTTGAACAGCATTGGCTAGACAAAACACCAAGCGGGCCTCACGGCCCGCGCTCATCCGCTTCAAGGCTGTGCGGGCTAAATAATAGGGAATCGGATCCGAACTTTCATACGCCTAGATCCGACCCATATGAACAAACCGCCGCCCTCGTGCGGCACCGATCAATATTCTTACGGAGGTAATCATGGCCATGAACGGCGGAATCCAGAGCGATACCATGCGCTCGCTACATCGGCTCAATGCCAAGTACGAAGAACAAAACGCGGAAGTCAAGCGAACCATGCGCCTGCAGATGCAGGGTGTCCAGCCGGACGCAGCGCAATTCATGAACCTCCTTGAGCGTCATTCCGTGACCCAGCAGGCAATGGAGGCGCAGATCAAGTTGCATGTCCGTCCGCATCAGACTGCGTTGAACGAAAGCAGATAGCAGCCATGGGTGCCGACGACGACCTTGAGAGCTGGCTCAGTTCGCAGCCCTTGGGTGCGCCAGTGGAGATGGCCGGCGAATCGGTCTATCTCCACGTGCGCCGTCAGGGCGCAGAACTCGGTGCGCATTTGCTGCGGCGTCCAGATCAAACACAGATCGACGAGGCACTGCGCCTCGGGTTCTTGGGTGCGCTCAAATTCGATGCAGGGATGGCGATGAGCGCAGACGACGAATACTTGATCCTCAATCGTTGGTTGCCAGGTGTAAGCGGCTGGAGCGGGGCGCGCCACGCGCTGGAAGATATGCTCAACCAACTGATGCAGTGGCGTGCCATGCTCGCCCGGCCATCGGCTACGCACGCCGCAGGCAGTGGTATGCGCGACGAACGCCAAGTTCGTGACGCGCTGCTTCGCGCCAAGGGCTGGCGCTGAGTCCTGCGCGAGCCGATACGCCGAATGGCGCGCCAGGATGGAACTGGTGTTCCGGGTGGGGCGACTCACCGGTATCCATCCCAACATTCGCGATACGCCATGCATGAACTACGCATACTTCAGGGCCGACATCGGGGCACTTCGTTTCCATTGGGCGGCATGCCGTGCCTGATTGGTCGGCGCGATCAGGCCCACATCCGGCTCTACGATGCCGGTATTGCTGGACACCATGCCACTCTATGGCCAGACGGCGACGGTTGGGTACTGACCGCAGCGGAAGGCGTGATTGCGGACGGTGCCGGCCGCGAACAACAGCGGTCATTCTCGATCGCAGTGGGACAAACAGCGCGCCTGGGTGAAGTATGGGTGAGCATCGAAGCACTGGATCGCCCATGGCATACCGTATCGCTTCCTGGCCCGTCTGGCGCAGCGCGCCGTGCCTTGACGCAACGCCTGGGGCGCTGGGCGCAAGGATGCTGGAACGGGGCAGTCGCCACTGTGCCGCGGCGCGGTCTTGTTGCCGCAGTGTTCCTGGTTATTGTCGCCGCATGTGCCGGTCCATTGCGGCACAGCATGGACACCACGCAATTGTCGGGCCCATTGCCGGTGGCGACGGCCATGCATGAAGCCGCCGTGCCGGGTGACTCGAAGCAGTCGACGCTTGATGCACAACAGCTCAAGAGCGAGTTTCGCAGCCGGCTCGAACAAGCCCGCATGGTCAAGCGTTTCGAACTGGACCTTGCTGACCGCGCGTGGAATATGAAGGCGGTGCTCGACGACAAGGAAATTGCGCGCTTCGGTCAGGTGCTGGCTGCATTCGCCCACGACTATCGCGTTTCCTTTCCGATCGACGCCCAAATCACGCAAGCAAGCACGACGCTTCCGTTCAAGGTGGAGTCAGTGATTTCGGGAGAAAACGCCAGCATGGTAACGCAGGACGGCAAGCGCCTTTTCGTCGGTGACGAATATCGCGGCGTGCGATTGGCCGCAATTTCAGGAAAATGGATCACGTTCGTCGGCAAGCGCCGCATTGACATGGTTTGGTAGTGCCAGGGCGCACCGGCACGCAACAGCCAGCGCATAAACAACCAAGGAAAATCGACATGCAAACACCCAATCAGGGCGCTGCGCCGAGGCAGGTTGTCCCGCACCCGCTCCAAGGCGGTGTTCTTGGTTCGACACTTGTGCCGGGCCGCGCACACCGAATTGCGTCTCGCGCCGTCGGCGCGCACTGGGAAATAGTGGCGCACGACCGCGCAGAGCTTAAGTCTCTGCTGTCATGCACGCCCGCGGAGCGTATCGACAAGGTGACCTTAGATGGCGCGGATTTCGGCGACGCCGATGTGTTGCTGTTGGCCGATCTGAAACAGCTGCGCGTTCTGTGCCTGGCGGGCTGTCATGAGATCAGCGACGACGCGCTGGCGGCTGTGTCGAAATTGCCGAAACTCGAGGAGCTGGATCTGACCTGGTGCGACAAAATCGGCGAGCGCGGCCTGGCACATCTGGCCGATGCGTTGCAATTGAGGCATTTGAATCTGACGTGGTGCAGCGCAATACGTGACCAGGCTTTGGCACACCTGCGCAAGTGCGGCCGGCTGCAGGAGTTGCTCCTGTCCTGGTGCGACGTCACCGACGCAGGCGCGGTGCATCTAGGCGCTCTGACCAAACTACGACGTTTGAGCCTGGCCTGGTGCGATATTAGCGACAGGGGTCTGGTTTCACTGCGCCGCCTGAGGCGGCTTGAAATTCTCGATTTGACCGCGTGCGAACGCATCACTGATCGCGGCCTGGAACAGGCGAAGCATTGGCTGCGCCTCAAGCACGTAAATCTCGCGGGATGCCACGGTTTCGGCGAGCACGGATTGGATCGTATTGCAGTACTACCCGTGTTGGCGAGCGTGGATCTGTGCGGATGCGACCAACTCTCCGGAGCAGCGATCGAAAACACCAGACGCTGGAGCCTGCCTCTACACAGTGCCCGCTGCGTCGCTTTGGACTAGCCTTTGCATGCGGGGCACGGTGGAGCGACGACGGATTATTCGTCTACATCTGCGACTGCGATAATTATGCCGCAGCCGAGAAAGGCACGGCGGCAGCGCGCACAGGCGATTCCACCGACCTCGCACGCGATGGCGCCAACAATTGACCCATGCAGACCACGTCGCGGAAATCAGTACCGATTAGATGGGCGCGCGGCTTCAGCCCTTCGACTTTAAATCCCATGCGCCGATAGAGCGCGATGGCGTTGTGGTTGTGCTCGTAGACTTCCAGTTCGATGCGCGCCAGTCCGCCGCGGCGCGCTCCGTCCAGCGAAGCGGCCAGCATTCGCCTGCCGATTCCGTGGCCGCGCCAGTCTGCGAGCAGGCCGATGAACAGGGTGCCGCAATGGCGCAGATAGGGTTGATCGTTGCAACAGATGATGGACCAACCGACAACGGTATCGCCGTCTAGCGCAACGATTTGCGGAAAGATATCATGCAAATTACTTTCCATCCAAGGCGCGAAATGATCGAGTGCCAAGGCCTCACTCGACGAGAAGTAGCGTCCCTCGCGCGCAACGGCGTCGAATGCACTCTGTATGCCTTGTATATGCAAGACTTGTGCTTTCTCTATTTTGAGCATGTTCATGTGACCAGATTGTAGTTTGCGGGAGTGGTTGCCCATATGTGGGATGGCGAACGGAAAATGTTCCTGTTCCGCTCCGGATATGCAATGGAACGCCGCAGAGGCTTTTAAACACTCAATCAATAGCTATTGCACGGCCGATGGGGATGTTCAAAATACGCGAGGATTGCAATCATGAGCAGCATGAAAATAGTCGACAAGGCGGATCTCGGCGTCTATTACGACGCAGACATTTGTTTCATGAACAAGGCTTGGCTGCAAAAGGTTGGACTGACCAAGGATATCTTCATTGAGATGTATCGGACCAACCCGTCAATCGGCTTCGAAGCGGACGGCAAACAGTTCGGCGGTGCCATGATGATAGACAACTCGGTGCATGTGGCCGTCTTACCTGAATATCAGCGCAGGTGGAGCAGTCTCTTGCGTGGTCTTGCTGTCTGGATCTTTTCTCTGCAGGATCCGCTCATCGCAAAAATACCGGTTGCCAACAAGGTGTCCGTCGAATTCGTGCGCCGCCAGGGGTGGCGGTGTATTGCCGAGGATGCCGCCTACATCACCTTCGAGCTCAGTTTGCGTGGTGCGCCGCGGTCCCGTTTCATACGATCTCTTCAGCAGCACGTCTTTGCTATAAGGGATGCCCGCAGCGCGCCGGAATGTTTTGAAAATGGAACTGTGGCGAACGAACCGTCACTCATATTGAACAATCGCAAAGCGGATAGTGTGGCGTGATTGGACAGGAGCACCTCTTGTAGTTCACTTTAACCTGATGGAGGAAATTATGAGTGCAGCAGCAATGGCGGGATTTGCCATAGCGCAGAACGCCGCAGATACCGCGGCTTCATTAGCCGAAATGCAGTCCGCGACGCTGGAAGGAATGAAAATACAGCAGGAAGCGACACACGACAACTCAATGTTGCAAGGCAATGCGCTCGCGGGCATGTTGCTCAAAACAGCATACGACAACGCCAAGCAGGAAATTGGCTGATCGAGAAAATTAATACCGGTGCCTTTGCCTGCTTGTCGTTGCCCCTCTTGAGTACGCCGGTTTCGCCTGTCGAGGGCTGGGAGGTACGAGGCCGTCCAGATTTGAGAAACACGGCTCGCAGGCATTTTCCCGGCGCAAAATTCGTGTTTTATTTTTATGAGGAGAAAGAGATGAGCTATCAATTGGATGGATCGGCCAACGTCTATGACCCGATGCCGCGCATTTCGGGAATGAGCGCCGAAGACATGGAAATCCATCGGCAAGAGGACGCGGCTCGGCGCGAGGGGATGGAGCAGCAGCTATGGGCGGAAGCGCAGAATATTGCGCTGAGCAAGATCAAAATGTTCCACACGCTAGCCAAGGCGGTCTACGATCAAAATTGAGGTAGCGGCGTGCGCCCTAAGCAGTGGCTGCCGCTGCCGCCGCTAGCCGTGTGGTAAAAATGAAATCCGGATAGTTTTTGCGTCGCAGAAAACATATCGCAATCGGGATCCAATATTGATTCAGATGCGCATCGATGTCGGCGGCGTAACGTGACGCGTGAAGCGGCAGCAGTGTCGCGTTGTCAAACGACTTTTTTTGGGGCAGGCGGCGGT
The DNA here is from genome assembly GCA_036561005.1 of Burkholderiaceae bacterium. Taxonomy (GTDB): domain Bacteria; phylum Pseudomonadota; class Gammaproteobacteria; order Burkholderiales; family Burkholderiaceae_D; genus PKWO01. Next base: position 2,515 of record DATBQE010000085.1, on the reverse strand, counting down.
GTCGCCTATTTATCGGCGCGCGGCAGCAATGTGGATATTCTATGAATGAAAAAAACGTATTGTACGCGACGTAACGTCACCTCGTCCTGCATAGTTTGTGATGCGCTAGAAGGAACAAGTTTCGGCAGTCGGCGTCGGGCGCGATGCGATAGACGGATGTGGCTGACCTTTGTTGTAGAACCCGAATCCGGAATGCAAGATTTGCTTGATCGCTCGTCATTCCTCATTGCATGAGCGGGGAGAGATCTTTTTCACCGATACCCGATCTGGGAAATGTCGCCTTTCAACGGTGGTAGCTTGCCTTAGGACTCACACCGGAGCGGCTCATGCTGGCGCACCTGACATAAGGGCGTTGCTCAGACGATTCCATCAAGGCTTCCTGGCATGCTTCATTCCACTCCTCAGAGTAATGACGCAATGGCACACGAGCACACCGCCGTCCGGATTGCCGAACGGATATGGCAATGCCATCCACCGCGAGAAGCAAACCTGCAATTGCCACCTGCATTGATGATCGGCGGGGTTGATTCCGTGGTCCACGGAAATATGGACGTGTCGAACATTTCGTTATGCCGTACGGCTGATCGCGCGAGGTGCCTCGGGCAGCCACACGCTTTAGGGAACAATGGAACTTCCTGCTCTCGGCGTTCGACTTAGCTCTTGCAACAGCAAGAAGAGTGTGAGTACGTGTGTTTATTTAACTTAACCGTAAGGAGAAAATCATGCAACTGCAAGGTATTCCAAGTACACCTAATCCCGCCATGCAAAATCCATTGGGCGGCGGTGGCGGTAGCGGCAGTGGTTCGACCACTGTGACTCCTCCCGCGAGTCCGCTGAACAGCAAGTTGGAATCTGGCTCAATCAAGTGAAGCAGCGTCTCGATAAGACACGGGTCTTCTAGGCAGTGCGCCAGGCCAGGATGGGGTCGTTTTCTTGTCTTGGCCTGGCGCGTGCTCCTTGTTACCTTTGAATGCGTACAAGTGGCTCGCATCCTTGGTTAAAATCACCTATACAATCCCTCTCTGGCAACCTATGGCATGGATCGTGCCGGTTGCATTTCAAAAATCCAGTACGTCGACCAATTCTGGAAACCAGGCAATCTTGCCTGAGTCCGGATTTTGGCACCGGCCAACACAGCGTATCTTCTTGCGGCCGTGCGTTTGACCGAATCCAAGTCACTACATCATTTGCTCACGCAGCCAACCCAACGGCTCTTGCCTGCGTCCATATCTGCGTTGCAATGGCTCAAGGTACAGATGCGTGCGTCACACCTTTTGAGAAGGTGCTCCCGACGATTTGACCCTCGTTGACTCCGAACGTCACAGATGCGCGTTCCTGGTCGATCGCCTCGCGCAGCCGATATTGGGCCTGACCTGTGGCTGATCACTGTTCTTTGCGCGATCTGAACCGCAATTGCAGGTCGTGTTGTCTGACACTGTCCCTGGCGTCTGATTTGGAATCAGTTTTTTCCGACATGACTGCGACAATTCCTGCCTGCTCGATTTTCTTTTGCGCCAGCGATACTGTGCGTCCGCAGAAAGTGGCGACTGGCGGGGCGGAATTCTCTGATCGCACCACCGAATCTTTCCGGTGCTGGCCACGGCCCGCTGCTGCATTGTTCGCCGTAACCGACAGAGCCAGGTCGGCCAGTGACTTGGGGTGCAGCATGACGTGCGCCGGGGAGCGGCGCGACAGGATAAAGTGATACGTACCGTGACGCTGTTGACGGCCGTCGTCTGCCGGCATCATGATGGGAGACTCACCTTGATCGACGCCATCATGCGTCCATCGGACGTGTGCCGTGCCCCGCAATCTCGATTACCGTTGGATCCAGGATCATTCATGATGTTTACCTTCGCGCGCGAGATGTGTGAGCAACGCACGTTCCACTCTGGCGCCACTGCCATGCACGAACGTCGGTGCCTCCAAATGTCGGCGCACCTCGTCGGCGCGCGACAGCATTTGCTCCAGCAACTTACTTAGATCGCCGAGCTGCAAATTGGCCAGAGGCCAGCGTGTCCATAGACTCACCTTTCCGCTCGTCCGTTCGACGCAGAGACTCATGCTATAGACCTCCGTTTCATGGCGATTGAGCGCCATCAGTTCCAGCAGAAGATCATGTGCCTTGAGGTTGTGCACGACTCCCGGTTCGGCGAGGATGTCGATCACTCCGTCGTACCGGCTGAAGATGTTGATTTCCAGATTGTGATCGAACGTGAACGAATACACTTCCGGATCCGGTCCGGCGAGTGCTTCCATCTGCATCGTGCGCAGCAACTCCTTCATCAATCGATGAAATTCAGAGGAGCCGGTTTTTTTGCAGTTGGTTGGCGCACTCATAGAACTATCCCGCATTGCAAGACACTGACCAATAGGTGACGCGGCGTCAACTGCGGTTCCATTGGGTTGGTCCCTTGGAAGACAGCGGTGAATGTGGAAAAAATTGGAACCGTCCGGCACGCAGACGCCACATAGGGTATCCGGCGTTGCGGGACTTACCGGGTTCTGCGCGTGT
>DATBQE010000084.1:0-52954 GCA_036561005.1 Burkholderiaceae bacterium | reverse complement strand
TCGCTCAACGTGATGTAGTCAAATGTAGGCAAAGGCTGCGAAATGGGAAAAGAAAAAGAGGCCCGACCCACGGGCCGTTCGCTTGACGAATTCAAAGTTGGCGACGTCCACCTCGGTCAGATCAGCGGGGTCGCAACCTACGGGGTATTCGTCAACATTGGCAAAGCGTCTGGACTTTGCCATCGATCGAATATACCGAAAACGATCGACTTAGCGCAGTTGCCCAAGAAAACAATGGTCAAAGTTTCTGTGCGCGAAATCAAGGCCGACAACAAATTGTCCTTGGACCTGCTAGACATCGTCGTGCAATATGGCGAGAAATATGGTCCCACACTAAGGAACGCGGCCAATATTGGCGCCAATCTTCAGTACGGGCGAGGCATCGATCAAGCGTTGACGGACGGGGCTAGCAAGATCAACGGTCTTGGTCTGCAGTACCAGAAAAATCATGTTGGCAGCCTGACGGGTATCGTCGCCGAAGGTGACCACCCCGCGACATTCAATGTAGATGCGGCATTCCAGAAGTCGAAACTCCATGCGGAGCGCGTGAATTCATATGCGCCAAAAAGTCCGGATATGAACATTTCAGATCAAAGGGGTGGAAATATCCTCAAGGAGGTGAGCAGCAAAATCCACCCGACGGCCGAGATTACAGCGAGCAAGCAGCGCGGTTACGGCAACCAGGATCGGTTATGCCCGAAAGATCAAGTCGAGAAAGTAAGAAAAATTGCGAAGCGACAGGCCGCGTCGGAGCGAATGAAACCCCGCGACGCACGTCAGCAAGTTGCAAGCGAGCATGAGCAGGTGGCAAAACTGGCTACCGATCATTTAAAAGAAGGAAATGTCAAAAGTACTGCGCGAACCAGAGAGGAAAGCCAAAAATTAGCCGAGAAGGCGAGAAGCGGAAAAGTCACCGGCCAAGACATCGTTGGTGGCATGGGAGAGCGCGCGTTGCAGGGTGCCAAATCGGGCGGGATTACTGGAGCCGCTGTTGGCGCGGCCGTCTCCGCGGTGACAGGAACCATAAAAGCTGTAAATGAGGTCCGTAGCGGTGGTAAAACCATCAGCGAAGCTTCTCTCGATGTCAGCATTGAAGTGGCCAAGGGAACTATCGACGGTGGCGTAAAAGGGGCGACAGCCGGCGCGGCAACGGCTGCCGCGAAAGTGCTTGCCCAGCGCACCGCATCTCAGGGCATGAAACGAATGCTTGGTGGTTCCGCACCAGCCGCGGTGGCGATCACGACATGTGAAGTGGCAAAGCACGCCATCGATTTTGCGCGAGGCACGAAAACAGCGGAGCAGTTTCGCGCTGCTTCTGTTGAATCTGCCAAGGGCGGTGCCACCAGTTTCATTGGCGCAGAAATCGGCTTCTGCATTGGTGGCCCGGTTGGCGCCATTATTGGCGGCATAGCGGCACCAATCATCGTTGAAGAAGCAGGCCTCTTTATACGCCTGGATCGCATGTTCACGGCCAATACCGCGACCGGTCACCATGGTGGCGCGCTTTTCCACATGGAACAAATTCGGCACGTGCTCGCGGCGTTACGCGCCTCCGAAGCGACGATCTTCCTCGATCGCGTCCTGACCAGTGGAAACGGGTTTCATAATAGCGCGGAGATTGTGATGGCGCATCAGGGGAAGGTTTACGCCATCGACTTCAAGGCTTGGCTTGGTATGGTGGCTTATCACAAGGTCATTGAAACGAAAACGGTAGTGGAGAAGGGTTTCTTTTGGGATTCCACTCGGGAAATACAAGTCACGACCGGCGAAATCGATCAGCGGCGTGTCGACAAGCTCAAGGAGGATGATTACGGATATTGGCACTTGATGACCGCAAAAAATCCGGTCAACACTTTGAATAAGTTTTCCCACGCGATGAAAGATCGGCTCATTGCAATCGACGCGCGCTGGAAACGAACTCCGATTGAACGTATTGTCGTCTTACCTGACGTAGGCTTACAGTTATCCGGGGAACTGGCTTCAGACCCTCATTTTATCCGGCAGACCGCTTTTCTAAACCTATTGGTCGACGACGCTTCGGCTGCAACGCCCCAATGGATGCTCGATAGCTTGTCCACGATTCCGACCTGGGATGCTCTGCAGGATTGCGAAGGGAATTTGTACCAGGGCCTGATCGAGACCAAAGAATTCACCATGCGTGTGAAGGACGGCTTGGTCACGATTCCGTTTGATGCTGTATTGAAGATCGATGTAGCGCACGGTGGAGCGTTGAGTCGCTCCGACAATGTCAAGGTCACGCTGCGCAACCTGGAATCGATGTCAGGAACCGTCGAAAAGCAGGAAATCGTGCTTCGACGCAAAAGCCACTCCAAGACCTACCTGCTGCAGAATTTATCGTTGGTATGCCCAGCCAACTCACTGTTCGGTAGTTGAATTGGCGTACTGTTTTGCGAAATCAAGTATCCACTATCGTTCAATGCTTGGGGGCATCATGGGGACTCGGGTCACTGCACGATGCCAGCTTTATTGGCAATATCATCGAGCGGCTGGGCCTGAGTTGGGAAGTCGTGTGCGCGCGCGTGGTCGATGCTGCGGCAGATTCTCCGGACTGGCCGGCTTACGTCTCTGAATTGCGGCAGTGGCTTACTGAGTACCGCCCGACTCTTGTGGATTGAGGGCTGTTGATGGCGGGGGAAATGTCGCCAGCTCATTATTTCCACCGTAAAATTCCATGAGGATGATTACGACACCGTTTTCTTCCGCATACTTGTATTGAAACACTTCAGGATTCTTCCCCTTGCGTGCCAAGCCTGCAAGGACCTTTTCGGTCAACCCAAGGAGCTTGTTATTGGATTCATTCAGTGGCAAATCGTGGGGGTCTAGGGTGAACGCGTCGACTATGTTTACAGGATGCGGAAATCTTCCCCCAGTTTCATGAAAATAAAGGGCGCGGGCGCACATCTCGAATGAATTAAGGGTCCGTCCGGCTTCCAATGTAATCGCGGCAGTGTCCGCCCATTCATTCGTCTCGGTATCGTGAATTTTTACCGGAGCGGCTGTTGCCCCCATTTTTTCCGCCAGCGCAGGTCGGGGAGCAATAGTCCGGTTTACTTTTGTCTTGAAGTGATTCTGTCCGACAGAATTCGATGCAACTGACATTGAAAGCCCGATTTGCGGATGACCGCTTTCCACGTCCCCGAGGGGGTCTTAACGATTGTTGCCACGAACTCTCCAGTACAGTGCCCACATTGCTTACTGTACCGAAATTGTACCGATCAGGGCAAACAGAATAAAAAAAGGACTTAGGTTTTCACCTAAGTCCTTGATATTTCTGGTAGGCCGTGCGGGATTCGAACCTGCGACCAACGGATTAAAAGTCCGCTGCTCTACCAGCTGAGCTAACGACCCGAAAGTCCGCTATTGTAATATAGAATCGATCTCACGGTCAATTAGGTTCGTCAACCGTCCGACCGGGTCCGCCTATTTCAGGGCACGCAGGCGTTCCTTGGCCGTTTGCGCTGAGGGCGACTCGGGATACTTGTCGAGTAACATATCCAATGCACGCTTCGCGCCGGCTTTGTCCTTCAACTCGACATAACATGTCGCAATATTGAGCAGTGCCTCCGGCGCTTTGGGACTGGAGGCATAATTGCGCACCACCACCTGCTGGGCCGCCAAGGCGCCCTTGTAGTCGTTTAGCAAATACAAGCTATTGCCGAGGGCATATTGCGCAGCCGGGGCGTAGGGCGAGTTCGGATAGCGCCTGAGAAAGTCGCCGAATCCGGCAACCGCGCCTTTGTAATCACCGTCCTTGAAGACAGCCTGCGCGCTTTCAAAGGTCTTTTGCTCGTTCGGCTCGACGTTGGCTTCCTGGCCGTCAACGGTCACCTTTTTCGGCTCCACGGCACGCAGGCGCGTATCAAGGTCGATATAGAAATCCTTCTGCCGCTTCTGCGTTTCGGCCAGGTCGTTGGCTAACAACTCTACCTGGCCGCGCAGTTTGGCGATTTCCGATCGCAATTGTTCGTTTTGATTGACCAGGTCAAGCGTGCCGCTTTTATCGGCTTTATCGGCCAGTTTGGTGTCGACCTGCTGCTGCAGGTCGGTGATTTTGTTGCGCAAGTCGAGAATGGCCTTGCGCGCTTCATCATCGTCAAACAGGCCGGCATGAGCCGGTACGGCGGCAAACGAGAGGGCAGCCACGAAGGCTGCCGCAATTGCGGATTTGGAAATGGGCATGATTGCCTTGCTTAGCCTTGATTAGTTGTAAACGATGTCGGCACGGCGGTTTTGCGCCCATGCGGCTTCATCATGGCCGGTTGCCTTCGGCTTTTCCTTGCCCAGCGATACGGCTTCCATTTGCGTTTCGGCAACACCCATTACGGACATCGACTTGCGCACGGCTTCTGCACGTTTCTGGCCCAGTGCCAGGTTGTATTCGCTGCCGCCGCGCTCATCCGTATTGCCCTGGATGATGACTTTGCGATCCTTGTGGGCCGCCAAGTACTTGCTATGTGCGGAGACCACAGGAGCAAACTCGTCTTTTACAACGTAGGCGTCGAAGTCGAAATAGACACTGCGATTGGCCAGTGCAGGATTGCTGTTGAGGTCATCCTTCGAGCCGGTATCCATCGGCACGACAGCATGGGTATCCGTTTGCGTCGTTGCCGGCGGCGTGTAGGGTTTTTCTTCAATCTTTGGTTTGTCGTCCAGTTTGGTCGACGAGCAGCCGGCGAACAGGACTGCCGAAGCAACCACCAGAGCAATAGCGGGGAATTGACGCATGTTTTTCTCCTTGTTTGTAAAAGTGCATTATTTCATAAAGGGACCCCAGGTGGGCTCACGAATATCGCCCAACTGTGTAGTCAACTGGTGTTTCACACTGCCATCTATCGATACCACGGCCAGATTGTTGCGGTGCCCCGAGTCCGTGGCATACATAATGTACCGGCCGTTCGGCGAGAAGCTCGGTGCTTCGGCCATGCTGGCGTTGGACAGGCGCAACTCCTGGGAAGTTGCCAAATCTAAAACAAAAAGCTGAAATTGGCCGTCGCGACGCGAAATATAGGCCAAAGTCTTGCCGTCCGGCGAAATGCGCGGGCTGATGTTGTAGTCGCCCTTGAAGGTCACGCGCTGGGCTGCACCGCCGCCGGCGCTCATTTTATAGATCTGCGGACCACCGCTGCGGTCACTGGTGAAGTAAATGGTTTGGCCGTCCGGTGAATAGCGTGGTTCGGTATCGATGCCGCCGCTGTTGGTCAGACGTTGCAAACCGCCACCCGTCGAATTGATCGAATATATCTGCGTGTTCCCGGAGAGGGTCAGCGCGACAGCCAGCTTGCTGCCATCAGGCGACCAGGCCGGCGCCGAATTATTGCCTTTGTAGTTGGCGACTTCGGTTTTGACGCCATGCACGAGGTCTTGCACATAGACGACCGGCTTGCGGTTTTCAAACGAGACATAGGCGACGTGGGTGCCGTCAGGTGACCATGAAGGCGAAATGATCGGTTCGTTCGAGCGCAAGGCGTCGACCATGCCTTCGCCATCGGAATCGGCCACCTGCAATTTGTATTGCTTGCCCGATTTGGTGACGTAGGAAATGCGTGTCGAAAAATCTCCGGGAACACCGGTCAATTTCTCGTAGATGTCATCGGCGATTCTGTGCGCCAAAAGCCGGACATGGTTGGCAGGTTCGGTTTGCGAAAAACCCGACAATGAAATGCCCTTGCCGATGTCGTAGAGCTTGTAGCGAACAACGATGCGTCCATCTGCCAGGGATTGCACGCTGCCGGTCGCCAGTGCAAAAGCGCCGCGCGCTTTCCAGTCGCCGAAATTGACGGCGCTGGTTTCCGACATGGCGTTGCCGGTATCGATGATCTTGAAGAACCCGCTGCGGTCGAGGTCGGCTTTTATGATGGCGCTGACCTGTTGCGGCGCGAGGTTCTCATCGGTGAATCCGGCGATGGCGATCGGTATCTGCGTGGCGCCGACGCCTTCCGTGGTGATGTGCAACTGGGCGTGGGCCAGCATGGATGCCGTGGCCAGCCACAGCAGCACGAAGAGGCGTGTCAAGCGGCTTGTCATTGCTTTATTCATGGCTGTTTATCTCTCAATCGATTGGTACTGATGAAACTGTGAGGAATCTTGCCGGTCTTGTCCGGTGGATAGGGCGCCGACGCTTCGCTCGCCGAATCGACGCCTGGCACGATTGCCGGATGCAGGCATTTTTGCATGCTCATTTCTCGCTATCCTTGGGCCGGTTGGTGCTTACAAAACTGGAGGGGACCCTGCCCGAGCTGTCGGCGGGGTAGGGTTGCGATGCTTCAATCGCGCGCCGCACAGCTTCATCGAATGCCGGTATGCCGGATTTCTTGGTCGGCCGGATACCTCCGACTGAGCCATCGGGCAACAGGCCGACGACGAATTCCGCCGGGTCATTAGTGGCATCCGGTGGAATGGAAATGCCGACAATATTGGACTTTATCTTGGCCTGGACTCGGGAAATCCAAGAGGCGTTCCCTTGGCTGCCCATGGATTTGTTGGCGTTGCCCGCGGTCGAGGTGGAGTCGGCCTCGCCGGCAATGCGTTTTCTTTCCGCAGCCGCGAGCGCGGCGCGTTGCTTGTCGTCTATCGCCTGTTGCTTCTTCGCGTCAGCCAGTGCTTTCTTTTTCTCGTCGTCTGCCTTCTTTTTGTCTTCGTCGCGCTTGGCCTGATCCAACGCCGCCTGTTTTTTCTTGGCTGCGACCTCTTCACGCGCAAGCTTCTCCTGCTCCACGCGTTTCTGTTTCCTGAGTTGCTCCAGTTTGATCTCGGGATCTTCCACGGGTGTCTTGTCAACCGGCGGCGCGACTTCCTTGACGACGGGTTCAGGCACCGGCGCTGGAATCGGCGCCGGCGGTGGGGCCTTTTCCAGATCCTGCGGGCTCCACACCTCTGCGTCCATGGTTTCCGGCTTCTGGCTGACCCAATTGATGCCAACCCACAAAAAGCCGAACAGCGCGGCATGCACCAGCACAGCCATGACGATCGACGGCCATCGTCCGGGCTCAGGCGGAACGCGGTAATGGAGGGTGTCGCCGGTCATTGCTTGGTAACCAGCCCGACCCGGCCGATGCCGAGCTTCTTGGATTCGGAATAGACTTGCACGACGTCGTCATACTTGACGTCCTTGTCGGCAGCAATCATGACCGGCATGTCGTTGTTGCGTGCATGGAGGTCGCGCAGGCGCGACATGAGGTCGGCGCGCGAGGCGACCGATTCGCTCTCGTCGGTTCCGTGCGACGGGCCCTTCATACCGATTTTGGTGCTGCCGTCCACGCGCAGGGTGATCTCCACAAATTCGGAGGGCGGCAATGCCGTTTTTTCCGCGCGCGGCAGGTTGATTACGCCGGGGTTGGTCATTGGCGCCGCGACCATGAAGATGATGAGCAACACCAGCATCACGTCGATATAGGGCACGACGTTGATATCGGATTTGAGTTGCCGCTGGCGGCCGCCACGCATGCTCGAAGTTCTGGCCATGGCTCGGCTTACCTCGCCTGACGTTGCAGGATATTCGAGAACTCCTCGATAAAGCTCTCGAAGCGGATTGCCAGTCGGTCGATGTCGTGCGTGTAGCGGTTGTACGCCACTACGGCCGGAATGGCGGCGAACAGGCCGATTGCCGTGGCGATGAGCGCTTCGGCAATGCCGGGTGCGACGGCGGCAAGGGTGGCTTGCTGTACATTGGCTAGGCCACGGAAGGCATTCATGATGCCCCACACGGTGCCGAACAGGCCGACGTAGGGCGAGACCGAGCCGACCGAGGCGAGAAAGGCCAGATGCGATTCAAGCGCATCCATTTCGCGCTGGTAGGCCGCACGCATGGCGCGGCGCGCGCCATCGACGGGGATGTTGGGGTCGTTTCCACCACGGCTGGCCAGCGTCGCCTTGGTCTTGTGGAATTCGCTCATGCCGGCTTCGAATATGCGTTCCATCGCGCCGATCTTGCCGTTGCTGTGCTTGCGATTGGCCGAGGCATCCTGATACAGGGCGTTCAGATTACCGCCGGACCAGAAGGTGCGTTCGAATTCTTCAGTCTGGCTGCGCGCGCTGCTGATGGCAAACATTTTGCGGAAGATATACATCCAGCTCATGACGGAAACGCCGACCAGCAGCCCAAGAACGAGTTGGACCAGCAGCGAGGCTTCGGTAATCAGTGTGAGAAAAGACAGATCGGTTGTGACATTCATGGATGAATAGGTTTTGGTTTTATGATGTTGGTCAATTCGATCGTAGCACCGGTCAGACCCGGCGCTACGGCTGGAATGCAGACTGCTGCTTGGCTGGCGCCGGCGAATTCGTATCGCTCATGCCTTTGTTCTATTGCTTTTTGATGTTCGCCTAATCCACTCTTATTTTCTTGTTTCTCAATAATTGACATTGCTCGGCTATAGTCACCAACGCCCGCCTGCGCTCATGCATTGATCTTGGCAGCGACATCGTCGGGAATCGCGCTCGGCCGTAAAGAATCCACATCGACACAGCCGACCTTGATCTCGCCCGAAGCCAATAACCGAGGCTCTTCCCCGGGCAGTTTGCCGATGCGCCATGCCTCTTGCACAAATTGCACCGAAGCGCGGCCCAAACGTCGGACAACGACAGTCACATTTAGTTCATCGTCAAGTTTCGCTGGAGCATGATAATCGACAGCGGTGCTTTTGACGACAAACATGACCCGTTGCGTTTCCGATAGAACCTGCTGGTTGACCCCCGAGGCACGCAACCACTCGGTACGTGCACGCTCGAAGAACTTCAGGTAATTGGCGTAGAAGACGATGCCGCCTGCGTCGGTATCCTCGTAGTATACCCGGATGTTCCAGTTGAAATTTGAATGCATGATGAATGATGGTCCGGGTTTGCCGCCCGGCCATGTGGAAATGGCCGGAATTTGCGTCGATGTTCAATCCTTACTGCAGCATTGTTTTTATCCGCAATTCAGGGAGTTTGATTCCGCTTGATGGTGAAGGGCGAAAATCCTTGGCAAACTGGCATCATTTCAATGTAGTTGATGTTGACGTGGGCGGGCAGGGTGGCAATCCAATAGGCGCTCTCCGCGATGTCTTCGGCATTCAAGGGAATCGTACCCTCGTAGACCTTGGCTGCCGCTGCATCGTCGCCACGAAAACGCACGTTGGAAAACTCCGTGCCGCCGCACAGGCCCGGCGCAATATTGGTGGCGCGCACCCCGGTGCCGACCAGATCTGCACGCAGATTCAGGGTGAACTGATCGACGAAAGCTTTGGTCGCACCATAGACGTTTCCACCCGGGTAAGGGAAGGCACCGGCTGTCGAGCCGATATTGATGACATGGCCCGAGCCGCGCGCCACCATGGCCGGCAACACCAGGCGCGTCATGGTGACCAGCCCTTGGCAATTGGTCGCAATCATGGTTTCCCACTCGTCAAGCGAGGCTTGATGCGCCGGTTCGGTACCGAGCGCCAACCCGGCATTGTTGATCAATATGTCAATCGGTTGCCATTCTGCGGGAAGCGAGGCCAGGGCATGCTCGATTGACGTCTTGTTCGTCACATCCATGGTGACAGCGAGAACGTCGGGAGCCAATTCGGCAGCCAGTTCTTGCAGCCGATCAGTGCGGCGCCCCGTGGCGATCACGCGGTGCCCGTTACGAACAAATTTGTGCGCCATTGCCGCGCCGAAGCCCGACGTTGCGCCGGTAATGAAGACAATCATGGAACCTTCCAGCCTGAAAACGTTATCGAGATGGAGATTGTAGCTGGAAAACTTCCTTTGGAGAGCCGCAGCCGCTGCCGGCCTGTTTCGCCAGCTTGTCGGCATTCCGAATCAGATTTTCGTCGACGGTCATAAGCGGCCATGCGTCGGAATCGAGTGCATGTTCCTGCAGTACCAACGTTTCCTTGTGAATTTCACGTAGCATCGCCGGAATCTGTTTCCAGGGGCAGGCTGCCGTATTGCCTACCACCGATTGTACGGCCACGTTGAACAGGTCAAATGCCTCGATTCTGGGGCGCGGGGTTGCTTCTGCAGCGCGAAGTTTGATCAAAGAAGTTTCTGACACGAGATTCATCATCGGCGCTGGACCTTTGCCATTTTCAGCGCCGCTCTGAACGACCAACCCCTGATAACCGCTTTTGAAATACAGCAACTGTATGCTCACTTTTGTAACTTTGCCGAACCATTTAATGTGCGGCCCCCAGCCGGGAAGCGAATAATGACCTTGCTCGTCCGTGGTTGTTTCCGCTGCGCCGAGCTGCCCGTCGGTATTGAAATCGAGTTCCGGGCCGCGGGCCTGCCAATGCGCTACGACGGCGATTCCTGCAAGCGGCTTTCCCGTTTGTTCGTCCACCACCGCACCTTCAATTACCCCAGCTCTATAGCAGCTGGTTAGAATAATCGATCCCAGAATCGCGAAGATGCAAGAAATGGCAACGGGTGTGCGGTGGCGGCGAATGATCATTGGTATTTTTTGCGAGCAGGGAAGCAAAATGGTTCGGTTGTTGGCTTGTTTAATGAAACGGGGAGGCATCGACTTCTATTGTGAGCTGGCTGCGTACCGGCTCTCCCGCTATTTTTCCGGGCTCAAATTTCATCATGGAAAATCGCTCAACCAGAAGCTTGGTCGATTCTATGGAGAGTTCGGAATTTTCCACCAGGACCTGGTCGATTTCACCTTTTTCATTGACCAGCAGTCGGAGGATCACGATTTCCGGTTTTCCGCCAGCCAGTTTAAGCGGTTGAATTGCCAAAACGTCCTGCGACACAACCGGAGGAACAGTCAATTCGCTGGTGCGATAATATCTCGGCTCTTGTTGAGTCGTCATTGGTTTCGGATCGGGAATAGACTTTTCTGCCCCTCGGAGGTTCTCAGGTTTATCGGATTGCTGCCCCGAAAAAGTGGCAGATTCGGTAGCGGATTGAATGACTGCCTCGGCGCGACGATCAGCCGGGTCAAGGGAAATTGTGACGATGCGTTCGTTCGATTTGCGTATGGAGGGCTGTTCGCTGGCGCTCGCCAGCATGAATGCAATCGAGGTGTGTGCCAGAATAGCCAATGCGATAGCGACGATTTGGTGACGTCGGATTCCGTACATATTGGGATTGCGGATTGATTCCATTTTTGCCTCCGCCCAAGCCTGCCTTGCGCTGATCCAATCGATAAATGGGCAGGTGAAAGGAAAATACGCACCTCCGACGGCGTGGGTGCGTATTGTTCAGCTTCGTATTCTTGCCGGCGCGCATGTCGAATTTCCGATTCGGCAAATCCTTTTTAAAGCCCGGGATACCTGGCGGCACCCCTTCATCGACATACCATTACGAATGGTCAGCTTTTACCAACATGAACTGGCCCCGCTAGTCGACCCTTTCACGCCAGTGTTCGTCAATGTCAGGGTGCCACAGCTGTCTTTGGTCTGGCCACCGGTCGGCGTGGCCGTCAATGTATAGGTAGTCGTGGTAGCCGTAACTGTAAGATTGTAGAAGGTCGTCCCCTGCAGCGGGGAGGTGGTAAAGGGCAAGGCAATGTTGTTGGCGGCACTATCTTTGTCATAGCGGCTAGCCAGCGTGTAATTGCGCTCCATGAACTGGGCGAGTTGGGTCAGTGCCTGCTTTGCATCTGTGCGATGTGAAGCACGCGTGCTGCTCACGTACGACGGTATGGCTATGGCTGCAACAATGCCGACGATGGCGACCACGATCATTATTTCGATCAGGGTGAAACCAAGGCTGGCTCTTTTGGGATTTCTCATGACGGCTTTCCTCGTGTCGGACTGCTCTATTGGTTGATCTCACGCCAAACAATGCGGCCGGTTTGCGGACCACTTACTTTTTCCTTGGTCACGATCACCGCACCGGTCGAACTACTGGCGTATTTGTATTCTACCGTCGGGTCGCTCTGGCTTTGCACAACCGTCGGCGTCGTAATAATACCGCCTTGACCCGGCATGATGCCGCTGACCGGAATCTTGGCACTAGTAGAGCTCGTCGGATCGGTGAAATAATCAGCCGAACTGAATGAGCCGTCTCCGTTGACATCGAACGGCGACGAAGAAGGACGAGCCCCCGTCAATGCATCGAGTTCCATCAACCATGAACTACCGCCTGCCAGGCAGGGGGTGGCCGATGGTATCAGGGTGGCGACAACGAATCGATCATTGCGCAAGATCGGGTTATAAGCCACACGCTCACCCGAGGTGCTTGAACTCGGCAAGTCCATATACCAGCCAAATTTTGTTGTCCAATCGATGGTGTTCGACGACGTCAAGCGATAGGTGTTGGTCACCGACGTGCTGGAATTCAGTGCGGTCGAAGTACTGCTCAACACGGTTTGCTGTTGCAGCACGCTTCGGCCGGAAACTGTGGCAGTGGCAGCCGAATCCCAAATGCCGTATAGCGTCTGAGTGGCGAATGGCGACGTCGTATCGGAGTTTTGTAGATATTGGCCAGTACCGAAGTCGACCAGCACACCGCCGGCCGAGCCTGCATTGATTTGCGGCGTAAGGGTCGGGGCGGTCGTGATGGGTTGACGATTGTTGCTTGCGTCTTTGGCGACGAACAGTGGTGAACCGCTGAAAGCGACGGACCAACTCGATGCGTTACTGCTTGTGACGTCAAATTTCCAGAGATTGCCCTGCAGGTCACCGGCATAGACATAGTCGACCACGCCATCGCCATCGAAATCGTAAGGGCGCGGTGTGGAAAGACCATTATTGGGACCGGTATTATCGGCCACCAGTTTGATGTAGTCTGTGCCGGCGGTCCAGGTGCTTCCGCTATGGTCAAGGAAAATGATGAATAAGGCGGCTTTGCCGTTGTCGCTGTTGTAACCGTTGCCAGCGATCAGAGCCCATTTTCCATTGTGCATCAGGGCAATTTGGTCCGCGGTGCCCTTGAAAGCAGGGTAGGTCGGCTGCATGAAAGAGTAGCCGAGGTCGCCGTCCATCGAGTGGCTGAATTCCCATTTCACGATGCTCGCTGCATTGGCTTCGGAAAATTGGGTCGGATCGGTGATGTCCAGCGCGTAATAAGCGCGGCCGCCCCAATTCAATCCGCCTACCAGATAGGTCTTCCAGGTTTTGGTCGTGGTTGAGCCCGAAGTGACATTGATTTGAATGTCATTGACCATCGGGGTGCCGTCAACCAGGTAGCGGTGCGAGTAGCTAAGGGCCGGAATTTTGCTCAGGTTGGGATAGACTTCGTTCGGTACATAGGCAATTTGCTCCGTGCCGTCGGAAATCTTAAATCCATGCAACATGCCGTCATTGGAGCCGACATAGATCATCGGTGTGCGATTCTTATTGGTGACAACGAATTGCTTGTAAGTCGACCCTGCCCATCCTTCTTGGGGTATGCCAACGTAGGTCGGACTCGAGTTCACAATGTCACCGAGCATGCTGTAGCGCGAGCGGAAATTGCCGGCATGCGTTCCCACGTTGGTCGTCAAATCCCCACGCAAATAGCCTAGCCGCTGCGAGCCCTTGGTGTCTGCAGTACCGCTTTCGTTGGTGTTGAGGTAATTCTTTTGCGCCGCATTGGATTCGCCGGAAATGTTGCTCCACTCGAATGGGATTCCGCCCGCAGTATCGAGTCCATAAGTGATGATGGCGCGGCTACTCGGCGTTTGCGCATCGAAAGCGTCCAGCGTGCTGCCGCCCTGTCCACCCGCGTCCCACGCCGTGCTACCAATGCTGCCGTCCGAATTCAAATTAATCGCCAATAATTCGCCCGACCAGAAATTGGAATTGAAACGCGCTTGAAAGATCTGGCTGCCCGACTGGAGGGAGGTCGAGTTCGTTGCAACCGAAGAGGCCGACGAGTTATTGAGCATGGCTTTGAACGCTTGGTCCAAGGCGGTTTCGAGCGCATTCGGGTCAGTTACCGGATAGTAATTGTCGGGGATGCCGTCGCAGCCTGAGGTCGTGCAATTGGTCGTGCTGCCATCGGTGTTTTTGGCATCCCATTGCGTGACGCTGGTGATGGTGGAGCTTGTACTGTTACCGGTAAAACCGCCCCATTTCGCCGTATACCAAAGTGGGTCATTCAGTGATGTGTTGCTGGAGGTCGTAGCCAGCGAATAGGTGACCGACGTCGCCGCATCGTTGACGACGCAGCCGTTGCAACCGCCGCTCGCGTTGATATCGGTTGCACCGGTCACAGTGATGTTTTGCGGATCGGTATAGCTGAAACTGTTGATGCCCGAGTGGAAGTGCGGGCCATCCTGGGTTGTGCCGCTGATGGAGTAGCCGAAGCCCATCAAGTCTGGCGTCGATTGCGCCACCACATCGGTGGTGATCGTCAATGAGTTGCTGTTGATCTGGTAACGTAGCCGTCCCCACACGTCCTGGTCGTAGTCACCGCCTTGCGCACTGTCCTCCCAGTTGATGTAGAAGGCAGCCGAACCCGCTGCTGCGCAAGTGCCGCCGCTCTTCTTTGCGATAGCGGCCACCGTGGCGGCAGACGCAGTGGTCGGAATTTCGCAAACCTTTTCGAAGTCGACCAGCGTGCCGCTGGCATTGCTTCCAGACAGATTGTTGATCAAGGCAGGCTGGATATTAATTGTTTTGCTGCCGATCTTTACCTTGATTTGCGGTGTGTTCGATGCCAAGGCGATGCCGTAACTGTTCACTTTCAGCGACGACGTATCTGCCGCGGGGATGCTGAACGACGCGTCATTGCGGATGCGATTGGTGTGCGCGTAGTAGGCAACGCCGCTCATCAGATAACCGCCCTCGGTTGCCGGCCCCTCTGGACAGATGCCGACTGCTTTGCTCAGTTTGCTTAACGATTTAGCCGAGCAGATCGCAGTACCGTTGGTGCCGTCGGCATTGCCGACGAACCATGTTCCGCCATTGATGCCCTCATTCGCGCCGATAATATCGGTCAGGGCCACCGCAGTGGAAGTCGTGCCGAGGTCGGTAACGGTGCCCATCTGGTCAGCGCCGCCGACGTTGGCGTCATAGGATGAAGTGCTTGCATTGAACACGAGCACATTTAGCGGCGCGCAGTAATTGGCTATGCTGATCGGGTCAGACCAGGTTGCCGTCGTCAGGCCGCTGATAATTGACGAATCATCTGCATTGAAGGCGGTATTTGCAGATTTACCGGCCAGGTAGCGCAATGATTCGAGGAACACTTCCGACATCGGGTTACCCCAGGAAAGGCAGGTGCCCTCCGAGAACGTTTGCTGACCCCAGGAGCAGAATGTGCTGCCGTTCGTGCTGTCAACATTGTAGGTGCCGTTTGAGTAATCATAACCAAAGATACGCATCTTGTTGAGCGTGCTGATGATGGTGCCCCCGCTAGGCAGAGTTGTCTTGAAGGTGCCGTCGGTCGTTGTGTTGATTTCATCGGACAACGCGCCTGGGTTCTTGCGCAGGACGCCACCGGATTCGTTCTTTGTGTAAGAGCCTGTCATCAGACCGAATTTGAGCAGACCGGCTTCGCCATAGGTTTGCAGCAAACCGTTGGGCTTGTAATTGGTGCTGGGGTAAAGTTCACAACTCTCCTGCCCCAGCCCACCGCTTACGCAGGCCTGGACGCGGGCGATGAAATCGCCCGTGACGCCTCCGGAAGTCGCTGCATTGGTAATCCTCCCATCGCTCGAAGTCGTTTTGTTGGGGCCCAGCGAACTTGCGTAGATGCCGCTCAATGCCGCGCGATTGCCCTGAGTTGATGTGGCCCCCGAAACGCTGCCGGTATTTTCCCCCGGGTTGAGATTTGCCGATTCCTCGCGCCAATAGCACTGCCAACGTTCATTGGCCGCCCACATCGAGAAGTTGCCGAGTGCAACGCGCATCAGTGGTGCGTTGGTATTGGTTTGCGACTTTTGATTGGCGCCTGTGGATGAGCCCAAGGTGGCATTGCAAATCGTCAGACCGGTCTGCGTCCAGTTGGAAATTTTCCAATTGGTAGACGTGCCACTGCCCTGAATATTTTCGACAACGACTTTGATATTCCCGGCAGAACAAGTGTTTGCAGAATTGATTGTGTTGTACATTGAAATGCCCGTGCCATTCACGCAAGAGACGGCGCCGATCATGTATCCCTTTGAAGTTGTCGAGCCTTCTTCAATCAATACCTGATCTCCATACGAAAATTTCGTCGTGTCGGAAACAGCAAAACTGAGCGCCGCCGTGCTTGTGGTCGGGAACGTGATCGATGTTGAACTACTTACTGCCGTCGGTGTCGTCGTCGGGTTGAACGGCGTGAGTTTGTTGATGGCGAGATAGTTATTGGCAATGTAGGTCGCGGGTGCCGAACTGGAAATGGCCGCCGGATCAAGAGCGCCGGCGATATCAGGGTTGTAATATTTGGCGAAAGCGTGCGCGTCGGTAGGAAGGTAGGCGCGTTCCAGTACCGTGATCCCCGACGCCCCTGTACCATCGGTCGAACGATAGCCGCCGTATAGCAGTTTTCGCACCGCGTCCATGCGCGTCATGCTGGCCCAATTGAGGAAATTGCCGTGCCAGTTTCCGCCGCAATCGGAAGGTTTGATGGGATTGCCGGAGCTGTCTTCGCTATATGACGAAGTTACCGGCGAATAATAGCCGTTAGACGAGCTGTAGGTGTAGCACTTGTAGCTGTCGAAATAGCCGAAATAATCGATCGTATGCTTGTATGTCGTATCGAGGACTCCATCCCCATCAAGGTCAGAAGCGTCGCTGAAAGCCTTCTTGTAAAGATTCTGATCCTTGGTGATATCTAGCATGACGATAGGCGCCACCGAAACACCCACATACAATGGAGCGTTAGGGTTGGTCAATGTGGCCTGGCTTGATCCTGCAACGAAAGACAGACAGGCGGCCAAGGCGCCGGCTACGCCGAAATGATGGATTCGCTTCATTGCTTACTCCTTGTAGACTTCTTGCAGCGTGACGACAGTGCTGGTGTTGATTCCGTATCCCTGGGAAGAGATGCGGTAATAGTTGTTACCTTGCGCATTGAACGGCTCGATCAGGTATTGCGGTTGCTTGGGCAGGTCCTGAGACGTGCTGCCTATGGTGTAGGTAATATGCGTGGCAGCGGTGTAAGTACCGTAAGAAATTCCGGGCGAGGTGCTTCCGGCGAATTTCGTGTACACCGGTGTCGAAGGCTCGATGCAAGTCAAGCCAGACGTACTTGGATTGCAGCACAGTCCCTGTGTGCAACTGGTGTCGGCACCTGTCATCCCGGAAATACAACCGATATCACGTTTTGTGGTTGCCGTTGCGCCGTTATTTTGCTGGCAGCGCGTATCGTGCTCGCCATCGCGCAGCGCAGCTTCCGCCGCCTGGAAGGCAATATTGTGATCGCGCGAATTTCCGGCCATGCGCTCTTCCAGAATGCCGGTTTGCATGGCCGTCAGCCCTAGCAAAGTCAAGATCACCAAAAAGATCAGCCCGACAACCAGGGCTGCTCCGGATTGCTTATTTTCCCGAAGCAGGCTGGCAGATGAAGCCCGGCGGCGTATAGGGATTTGGGATGGTTTCATAATGGGCTGTTTTCCTGCTATTGAAATCTGCTGCGTACCGCGAAGGTTTCGCTAAATGACTGGCGTATGCGGCCATCGGCCTTGGTTTGGCCCGTATTCCCGCTGCAATCGGTATAGGATTGCGCGCTGACGGTCAAGCCGGTTTCCACAGTGCGAAGCAGTACGCATACGCGTACCGTGTCGACATTGCCCCAGTTGATCGTGCTGTCGGAAGCATCGACGAAGCGACGCGTGGTGCCCAGGCTCTCTCCGTAAAGGATCTGCAGGTCTTCCACGCCATCGAGCAACACGCCGGTCGTGCCGCTGTTCATGCTTTTGCACGTCAATTGAGAAGAGCTATTGATCGCATACTGGTTTGTTGCGGGAGAAGTAACGCTTGCGTTGAGACAATCGACGGTATTGTCGGCGCTGAGTGAAATGGAATCAGGCGCGCCGCTGGTGCCGTTGGAGCCAGTCAGCACTGTTGCCGAGTAAGGCCAACTATTGATGTTGGTGTTTTTCTGATACATATTCGCAAGGGGATTGAAGGTAAGCGTGTGGTATCCCGCCTCCCGAATACTTTTACCCAAAATGCTGATGGCGAACCGGCCGTTTTCCTGCAGGCGCGACATGTTGTCCTGATTGCGGTAGGTTTGTTTGCTGCCGATGAACAGGTTGGCGACGACGAGCATGAGGAACAACCCGATCGTCAGGGCCACCATCAACTCGACAATGCTCATGCCGGCCTGCCTTGATCGAAGAATTCCGCGTCCGATCGAGGTCACTGGATGCAACTGGGCATTCGCGTAACGCATTTGATCTTGGTTGTGGTTGATCTTCATGGCATGAAAGTTGTCGAAAATGATCTGGTAATCGCGCCGCCGGTCGAGCATCCGGTTTCGCCCGCATTGGGGTCGCACACTTCGGTCCAACTGACCGTAATCGTGAAGTTCGTCGTGCTGCTGCCTGCCACCGTACCGACGCCCTGAGGAAGCAGGGCTGCATTGGCGGCGTTCCACGCGTACTGGTCATACGCAGCAAGCTGGGTATAAGTGCAGCCGGTAGCGATGCAGCCGGGGTTGCTACCGGCACCGGAGATACTGTTGTACGAGCCACCCTTGACGCCGCCGCTTGTGTCGCCGAGATTGGAACGCATTCTGTCGGCCATATCGTAGGCCTGCTGCGTGGCAATGCTGCGCATGTAGGACATGTGGTTGTTTTTCAGGCCCACGACGCCCATGCCTGCCAACCCAATCAGGCCGAATGACACGACCAGGATCGTGGTCAATACTTCGATCAAGGCAAAGCCTTGTTGCGCGTTTAGCCGTGCCCCTGGTGATCTTGATGCCCTCGGCGCCTTCGATGCGCATTGTATTTGCTTAGCTGCATGTGAACTCATTGTTGCCTCCTAACAGCTCGTTACCGTAACCGTTGACGCGCTCGCCCTACCGGTAACGCTGATTGTGACCTGTGTCCCTGAATATTTGGTGCTGCGACAGACCGTGAATGTGGCGTCCGTCCCGCTGACCAAGCCGCTCACAACGCCGGTTGAGGTATAGGTGAGGTAACTGGAGTTGGGGATATTGCTCGCAACAATTTTGTTGCTTGTATTGACCAGTGTGGCGGTATATCGCAAAACCTTGTCGCCCGCGCTGGTATCTACCGTGCCAATTGTTCCGCTCGTTGGACTATCAGTGAAGACTATGCGTCCGATATTGCCCCAGCCCGTCGCGTTGCAGGTGGCGCCATCGGTGCTGAGACAGATGGTGACCGGACTACCCGTGCGGGCAGCTTCGCTGCGAGCCAGCGCAAGATCGGACATCAATGCATTGGCATCGGATGTGATGCTACTGGTGACAATCAGCTTTTGGAAACTGGGCACTGCCAATGCGGAAAGAACCCCCAGGATTACCAGGGATATCATCAATTCGATCAAGGTAAAGCCACGTGGCGCTTTCATGCTTTGCTTTCGTTTGTTAGAACCGCAAATGTTTGACATGGATGCATGTTGTAAACGTAGCAAGCATGGACTCGCCGAGTTAATTGAATGGCTCGATTATCCTGCCAGACGTTGAGCGTGAGGATTCCATTGGTCGGCAATTTCGTGCCGTTCGTCAACTTTCCGAGGGATTTTTGCAGACTCCCGCGTTGCGCGCGTGTTGCCGAATCTGCCCATATAACTTACAATCCGGCTACCATTTCGTCTCACGTGACTGGCGAAAAATATCGAATTGTTGCTTTTTCGATAATGAGGTGGGTTCCCACCGGGGAGCGTGAGATTTCAAATTAGCCGTGCGCCTGGGTAGCCCATATGGTAAGAACGATTGAGGCTGCCGTATACCTTGCCTTTTCCCGGCCCTCATTCGATTAAGCTCTCACAGCATACCTTGATCGATTGGAGTTATTTATGTTCAGCAAAGACCAGACCCTTGCCAAAGTCGACCCCGAATTGTGGGCCGCCGTGCAAAAGGAAAATACCCGCCAGCAGGATCATATCGAGCTGATCGCCTCGGAAAACTACACCTCGCCGGCCGTGATGGAAGCGCAGGGCTCGCAACTGACCAACAAGTATGCCGAGGGTTATCCCGGCAAGCGTTATTACGGCGGCTGTGAATATGTCGACATTGCCGAGACCCTGGCAATCGACCGCATCAAGCAGTTGTTTGGCGCTGAAGCCGCCAATGTGCAGCCGAATTCGGGCTCGCAGGCGAACCAGGGCGTGTTTTTCGCCATGTTGAAGCCGGGCGACACCATCATGGGCATGTCGCTGGCCGAAGGCGGTCACTTGACGCACGGCATGGCATTGAACATGTCGGGCAAATGGTTCAACGTGGTTTCCTACGGCTTGAACGAGAAGGAAGAGATCGATTACGATGCCATGGAGCGTCTGGCGCACGAAAAGAAGCCCAAGCTGATCATTGCCGGTGCTTCGGCCTATTCGCTGCGTATCGATTTCGAACGCTTTGCCCGCGTGGCCAAGGAAGTGGGTGCTTATTTCATGGTCGACATGGCGCACTATGCCGGCCTGATCGCCGCAGGCGTGTACCCGAATCCCGTGCCGCATGCCGACTTCGTAACCTCGACCACGCACAAATCCCTGCGCGGCCCGCGCGGCGGCATCATTTTGATGAAGGAGCAATTCGCCAAGCAAATCAATTCGGCGATTTTCCCCGGCATCCAGGGCGGCCCGCTGATGCACGTCATCGCTGGCAAGGCAGTAGCCTTTAAAGAGGCATTGGCACCGGAATTCAAGACTTACCAGGAACAGGTGGTCAAGAACGCCGACGCCCTGGCCAAGGCACTGATAGCGCGCGGCTTGCGCATCGTGTCCGGCCGCACCGAATCGCACGTGATGCTGGTGGATCTGCGTTCCAAGAAGATCACCGGCAAAGCCGCCGAAGCACTGCTCGGCTCGGCACATATCACGTGCAACAAGAACGCCATCCCGAACGATCCGGAAACGCCCTTTGTCACCTCCGGCATTCGCCTGGGAAGCCCAGCCATGACCACGCGCGGCTTCAAGGAAGCCGATGCCGCCAAAGTGGGCGAGTTGATTGCGGACGTACTTGATAATCCGCAAGATGCCGCCACCATTGAACGTGTAAAGGCGGAAGTGAAGAAATTGACGGATGCTTATCCGGTTTATGGTTGAGTAATCACGATTGAAGGAACGACGAAGGGACTATGGGCACCTCCAAGAATCGTAGCGAGCAGGTCAATGTCGGGCTGAGAAGCGCAACCGTACTGGCGTACGGCGTAGCAGGGAATTCGGGCGACATGGTCGTCCGCCTGCATAGCGGTGTCTGCGTGCCGGCAGACACTCCTGGCTTCCGCAAGCCCGAGATTGGCCAGCGCAGTAGATTTGCAGTGGTGCCCAAATGAGGTGTCCTTTTTGTCAGCATGACGACACGCAGGTCCTCGATACGCGCGTGTCGGAGGAGGGGGACTCGATTCGCCGCCGCCGTCGCTGCGCGTCTTGCGACAAGCGCTTTACCACTTATGAACGCATCGAACTGGCCATGCCTTCGGTGGTCAAGAAGAACGGCAGCCGCAGCGAATATGACGCGACCAAGTTGCGTGCCAGCTTCAGCCTCGCTTTGCGCAAACGGCCGGTTGCCGCAGAAGCAGTCGATGCGGCGATCCATAAGATCGAAGAAAAACTACTCTCACTCGGCCAGCGGGAAGTGCTGTCCGGACATATCGGCGAACTGGTCATGCGCGAGTTGAAGCGCTTAGACAAGATCGCGTACATCCGATTTGCCTCCGTCTACAAGAGTTTTGAAGATGTAACGGAATTTCAGGATGCCATCGCCGAAGTGGGACGCGAACGCAAATCCAGGTAGATCGACCAAATGGATCAAGATCAGCAGTACATGTTACTTGCCCTGGAATGGGCGGCCAGGGGCATGTTCAACACAACGCCCAATCCCCGTGTCGGCTGCGTCATCGTCAAGGATGGCCAGGTCATCGGTGCCGGCCATACCCAGCCGCCCGGGCAGGCACATGCCGAAGTACAGGCGCTGCGCGATGCCGCAGCGCACGGTTTGGATGTGCGCGGGGCAACGGTCTACGTTACGCTGGAACCTTGCAGTCACTTCGGTCGCACGCCACCGTGTGCCGACGCCCTGGTACATGCCGGCGTGGCCAGGGTTGTTGCCGCCATCGGTGATCCCAACCCGCTGGTTGCCGGGCAAGGATTTGCGCGCTTGCGCGCGGCCGGCATTGAGACCTCTTGTGGTGTACTGGAAGAAGAGGCGCGCGAAATCAACATCGGCTTCTTTTCGCGCATGCAGCGCGGCAAGCCGTGGGTGCGCATGAAGGCGGCGGCTAGCCTGGATGGCAAGACAGCTTTGTTCAACGGCAAAAGCCAGTGGATCACTTCGGCCGCAGCGCGTGCCGACGGGCATCGATGGCGCGCCCGCGCCTGCGCCATCCTTTCCGGTATCGGCACGGTGCGCGCCGACAATCCGCAGTTGAACGTGCGAGGCGTCGACACCACGCGCCAGCCTGTGCGTATCGTCGTCGACCGCGCCCTGGAGCTTGACCCGTCGGCGCGCGTGCTGGAAGGTGGCGGCACCCTCGTGATTGCGGCCCGCCCGAATCCCGAAAAAGAAGCCGCCCTGCGCGATCGCGGCGCCGAAATCATCATGCTGCCCAATCTGCACGGCAAGGTCGATTTGCCTGCGTTGATGCTTGAATTGGGCCGGCGCCAGATCAATGAGCTGCATCTGGAAGCGGGCTACAAATTGAATGGATCCCTGATACGCGAGGGCTGCGTCGACGAGTTGCTGCTTTACCTTGCGCCCGATTTGCTTGGCGCGGCGCAGGGAATGTTCGAATTGCCGCAGTTGGAAGATCTTGACGGCAAACGCCGTCTGACGTTTCGTGACATAAAACAGATTGACACCGATTTGCGCATACTTGCGCGCTTCTTGTAAGGGTAATTTCATGTTTACCGGTATTGTTGCGGCTGTAGGCAAAATCACATCCGTCACCTCGCTTGTTGCGGGTGCAGATGCCGGTGTAAGGCTGGCAATCGATGCCGGTGCGTTGCCCATGCAAGACGTTGCTTTGGGCGATTCGATTGCCTTGAATGGCGCCTGCATGACGGTAGTGGAAAAGAACGCGCATGGCTTTTTTGTCGATGTTTCGCGCGAAAGCCTCAACCATACTGTCGGCCTCGATGCACCCGGCGAAGTCAACCTGGAAAAGGCTCTGACTCTGGCTGATCGGCTGGGTGGGCATTTGGTGTCGGGTCATGTCGATGGTTTGGGACTGGTCAAGCGTTTCGCGCCGGTCAATGAATCGTACGAACTGGTCATTGAATCGCCCAAGGAAATTGGCAAATATTTGGCCTACAAGGGATCAATCGTGGTCAACGGCGTGTCGCTAACGGTCAACCGCGTAACAGACACGAGGAGCGGTTGCGAGTTTTCCATCAATTTGATTCCTCACACGATCGCCGTAACGACCTTGAAGCATTTGGCAGAGGGCAAGAAGGTCAATCTGGAAGTTGATTTGATTGCGCGCTATGTGGAGCGGATGTTGTCACTCAAGTAGTTCGGTAGCTTATTTCCATCCATAAAAAAAGTCCGCGACCTGCACGGTGGCGGACTCAACCCATATGGTATGGGGGGATAGACGTGCGCACTATACTGCGCCGAACGATGTATATCCTCCTTTGTTACCCAATATTACATCTGTGCGCGATTCGTTAACGAATGCTCGTAAAACGCTCCTGCAAGGAGAGGCCGGCGTAGACTCCGGCCAATCCATGCAACGATTTAGAAATCCACTTGCAGCGACGCAGTAACAAGACGCGGAGCGCCGAGGTAGTAGTACACGCCGCTTGGCGCCACGCCATTGATTGTTGTGGAGTTGGTTACGCTGTTCGACGATGGATTGCGATATTGCGTGTTGAACAGATTGCTCACATTCAGGCGCAAGGTCGGGTTCTTGAACATGCCGCTGCTTGGGAACAGGTAACCGGCGTCGAAGTCGCAAAGGTTATAACCGGGTGCTTCCTGGTCGTTGACCAGCGTGGCCCATTGGCTGCTGGTATGTTGTGCCTTGAAGCGGGCGTACCAGGCGGCGGTTTCATATTGGGCACTCAAACCGAACTTGTATTTCGGTGTGAGCGGGAACTCCTTGCCGTTCGTTGGCAGGGATTGCGTTGCCGAGAACAGAATGTCGTTCGCGATTTTACTTTCGGTATAACCGAACGAACCGTACAGGGACCAGCCATTGATCGGGCTGTTACCGGCTTCGAGTTCCAGGCCGTGGGTTTTCACTTCGCCGGCATTGGTGTAAGAACTGATGCCGGTTTGTGGGTCGTAGGCATTGGCCATGCGGTTCTTGAAATCGACTGCGAACACGGTCGCTTGCGCGATCATGGCAGGGCTTTGATAGCGATAGCCGAGGTCAAGGTTCCACGACGTTTCCGGTTTGACCTGGCCTGACAGCACCGGTTGGCCGTTCACGATAGTGACATTATCGCCGGTTGCCGACGAGAACGCGAAGTTGGGCGGCGCCTTCATGTTTTTCGACAGGCTGGCAAAGAACTGACTCTCCTTGGTCATGTCGTAGCGTGCGCCGAGTTGCGGCAGCACATCGTTGAACGTTCGCACGATTTCATAGCCGACCGCCGAATTGTTTCCTTCATTCGGGATGTTGGTGAAGTCGCGACGGATGCTCGGGTCGCGCACGCCGACGTTGATGCGTAGCTTGTCGTCCATCAATGTGATGGTGTCTTGCAGGAACAATTGCCATGCGCTGCTGATGGTCAGCCAATCGCGCGCCTGGTAAGGCGAACCGTCTGGACGGTCGATGTAATTGCTCTTGAGCCAGATGTCGGGCATCGTGCCGTCCGTATTGATTGCTTCGATCGGACTGGTTTGCTTGTGATGCGCCTGCTCGAACCAGAGTCCACCGAGGATGACGTTGTTGTCGATGGTTTCCGTGATCGACGCCGTGACGCCTGGACGGTCGGTCTTGGTGACGCTGCTGCCGGCCACCAGAACTTTATCTTTGGTATCGCCATCGCCATTGAGATCAACGCCGACCAGCTTGCCGGTAGCCGGATTGAGGAAGCCGCTTTCGGACAGCGCTTTTTCCTGCGAGCCGCCGGTGCCGTAGCCAAACCAGAAGTAAGGCATGATCGTCAAGTCGGTGCTGTCGTTGAGGCGGAATTTGCCGGTGGCCGACGCAATCACGTTCTCGAACGGGTTGATCGACAGCTTATAGTAAGCCGGACTCTGGCTCGCTTCGGTTTGCGCCGTGCCGTTGACGCCGGGCAAATGACCGATGTAGCTCGTCGCGTAGTCGTAGTAGTAGCCGTTTTTGGTCAATTCCGCGAGGCTCAGGTTGTAGATGTTGTTGTTGAGCTGGCGGTTGAACAGAATCGCGCCGGTAATATAGTTGAAACGATCGATGTCAAAGCGGAAGCCGAAATCGACGTGGTCGCGTTTCGCTTCGCCTTCACCCTTCCATTTATCCGCTTGTGCATACGACGCGGAGAGGAAGAACTTGGCGCGGTTGTCCATCACGCGGCCGGTATCGAAGCGCGCATAGGTCTTGGTCAGGCTCAGACCGCCGAGCGTCTGGATCAGGCGAAAACGTTGCTTGTCTTCGGGGTCGCAGGTGACGATGCCGATGTTGCCGCCGGTGGCGCCGACGTGTGGCGAATCCACGTCGGTCGAGCCTTGTGTCACGAACTCGGTACAGACGTTTTCCTGGTCAACGAATTCCTCGGGGTAGACGGCATAGTTGCCGGAATCGTTGATCGGCACGCCGTTGATGGTGGCGCCGATTTGATCGCTATTGAACCCGCGCATGGTGAGGCCGCCGCCGAAAAGTCCTGTTGCATCGTAATTGTAGCTGTTGACCGCAGGCAGCAGGGCCAGCGACTGGTAGGCATTGTCCGTGCCGCGCAGCTTCTGGATTTCTTCCTTGGTGATGGTGCTGCGGGCCTTGGGCGCGTCTTCCTGCACCATCAAGCCCATACCGGCCTTCTGGCCGGTGATGGTTACTTTGGCCGGTTCGGCTTCTTGCGCCGCCGCGTCCGTGGCAGTCTGGGCCGAGGCTGTCGCCATGCTTAATAGCAGCAGTTGACACGCCAAACAGATGGGATTCAAGCCGAACTTGAATCGTGGAAGAGGAACTGACCGCATGAATTCTCCTGATGTGAGATTCCGCCTGTGGCGCCGCGCCGCGATTGATTTTCCGATGACGCGCGCCGCCAGGCAAGGTTTAAAATGGATATTGTGTAAAAGTGTGGCTAGGATCGGACTTTTTTCGGGAAACGATCAATGCACAAGAATGTAGCGTTACGATGCGCTCAAACGTGGCGCCCGATCACATGGTGAAATTCCACATTCAATGTTGTTTCGACCGCCCCCGGTACGACGATTGCAGCTTGTCCTTTCATGCAATCGCCGCGCATTAAACGACGTGGAGCAAAATGCGGTCAAGAAGATTTCCACTGAATTCGCAATTTCCGCGTCTTTGCAACGCGAATTTAAAGTGGTCATATCGAGGTCATAATTTGGTCGTAATATCAGCGGATTTTTCCTCAGCGAAAATATCTATTGTTCCGATGGTTAAAGGCGGAGTGAGGTGCAAGGCGTCATGTAGGCTAAACATGACCCCGACATGTGAAGACTCTGAAACGGTGCCTTAATTTGGTGCGGGCTTTGGCGATATATTGATCCTGTCCGCATTAAAATCGGACACTGAAGACCTTGCGGCCAAACGCCACAGATGCTCATCAGCAAGATTGCCGTTGGTCGGGTGATTAAATTGACAATGTTGGTCATTTCCGCTGCGCAATGACGGCGCGGCGGGTGCTTGCCCCTGTGAGGGACTTAAATCCTTTAAAATAGCGGTCCACAAGGATTTAATATGTCTATTTCAACTACTTTGGAAATCGTTGCCGAACTCCGTGCCGGGCGTATGGTGATTCTGGTTGACGAGGAAGATCGCGAAAACGAGGGCGATCTGGTGCTGGCGGCCGAGTTTGTGACCCCGGAAGCGATCAATTTCATGGCCAAGTTCGGCCGCGGACTGATTTGCCTGACGCTCACGGAAGAACGCTGTGAGCAATTGAATTTACCGATGATGACGAGCCGGAACGGTACCTCCTACGGCACCAACTTCACCGTATCGATTGAAGCGGCGGAAGGCGTGACAACCGGGATTTCGGCGGCGGACAGGGCAAAAACCATCGAGGTTGCGGTGGCGCGCAATGCAAAACCGTCCGATATCGTGCAGCCGGGCCATATTTTTCCACTCAAGGCGCAAAAGGGCGGCGTGTTGATGCGCGCCGGGCATACCGAGGCAGGATGCGATTTCGCCGAACTGGCGGGATTGTTTCCGGCCTCCGTGATCTGCGAGATCATGAAAGATGACGGCACCATGGCGCGCCTGCCGGATTTGATGGAATTTGCCGTCGAGCATAATCTGAAGATCGGCACCATTGCGGACCTGATTCATTATCGCAGCCAACATGAAAGCATCGTTGAACGGATTGCCGAGCGCTCGATGCAGACGGCGCAAGGGGAGTTCCGTGCTGTCGCTTATCGCGACAAGCCAAGCGGTGGCGCCCACCTTGCGCTGGTCCACGGCGTTGTTGTACCGCAAAGCGAAACTTTAGTTCGCGTACACCAGCCGGTGTCGATTCTTGATATGCTCGAAACGCAGGCCACGACGCACTCATGGAACCTTGCAACCGCCATGGCGGCGATCAAGGAATCTGAACGGGGCGTGATCGTGTTGCTTAATTGCGAAGAATCGGCGGAGCAGATGTTTGCCCAGTTTTCCGCCCTGAACGACCCGGAGAGCAGACCGCAGCCGCGTGCCTCGCGCATGGATTTGCGTACTTACGGAATTGGTGCCCAGATTCTCAAGGACCTGGGTGTTTGCAAGATGAAATTGCTGGCCAGTCCGAGAAAGATGCCGTCCATGACGGGATTTGATCTCGAAGTGGTCGGTTACAAGGCCAAGCCGAATTCCGATCAACAGTGAACGAGGGAAATATCATGACGACAGGAATTTACGAAACCAACCTTAACGGCGAAGGTTTGCGTATCGGTATCGTGCAGGCGCGTTTCAATGAAGACGTGTGCCATGGGCTGCTTTCGGCGTGTCTGGCGGAGTTGAAGCATCTTGGCGTGGCTGACGAAGATGTGCTGCAAGTGACCGTGCCCGGTGCGCTGGAAATTCCGCTGGCCTTGCAAAAAATGGCTGAAACCATGCAGTTCGATGCACTGGTCGCAATCGGCGCTGTCATTCGTGGCGAGACCTACCATTTCGAACTGGTATCGAACGAGTCGGGCGCTGGTATCACCCGTGTGGCATTAGACTTTGGTATCCCGGTCGCCAACGCCGTCCTGACTACTGACACCGACGAGCAGGCGGAAGCGCGCATGGCAGAAAAGGGCACCGATGCTGCTCGCGTCGCGGTGGAGATGGCAAATCTTTCTCTCGCCCTGGAAGAGTTGGCTGAAGCCACCGAAGAAGAATAACGTATATCCATTTTGCCTCTGCAGATTCCGCTACCCACCATGACCGAAAAATCCGTCCACGCCAACCCGAACAAGAACCGCACGCCGCGTCATCGCGCGCGTGAATTCGCCTTGCAGGGAATCTATGAATGGCTGTTGAACAAGGAAGACGCGGGGGCGATTGAAGCGCATATCCGTGAGGCGCACGGATTTGAAAAGGCCGATGCGGAGCATTTCGATTCACTGCTGCACGGCGTGCTGCGAGGCGCGGCACAGTTGCGCGGCGACCTCGCGCCCTTGATTGATCGTCCCATCGACCAGTTGTCTCCGGTCGAACACGCCGCACTGCTGATCGGCGCATTCGAATTGAAGAACCACATCGAGATCCCATACAAGGTGGTGATCAATGAGGCGGTCGAACTGACCAAGTCGTTTGGCGGCATCGATGGCCATAAATACGTCAATGGCGTGCTCGACAAGTTGGCTGCGAAGGCTCGCCAGGTCGAGGCCGGTTCCGGCCAATAGGCCAAACCTGAAACTTCCGCAGGCTTCCATTCCAGTCATGACAGATTCGCAGCATAAATTGGCCGCGCTCGCGAGGCGCCTGGGTCACATTGCGCCATTCCATGTCATGGAACTGGTCAAAAAGGCTGCGGCGCTTGAGCAGCAAGGGCGCCACATCATCCATATGGGCATCGGCGAGCCGGATTTCACCGCGCCGCCGCCCGTGGTAGCCGCCGCCACGCGTGCCATGGCAGACGGGCGCCTGCAATATACATCCGCGACCGGCATACCGGCCCTGAGAGAGGCAGTGGCAGGCCATTACCGCGAGGTATTCGGCCTGGAGATTCCAAGCTCCCGCATCATTATCACGGCCGGAGCATCGGCAGCCCTGCTGCTTGCCTGCGCGGCCTTGGTCGACCCCGGCACGGAAGTGCTGATGCCCGACCCGTCCTATCCCTGCAATCGGCATTTCGTCGCCGCCTTTGACGGCAAGGCGAAAATGGTCGCCAGCGGACCCGAACAGCGATTTCAGTTGTCGGATGAGATGGTGCGCGAACACTGGACGGCGATGACGCGCGGCGTACTGCTGGCCTCGCCATCGAATCCGACCGGCACCTCAATCGCGCACGACGAATTGGCCAAAATTGTAAAAACCGTGCGCTCGCGCAACGGCTTCACCATCGTCGACGAGATTTACCAGGGGCTGAGCTACGAGGCGGAACCGTTTTCGGCCCTGTCGCTGGGCGACGATATCGTCGTCATCAACAGCTTCTCAAAATACTTCAACATGACAGGATGGCGTCTCGGTTGGCTGGTCGTGCCGGAACATATGGTATCGGCGATCGAGAAGCTGGCACAAAACCTGTTCATCTGCCCCTCTTCGATTGCCCAGCACGCCGGCGTAGCCTGTTTCCTGCCCGAATCGATCGCTATTTATGAAGAGCGCAAGGCGGAATTCAGGCGCCGCCGCGATTACATCGTGCCGGCCCTGCGCGAACTGGGCTTCAAGGTGCCGGTGATGCCGGACGGCGCGTTTTATGTTTATGCCGATTGTTCGGCCCTGTCAGACGATGCTGACCGCCTGACCATCGAGTTACTGGAAGAAGCCGGCGTGGTGCTGGTCCCGGGACTAGATTTCGGTCCCCATACCGAACACAACTACATTCGCCTGTCTTACGCGACTTCGCTTGAAAATCTGCAGGAGGCGGTAGCGCGCATGCGACGGTTTTTTGCCGCACGCAAGGCGAACTAAGCTCGCATCGGGCGAACAAAGTAAAAGGCCGGTCGCATGCGACCGGCCTTTCGTTTACTACCCCGAGTATTATAGTGCTGCCAGTTGCCGTGGCTTCTCGCCCGGCGGGGTCGTATCGATTGCGGCGGCGGCAGGCTCCTGCTTTTCGGCCTGCTGTTCTGCCTTGATATCGCTCTCGCTCTCGATGGCATGCTGTTTCAGCGCGGTCGTCATGATTGGAGCAAATGCGGTCGGCACGCTCTTGCCGGCCGCAACCGCCTGCAGACGATGGTATTCGGCCATTACTTTGGCGCCATAACCTGCGTCATTGTCAAACGCGGCGGCGCCAACGTACAGTTTCAATCCTGCCTCAACGGATCCGCCGCGCACGACGAAATCGCGCAGGATCATGGCGCCGACGCGGATATTGGCGACCGGGTTCAAGGCTGCTTTGACTCCGCCCAACTCCTCGAAGCGCGCCCGGTGGATTTTGGACATGACCTGCATCAAACCCTGCGCCCCTACCGAACTTTCGGCGAAAGGATTCAAGCCCGATTCGATGCACATGACGGCCAGGATCAACAGTGGGTCGAGCTTGGTTTCACGCGCCGTTACATAGGAGGCGGAAACCACCATATCAGCGGCATCGCCCGCGACGTGATAGCGCTTCGACAGCCAGTTGGTAACCCATTGCTGTTGCTGCGTCGTGCCGAGCCGCTTCAAATCTTCGTCACTCAACAATGCTGTGCTGGCAGGTGTGGGTGCGGCGGCTTTGGCCGGCGCCGGTGCATCGAGCAAATCGTTCAGCGCCGGCGCCGTCAGGGCAGCTTGCTGCACTTTGACAGGTTCTGCAAATGGCGACACAGCCTTGAGGCGGTCTGCCAGTGTCGGGTTAAAAAACATCATGCACAGGGCGGTAATGGCGGATACGCCGAGAACCAGCAAGGTGCGATGGGCAGTGGTGATGGCGATTTTGCCGCTGTTGCGAACTAGTGTAGCCAGGGCGGCCGGCTGCATTGGCAACTGGGCGCGCAGTTGGGTGAGATACAGATTCACCCCATTCAATCGACTTAGCATTCAAACTCCTCTGAATAGTCGCGGCATGCAAAGGCCCCTGCAGAGCTTCCTGCCTGGATTACTGCCTGCCGTTAGTCAGAAACATCGGCTGCCGTTGCGGTGAGCGCACCCGGCAGTCGTCGGATCGTTTGCATAGACATCCGCGGATGTCGTTACACTGATAGCGGCAATGGCGCATTGTCAGTGGCAAACTTTTTCGGGGAGAAGGCTGACGCCTTTTGAAAACACTCCTTAAAATGTTATGTGGGACCCCGATCCCGTGAATTGATGAGCACCGCATTTAGTGGGTTATTCGGTCTCCGAAGTTCCACCTCTCCATCAAGTTGAACGCATTGTAGGAGGCGGTTTATATCGAGTCAATACTATTAAAATGATTTTCTATAACTTTTATGTCTTACTTTTCTCGCTGCATCGCAGCAAAGTTCAATAAAATCAATTACTTGGCTAAACGAGTTGAGAAGTAGAGTCGACAGTCAAAAAATACGAAAAAATTATGAAATATTCAGATTTGCGCGACTTTATTGCCCAATTGCAAAAAATGGGCGAGTTAAAACGTGTTTCTTTGCCAATTTCTCCTTATTTGGAGATGACCGAAGTGTGTGATCGCACCTTGCGTGCGGGTGGTCCGGCACTCTTGTTCGAGAATCCGGCCGGGCACAGCATGCCGGTATTGGGCAATCTATTTGGCACAACCCGCCGTGTGGCCCTCGGTATGGGGGCCGACGATGTGAACGAGCTGCGTCGCATCGGCCACGTACTGGCGATGCTCAAGGAACCGCAGGCGCCGGCTGGCTTCAAGGATGTGCTGGGCTTGGGTAGTCTGCTGAAATCCTTGTGGGATATGGCCCCCAAGGAACATCGAAGCGCGCCTTGCCAGGATATCGTCTGGGAAGGACAAGACGTGGACCTGGCGAAGTTGCCAATCCAGCATTGCTGGCCGGGCGATGTGGCGCCTTTGATTACATGGGGACTGGTCATCACCAAAGGTCCGCACAAGAAACGGCAAAATCTGGGTATATATAGACAGCAAGTGCTGGGTCCGAACAAAGTCATTATGCGCTGGCTTGCCCACCGTGGCGGGGCGCTTGATTTCCGCGAGCACGGCGCAGTCAATCCGGGGCGGCCTTATCCAATTGCCGTCGCGCTTGGCGCGGACCCGGCGACCATACTGGGCGCCGTCACGCCGGTGCCGGATAGCTTGTCTGAATACCAATTTGCCGGCCTGTTGCGTGGCAGTCGGACCGAATTGGTCAAGGCAATCGGCAGCGAGTTACGTGTGCCGGCGTCGGCAGAAATCGTGCTGGAGGGCCATATCTATCCGGATACCAGCCACCCGAGCGGATATGAACATGCGCTGGAGGGACCATTCGGTGATCATACCGGCTACTATAATGAGCAGGACCAATTCCCGGTGTTCACCATTGACCGCATCACGATGCGGCGCGACCCGATCTACCATTCTACGTATACAGGCAAGCCACCTGATGAGCCGGCCATCCTCGGTTTGGCGCTCAACGAGGTATTCGTTCCCTTGTTACAAAAACAATTCGCGGAGATCACCGACTTTTACCTGCCGCCCGAAGGTTGTAGCTATCGTATGGCCGTGGTGCAGATGAAGAAATCCTATGCCGGCCATGCCAAGCGCGTGATGTTCGGCGTGTGGAGCTTCCTGCGCCAGTTCATGTATACCAAGTTCATTGTGGTGGTTGATGAAGACGTCAATATCCGCGACTGGAAGGAAGTGATCTGGGCCATCACCACGCGTGTCGACCCGTCACGCGACACGGTTCTTGCCGATAATACGCCGATCGACTATCTGGACTTCGCCTCGCCGGTCAGCGGTTTGGGTAGCAAGATGGGGATCGATGCCACCAACAAA
The DNA here is from genome assembly GCA_036561005.1 of Burkholderiaceae bacterium. Taxonomy (GTDB): domain Bacteria; phylum Pseudomonadota; class Gammaproteobacteria; order Burkholderiales; family Burkholderiaceae_D; genus PKWO01. The sequence goes on along the minus strand of DATBQE010000084.1, from coordinate 19,838 downwards.
TGGCCGGGAGAAACCAACCGCGAGTGGGGTCGGACCATCAGCATGAGTCCGGAAGTGAAAGCGAAAGTGGATGGGATTTGGCAGGAATTGGGCCTGTAGATGAAATTGAAGGCGCTCCTGGGCGGCGTGGCCGGCTGCTCGGGAGCCAGTTCCCCCAATGATGGACTTGTTAATATCGCCATGCGACAATTGGTTAGCGTTGTGCAATTATTGCTCTCGCCGAGCCAAGCTTGACCAGATTTTCGGCCCGCCAAATTTTATTTTCCCGACATGTTTCCAAATTTATTTTTATTGCGCGCTTCGGTTTCGCTTCGCGCCTTGGGCACCGCGCTGTCTTTTGTAACTCTTTTTGCGACAGGTTCGGCATATGGCGAGACAGCCTTGACGCCAACGCAGAGTTTTTTCTCCCACGCTCGATTTGTCGATGCCAAATTGTCCCCGGACGGAAAGGCTGTAGGCATGCTGGCAACTGGCAGGGAGGGGCGTTTGGTCCTGGCGGTGATGGATTTGGCCAGCAAGCAGGTCGACGTGGTCGGGTCGGCCAAAAATGCGGATATCGGAGACTTCCATTGGGTCAACAGCCAGCGTCTGGTGTTCAGCACGACTGACCGGCGGACAGCGGCCGGAGAGGTGCGATATTATCCGGGGTTGTTTGCAGTCAATCGGGATGGCGGCGAGGCGCGCATGTTGGTGGAGCGCAGTCCCTGGCAAGCTGATACAACCGGAACCAGCATCAAGAATCTGGTATTGCCGGGAAATACGTTTTTCAAAGCGGTTGACCGCTCCGGCAAGAGCGACGATATCTTTGTCGAGCAGACGGTATTCGACGTTGCGAGAGATTTGAGGGCAATTCGCCTGCTGACGCTCAACACAAAAACCGGGCGGGCTAGTGCTTACGACCGGCCTGGCGATACTGTGGAATGGGTGATAGACGCAGCCGGTGTGCCGCGCATCAATGAAACACTGCATGACGGGATTTCGGAAATATTTTATCGCGACCCGGCCACCGACAAATGGCGCAAACTGGCTTCGTTCGAAGCTTACACTGGTGCTGGCGGATTTGCGCCCTATGGCTTCGGTCCCGACGGCAAGCTCTATGTCGAGGCGCACAACGGGCGCGATACCAACGCCATCTATCGCTATGATTTTGAAAAGAATGCGATCGAGCCGGAGCCGCTGATTGCCGCCGACGGCTATGACTTCCATGGGTCGCTGGTATTTGACAACGTGCGCAAAATACTGGTGGGCGTGCATTACGAAACCGACGCCGAAGGCACAGTCTGGTTTGATCCCGAGATGAAGAAAATTCAGGACGCGGTCGACGCCTTGCTGCCGCGCACTGTCAATACCTTGTCGTTCGGTGCGAGCAGCAAGCGCGAGACAGTGCTGGTGCGTTCATACTCAGATTTGCAGCCGGTGATGTTTTACCTGTTCGATACCGCCAGCGGAAGCTTGAGCTTGATCGGTAACAGTCATCCCGATATCGATCCGAAAAAAATGTCCGCCATGACGATGGTGCACTATAAAGGACGTGATGGGTTGGACATTCCTGCTTACCTGACGACGCCGCGCGGCGTTCCGAAAAAGAACCTGCCGCTGGTGGTGCTGGTCCATGGCGGCCCGTATGTGCATGCCGATGGATGGAGATGGGATCCGGAGGTGCAATTCCTGGCCTCGCGCGGTTACGCCGTGCTTCAGCCTGAGTATCGTGGCACGACTGGTTATGGCACCAGGCATTTCAAGGCCGGCTGGAAACAATGGGGCCTGGCGATGCAGGACGATATTGATGACGGCGCGCGCTGGGCCATTGCCCAAGGGATCGCCGATCCCAAGCGTATTGCCGTCGCGGGCGCCAGTTACGGCGGCTATGCGACACTGATGGGGTTGGCGAAGGATCCGGAATTGTTTCGTTGCGGCGTTGAATGGGTTGGCGTGACGGATATCAATCTGATGTACCAATCGGATTGGTCCAACGACATGTCTGCCGAGTGGCAGCACTTCGGCATGCCGGTTCTGATCGGCGACCAAATCAAGGATGCGGAACAATTGAAGGCCACATCACCGGTCAATCTCGCCAACCGCATCAAGCAACCGCTCTTGATGGCATATGGCGGTTCGGATCGCCGTGTTCCGCTCGCACATGGAAAGAATTTTCTCAGCGCCGTGCGCGCAACGAATGACAAGGTCGAGTGGGTCGAATACCTGGAAGAAGGGCATGGCTGGATATTGGAGAAAAATCGCTTCGACTTCTGGGCCCGCGTCGAGAAATTCCTCGATGCCAACATGGGTTCAAGTCACTAATCCAAGCATGGGCTGTCGATTGCTGGTAGAATCCGGGTCGGCGGGCCCCTGCGCATTGTGGCGTGGTTAACCTGGTCAGGTCGGGAACGAAGCAGCCACAGCCATTACCCGCAAGTGCCGCAGACAAGGCTCGCCTTCTTGTCTTACCTTCCTCACAGACATGCTCTGCTGTTTTTTCAATTCACCTTGACGCGCCAATGTTGGTGTGAGCGACGATAACGTCACGCAGCCGCCGGCCACGCACGTTCAATGATCGCCGCTTGCGTTGTTGCAGACGCATGCGCACCCAGGCTGCCATAAATGCGCCCGCATTCGCTATCACTGCGGCTGGCAATGAACGCTTCGGCCACCATGCTCGGCACATGCTGCAACATGAGACTTGCCTGCAAGGTGAGGACCAGACGCTGCACCAGGCGGCGCGCAAGGTTTTCACGCTGCGCAGGGGGCATTTGGAGGTCAACTTCGAGTCCGGCGACCATGTTTGCCAGTTCAGGATGCGATCCGGCTTGACGCCGCAATTCGTCGAACAGCAGTGCGATGCCTTCCGGCTGCCGTTCTATTGCACGCAAGACATCCAGGCACATTACGTTGCCCGATCCTTCCCAGATCGAATTGACAGGCGCTTCGCGGTACAGGCGCGACATCGGGCCGGTTTCGACATAGCCGTTGCCGCCCCAGATTTCCATACATTCGCCGGTGAATTCGAGGGCACGCTTGCAGATCCAGAATTTGCCTGCCGGCGTGACGATGCGGCGCCAAGCGCTCTGTAGCGGATCATCCGGCGCATCGAAGGCGCGCGCCAGACGCAGCATGAGCAGCGTGGCGGCTTCGCTCTCGAGCGCCAGGTCGGCCAGCACGTTGCGCATGAGCGGCTGATCGATCAGGGTCTTGCCGAAGGCGCTGCGGTGCATTGTGTGGTGTGCGGCCTGCGCGAGGGCATGGCGCATCAGGGCAGCGCTGCCGATGACGCAGTCCAGCCGCGTGTGATTGGCCATGTCGATGATGGTTGGTATGCCGCGTCCTTCCTCGCCGATCATGATGCCTTCGGCATCCTGGAATTCGACTTCGGTGCTGGAGTTGGAGCGGTTGCCGAGTTTATCCTTGAGGCGCTGGATCAGGATCGCATTCTTGCTGCCATTGGCGCGCCAGCGCGGCACGAAGAAGCATGACATGCTGGCATCGGTGCGTGCCAGTACCAGGTGCGCATCGCACATCGGCGCCGAGAAAAACCATTTGTGCCCCGTCAAGGCATACGTCGCACCGCGCCCGAGCCCATTTAACGGCACGGCGCGCGTTGTGTTGGTGCGCACATCCGATCCACCCTGTTTTTCCGTCATGCCCATGCCGATCATGATCGAACGCTTCTGTTGCAACGGCAGATCGCGCGGGTCATGGGTTCGCGCAAACAGCTTGTCTTTCAGTTGGGCAAATAGCGCGGGTTCGTTTTGCAGCACCGGGATCGAGGCAAATGTCATTGTCACCGGGCACAGGCTGCCTGCTTCCACCTGCGACTGCATGAAGTAGGCGGCGGCACGGGCGACGTGTGCACCGGAGCCGGGCTGCTGCCAAGGAGTGGCTTGCAGGCCTTCGCGCCGTACGATGCCTAGTAGCTGATGCCAGCTCGGATGGAATTCGATCTGGTCGACGCGATGCCCGGTGCGATCGTGCGTGATCAGTTCGGGCGTGTGCCGGTTGGCCAGGTCGCCAAGAGACAAGATTTCCTTGCTGCCAAGTTCGGCACCGAGCTTGATCAGGTGCTCGGCATGCCAGCCGGCGCCTTCTCGCTGCACGCCTTCGCGCAATGCCCTGTCGCTGCTGAAAATATTGTAATCTTCGAGCACCGGCGCTTGATTGGTAACGTCATGGGTGGGCCATTGCATAAAAAACTCCTGATGATTCAATATGAGTAGTTTAAGACGTCTGCCTTGTGTAGATGTTCGTCTTTCGCATAAAGGTGAGTGTCATTGAGTGATCGTAATTTGCAACTGCGGCGCAGGCCGAAGCAGCAGCGCGCAAAACTGACCCAGGATGCGATCCTGGAAGCCTTTGTTCGGCTTTTGCTGGAAAAGGGCTATGCCCGCCTGACCATACGCGACATTGCCGCCGTGGCCGGTGTCGGCCTCGGCACCGTGTACGAGCATTTCCCGAGCAAGAAAGCGATTGCCGCCAATTGCATTCACCAGCGCTTCAAGGGCATTGCCGCGCCATTGCATGACTGCATCGAAGCAAAGCGCGGCGCGTCTTTGGCGGCGATGGCAGACGCCTTGATCGACGCATTCATTGCGCAGCACCGCGAAAAACCGCTGGAGTGGGCGGCACTGATTTATCTGGAACGTCAGGTGTCCGACGAGGCCGCCTATCGCTCGCTGTACCAATATTTTGTTGCTTTGTGGCTGCAGGCGATCGAGGCGTCGTCCGAAAAATTGTCGCCTGCCGAGGTGCAGGAAGCGGCCTACGTGATCCATGCTGCCGTGTATGGCCTGCTCTACCAGACGTTGATGTGCCGCCCTGAATTTGTGGCAACCTCATTGTTTCGCGAGCAACTGGGAAAACTGGTGGGGGGCTACATTTCACGGCTTTAGCGCCATTTCATTTTGAAATGGCTTCTTTGGCGGGTTAAAACCGGCGCGCGAATCGCTGACCCTAGAAACGGCATTAGACTGCTTGTCGGCGTTGATAAATGCATGAATACTTCGAGCATGATCGCTGTTAATGCCTTCACCGGATAGGTGGCACCGCTACAGGCGAGATTGCACGGTTTTTTGGCTCCCTGACGTCTTCGTCCTTCCTGCGGAACGACCTTCTCCTTGCAGAATGCAGTCTGCAGCGTCGTCGTGCCTGGCCAGGAAGCCAATAAACCGCACACTCTCGCCTGTCCTACTGCCGTTTCTAGGGTGACTCGGGTAAAATGATGGCACCTTTCATATTTCGGCATTCCTATGTCTTACCAGGTACTGGCCCGTAAATACCGCCCCAAGAGTTTCGATACGCTGGTTGGGCAAGAGCACGTCGTGCGGGCATTGACGCACGCGCTCGAACAGCAGCGCCTGCACCATGCCTACCTGTTTACCGGTACGCGCGGCGTCGGCAAGACCACGCTGTCGCGCATCCTGGCCAAATCGTTCAATTGCGTAACAGGCATTACTGCTCGGCCTTGCGGCGTATGCGACGCCTGCACGGCTATCGACGCCGGGCGCTTTGTCGACTATATCGAGATGGATGCGGCGTCCAATCGCGGCGTCGAGGAAATGGCGCAACTGCTTGAACAGGCGGTATATGCGCCGTCGAATGCGCGCTTCAAGGTCTACATGATCGACGAAGTCCACATGCTGACCAACCACGCCTTCAACGCGATGCTGAAGACGCTGGAAGAGCCGCCCGAGCACATCAAGTTCATCCTGGCCACGACCGACCCGCAAAAGATTCCCGTGACGGTGTTGTCGCGTTGCCTGCAATTCAACCTCAAGCAGATGCCGCCCGGCCACATCGTGAGCCACCTCGACAACATCCTGGGTCAGGAGGGCATCGCTTTCGAGACCCCGGCCCTGCGCCTGCTGGCCCAGGGCGCGCACGGTTCCATGCGCGACGCGCTGTCGTTGACCGACCAGGCGATCGCCTATGCGGCCGGTGCCGTAACGCTGGAAGCGGTGCAAAGCATGCTTGGCGCGCTTGACCAGTCCTACTTGATACGTATCCTCGATGCTCTGGCCAACAAGGATGGCGCCGACATGCTTGCGGTGGCCGACGACATGGCTGCGCGCAGCCTGTCTTACAACGCCGCCCTACAGGATCTCGGCGGCTTGCTGCACCGCGTGGCGCTGGCGCAAACCGTGCCTGACGCGCTGGCCGAAGATTTGCCCGAGCGCGCCGAGATCGTGCGTTTGGCGGGTTTGTTCGATGCCGAAGAAATCCAGCTGTATTACCAGATCGTCGTGCATGGCCGCAATGAACTTGGCCTGGCGCCGGACGAATATGCCGGTTTCACCATGACCTTGTTACGCATGCTGGCATTCCGTCCCGGCATGGGCGCGGCGGAGGCCGCGCCGCCAACCTCATCGCCGGCCGCGACACGACCCGGAGCGGCTGCGCTACGCACATCGGCTGCACCGGCCACGCAGCAGGCGGCGCCACCGCCTGCGCCCGTTGCGCGCCTGAGCGCTGCCCCGCAGGTTGCAGTGTCGAGCGCACCTGCCGCGCCGTCCGCACGTCCAGCCGCAGCAATGAGCCCCGCGCGCCTGGCCCTGGAGGCAGCGCGCAATGGCATGAAGGCGGCACTCAATGGCGGAGCCAGACCCGCTGCGACTTCCGCCAGCCCAACCGCTGCAGCAGAGCCAGTCCCGGCCGTTGCGCCCGCACCGGTCCCGGCACTCGAATCAACCGCAGTCAGGCAAGTGGCTTCCGAGCCTGAAGCGGCAGTGGCGGTAGTGAGCAGCCGCAACGATGCGCCGCCCGCGGATGCGGCCCCACCGTGGATGCAAGACGAATCGTCCGCCGAGCCGCCGCCCTATGATTTTCCAGATGGCGCCGAAGCGCGCGGCACCATGAACGAAGCTGCGCCGCAAATGCCCGCAGCCGTTGCGCGCGCGCCGGCTCGTCCATCGACGCCGTTCAAGGCCGAACCTGTACCCATATTGAACTGGGACGGTGATTGGCCGGCACTTGCGGTCAGTTTGCCGGTGCGCGGTGTGGCACAGCAATTGGCCCAGCAAAGCGAGTTGATCCGTTGCGACATCAGCCAGGGCAATCCGGTGTTTTGCCTGCAAGTGGCGGTCGAAACATTGCTTTCAGCAGGCGGCAGCGTGGAAAAGCTCACTACGGCATTGAGCGAGCGGTTCGGGCGCGACGTGCGCATCGAAGCCACACTCGGCGCAGTGGAGCACACGGCCAATGCGGCCTCGATTGCCGAGAAAGAAGCGCGCCAGAAACGCACCGAGGAATTGCTGCAAAGCGATCCGTTCGTGCAAAAGCTGATGCGCGAATTCGGCGCAAGCATCATGCCGGGATCGATCCGGCCGGCGTGATACATCCCGTCGCACGATCTCTGACCCGGGCCTTATCGCCCATACACAATCAACCCAACAGGAGTGCAACATGATGAAAAACCAATTGGCCGGCTTGATGAAACAGGCGCAAGCCATGCAAGACAACATGAAGAAGATGCAGGACCAGTTGGCCGGTATCGAAGTCGAAGGCCAATCCGGCGCCGGCCTGGTCAAAATCGTGATGACTTGCAAGAACGACGTCAAGCGTGTTTCGATCGACCCGTCGCTGCTTGCCGACGACAAGGACATGCTGGAAGACCTGGTGGCTGCTGCATTCAACGATGCGGTGCGCAAGGCCGAGGCCACGACGCAAGAGAAGATGGCTGGCGTGACTGCCGGCATGCCGATGCCGCCTGGCTTCAAGCTGCCGTTCTAAGTAACGCGCAACGCTCCTCACTGCATGAAAACGCCATCGAGCCTTGAATTCCTGACCGAAGCCCTGCGCCGCCTGCCCGGTGTCGGTCCGAAATCGGCCCAGCGCATGGCATTTCATTTGCTGCAGCACGACCGCGAAGGCGCGGCCATGATCGGGCGCGCCGTGTCGCAGGCGGTAGAACGGATTCATCATTGCGCAAAATGCAATACCTTCACCGAAAATGACCAATGCGAAACCTGCCTCGACGGCGAGCGCGACCCCGCCTTATTGTGCGTAGTGGAAACGCCGGGCGACCAATTGATGATCGAGCAGACACTGACCTACAAAGGCTTGTATTTCGTCCTGATGGGGCGTCTGTCGCCGCTCGACGGCATTGGTCCCAAAGACATATATCTGGAAAAATTGATCGCGCGTGCGACTGATGGCGTGGTGAGTGAAGTCGTGTTGGCAACCAATTTTACCAATGAAGGCGAAGCGACGGCCCATTACATCAGCGAGACGCTGAAGGCACGCGGCTTGAAAGTGAGCCGTCTGGCGCGCGGCGTGCCGGTCGGTGGCGAGCTGGAATACGTGGATGCCGGCACGATTGCGCGCGCGATGCTGGATCGGCGTTCGGCGTAGGTTAAGAACCCCCTCTCCCGCCCGCGGGCGAGGGGAGCAATTCGCACAACCCCATCGGAGATTGCATTGAGCACGGAGCAAACCGCTTCCTCTAAATCCCCCGGCCCTTTGGCCGGCATCAAAGTCCTCGAACTCGGCACGCTGATCGCCGGCCCCTTCTGCTCGCGCATGCTGGCCGAATTCGGCGCCGACGTGATCAAGATCGAAGCGCCTGGCGGCGGCGATCCCTTACGCCAGTGGCGCGTGTTGAAAGACGGCACCTCGCTCTGGTGGTCGGTGCAGGCGCGTAACAAGAAGAGCGTGACGCTGAACATGAAGGATGCGCGCGCCCAGGAAATTGCGCGCCGCCTGGCGTTGGAGGCCGACATCATCATCGAAAATTATCGCCCCGGCGTGCTGGAAAAATGGTCGCTCGGCTACGAGCACTTGAAGGCGGTCAATCCCGCCACCATCATGGTGCGCCTGTCGGGCTACGGCCAGACCGGACCGATGAAAGACTTGCCCGGCTTCGGCGCGATCGGCGAATCAATGGGCGGCCTGCGCTATGTGTCGGGCCATGCCGACCGGCCACCGGTGCGCGTCGGTATTTCCATCGGTGATTCGGTGGCGGCACTGCACGGCGTGATCGGCGCGATGATGGCGTTGCGGCATCGCGACGCCACCGGCGGCCGCTGGAACGGCAAGAGCGGCGACCAATGCGAGGCCGGGCAGGGGCAAATGGTCGATGTCGCCCTGTACGAATCGGTATTCAATCTGATGGAATCTCTGGTGCCGGAATTCGATCATGCCGGCGTGGTGCGCGAACGTACCGGAGGCGCGCTACCCGGCATCGTGCCATCGAACACTTACACAACAAAAGAGGGCGACAATATCGTCATCGCCGGTAATGGCGATGCGATATTTAAGCGCCTGATGATTGCCATTGGCCGGCAAGACATGGCCGACGATGTGCAACTGGCGCGCAACGACGGCCGTGTGCCGCGCACGGCGGAAATCGACACCGCGATACAGGCGTGGTGCTCGACCCAGGACATCGAGCAGGCGCTGGCAGTGTTGAAGGCCGCCGACGTGCCGGTCGGGAAAATATATTCAGTCCGCGATATGATGAGCGACCCGCAATTCCTCGCGCGCAACATGTTCGAGCAGCATGCATTCAAGGACGGCACGCCCGTCAAGTTGCCGGCGATTTCACCGAAGCTGTCGGCCACGCCGGGTATAACCAAATGGCTGGGCCCCGCACTGGGCGAACACAACGATGTGGTGCTACAGGAACTGGGTTATTCCGCTGAGGACATTGCGAAGCTGCGCGCTGAGGGCGCGATTTAAGACTGTCGTATTAAGGAGCAAGCATGTACATCCCCTCGCACTTTGAGGAAAAACGTTCCGAGGTCATGCACGATCTGATCCGCAGCCACGGCTTCGGGGCGCTGGTCACGCTCGCCGGCGATGGCTTGAATGCCAACCACATTCCCTTCGAGATCGATCCGACGCCCAGCGCCGCCGCGCCATTCGGCACGCTGCGCGCCCACGTGGCGCGCAACAACCCTGTGTGGCGCGATTTTTCCAGGGACGTCGATGCGATGGTGTTGTTCCAGGGTGCGCAAGCCTATATCACACCATCGTGGTACGAAACCAAGAAAACTGACGGCAAGGTTGTGCCGACGTATAACTACATGGTGGTGCATGCCTACGGCAAGCTGCAGGCGATCGAAGATGCCGCGTGGCTGCGCGCGCTAGTCGACCGTCTGACGGATCGCTATGAATCGACGCGCGCCGCGCCATGGAAGGTCGACGATGCGCCGGCCGACTATATCGAGAAAATGCTGTCGGCGATTGTCGGCATCGAAATTCCGGTTACCAGGATGCTCGGCAAGTGGAAGGTCAGCCAGAATCGCCCGGCGGTTGATCGTGCGGGGATCATTGCCGGATTGCAGGAACTTGGCAGCGACGAGGCAAGATCGATGGCGCAGGCGGTCGGGCGCTGAATTCCCGACTCGACTTGCAAACGCTTGGCGGCGCAGGATAAACCGAAGTGCCCTTGGGTATGTCGAAGGGACTAGGGTGGGCTAGCGCAGCGTCTGCGTTAGACATCATTCTTTGAGCACTTGGTGGGCTGCGCTGACCCCCCTGCATTCTGCCCAACCCTGCATGGCTATCGCAATTACACAGATCGCACATGCCCTCGCCGGTCTTGTCAAACCAACTTGGCTCATTCGTTGCGCAATGCCTCCACCATTTTCTCCAGTTTGACCGAATCAACGCAGAACAGCCGTATGCCTTCGGCCAGCTTCTCCGTCCCCATCGCATCGTCATTGAGCATGCCGCGGAAAGTTTTTTCATCGAGACTCAGTTTGGCGACGTCAGCCAGTTTCGCCGCTTCCGGATCGAGCTTGCGCGTGAGCGGCTCCTCAGATAGCGCGAGCTTTTGCAATAGATCCGGGCTGATGGTCAACAAGTCGCAGCCGGCCAATTCGGTGATTTGCCCGGTGTTGCGAAAACTTGCGCCCATCACTTCGGTGGCATAACCGAACTTGCGGTAGTAGTTGTAGATGCGTTTGACCGAATGTACACCCGGGTCGTCGGCACCGGTGTATTCCAGCCCGGTGGATTTCTTGTACCAGTCGTAGATGCGGCCGACGAAGGGCGAAATCAATTGCGCGCCGGCCTCGGCGCAAGCCACTGCCTGCGGCAGCGAGAACAGCAAGGTCATGTTGCAATGGATGCCCTCGCGCTCCAGCACTTCGGCTGCGCGGATGCCTTCCCACGTGGATGCAATCTTGATCAGGATGCGTTCACGCGAGATCCCTGCCGCTTCGTACAAGGTGATCAGGGCGCGGCCCTTTTCTATCGTGCCCTGTGTGTCGAAGGACAGGCGCGCATCTGTTTCGGTCGACACGCGGCCAGGAATGATTTTGAGAATTTCCAGTCCGAATGCGATCAGCAGGCGGTCGATGATCTCGCTGGTGCTTTTGCCGCCGTGATCGGCGACGGCTTTGTGCAACAAAGGTTTGTACTCTTCCTTTTGCACCGCCTTCAGGATCAGCGAGGGATTGGTTGTGGCGTCGCGCGGCGCATAGGCCGTGATCGATTGAAAATCGCCGGTATCGGCAACGATGGTCGTGTATTGCTTCAGTTGTTCGAGTTGGTTCATGGCGCTTTTCAAAAGAAAGTATTGGGCAAGACCGCTCACTGGCTGAAATCGTCGCGTTATCAGCCGTGCCGCACAGGTTTTTGGGGCAGGCCGCTATTTTAACCTTTCGGCCACAGAATCATTTGCGTGCAGCGGAACGTGGCAATCAGCCTGTTGTTGCCGTCGCCACGATGAAATACCGATGCGTCCCATACCTGTGTGGTCCGGCCTGCGTGGATGGCTTTGGCTTCGCAGGCAATCACACCTTCTCTTGCGGTGCCGAGGTAGTTCGTCTTCAATTCAATTGTGGTGAAACTGCTGGCTCCTTGCGGAAGGTTGGCGATGCACCCATAGCCGCAAGCAGTATCGGCCACGCTCACGACGGTGCCGCCGTGCAGGTAACCGTTGGGTGCGAGTAGAGCCTTGCGCACATCAAGCTCGACTTCGAGCAGCATGTCGCCGACTTTTGTCACTTTGATGCCGAGTAGTCCGGGTAGAAAATCGCCGCCGAAGCTATTGAAATATTCAGGGTTCCTGATCATTCGCATACTGCTTTCTGAAAGTGAAAAATCGGCCGGCGCTTTGGGGCAAGACAAGGCATGCGATTCGCATACGTCCAATTTTTGCGGAAGATTCCATGATGTTTGATCAACTAAATGACGCTGCTCGGTCTATTTATTGTCAATCGTACTCTACGTCATCATGTTGCCTGTAAGAATTAACAGGATGTAATTCACGACAAAAGCGCCTAGATTAGTTTCCATGGGGAATTAATTAATTCCCATCAATGGGACATGATATGGCAAATTTGTTTTCGCTGACGGTGTCGAAGAAACTTTGGTTACTCGTATCCAGTGCAGTAATCGGCATTGCTGCTCTTACCGCGATAACCCTGTTGTCCGAGCGATCGCTGATCATGGAAGAACGACAGAATGCCATACGCCAGGAAGTGGAGACGGCGAGTTCGGTGATTGTGCACTACCAGGATCTGGCATCAAAAGGCGCAATGCCGGAGGGCGAAGCCAAGGCCAAGGCATTGGAGGCGGTGAAAACAATGCGATTTGGCGACGCCAACTACTATTTCATTTTCGACTCGCAACTGCGTATGGTCATGCAGCCGATCAAGCCTGAACTTGAAGGCAAGGATCTCAGCGAAAACAAGGATCCGGCGGGCAAGCACCTGTTTGTGGAAATGGCGAATGTAGTCAAGGCAAACGGTGCCGGTTTCGTGCCCTACATGTGGCCGAAGCCAGGCCAGCAGGAAGCGGTGCCGAAAATTTCCTACGCCAAAGGTATTCCGGTCTGGGGCTGGATCATCGGCTCCGGCGTGTATGTCGACACGGTCGATGCCGTTTTCTGGGCGCGTCTGGCCGACTTCTCGCTGGGCGCCCTGGCCTTGGTGGCGGTGCTTGGCGTGATCAGTTTTTTCATTGCGCGCAGTATCACGCGTCCGCTGTCTCAAGCCGTGCGGGTGGCCAAGACGGTCGCCGCCGGCGACTTGACCAGTTACATCGGGGAAGAGCAATCGAATGACGAAACCGGTCAATTGCTGCATGCGCTACGTGACATGAATGAGAGCCTGGTGCGCATCGTCGGCGAAGTGCGTCACGGTGCCGAGACCATCACCACGGCGAGCACCGAGATAGCACGCGGTAATATGGATTTGTCGGCGCGCACGGAATCGCAGGCAGGTTCGTTGGAAGAAACCGCGTCGTCGATGGAAGAACTGACCAGCACTGTCAAGCACAACGCTGATAATGCGTTCCAGGCAAACAGCCTGGCAAAAGCCGCTTCGGACGTTGCAGTCAAGGGAGGTGACGTCGTATTGCAGGTCGTGGCGACCATGGGTTCGATCAATGCATCGTCGAGAAAGATCGTTGACATCATCGGCGTCATCGATAGCATTTCGTTCCAGACAAATATCCTGGCCCTCAATGCCGCCGTGGAAGCGGCGCGCGCGGGAGAGCAGGGTCGCGGATTCGCTGTCGTCGCTGCGGAAGTACGCACGCTGGCACAACGATCTGCCGCCGCAGCGAAAGAAATCAAGTCGCTGATCGACAACTCGGTGGAACAGGTTGAAGTTGGCAGCAAACTGGTCAATCTTGCCGGCGACACCATGACCGAAGTAGTGAACAGCATACGTCGCGTCACCGATATCATGTCCGATATCACCGCGGCCAGCCAGGAACAATCGCAAGGCATCGAACAAGTCAACCGCGCCGTGATGGAAATGGATGACGTCACGCAACAAAATGCCGCGCTGGTCGAACAGGCCGCGGCGGCTGCGGGATCACTGCAAGATCAGGCCGTCAGCCTTTCTCAGGTGGTCAGCGTGTTCAAGTTGAACGGCACTGTTGTGCGCACGACGCCGACGCAACGCGTCGATCCCGGTCGCCTTGTCGGTTCAGGCAGCGCAGCAATTTTGTCCTCGATGTCACCGGGGGCAGCCAACGTGCGGCATTTGACCGAGTCAGCGCGTGCTGCACAATTGCCATTGCCGGTCCGACAGACAGGAACGCAGCGGCAGCAGGCAAGCGTATTGAAGCTCAACCAAGCGCGCGTGGTGAAATCGCGAAGTTGAATGCAAACCTGCAGTCGCACGGTAATTCCCTGTTGTTCATCATGAGTCCTTCCGAATTCGGCCTGCCGGGATGGACTTGCTTCAGCTCGCAAATACAAGGGCTACCAAACTTACTTGTCGAGATTAAAATGAATCTGAAGAATTATGTGATCAGCGAAAACAAAGCCGTCGTGCGCGATGACCCCGTCGTGCTATCCCTGCTGCGCAAGGAATTCAACAAGTCGCAGTACAAACTGTATGCGGCACAGCGTGCCTATGTCGCCAGCAATTTTGTCCGTTTGGTGGAAAAGGCCGCCCAATTGGCGCGCATCCTGGGTGACGACGAACTGGCGGGCGCATTGCAGGCGAATGCCAACGATGAAATTGGCATGGGAGCCGACGGCAAGATTCACTACGACATGAATCATCGCCAATGGAAGACAACTTATCTGCGCGCCATCGACATCGATGCCGATATCGATGGCTTTCCGTTATTGCCCGCAACACGCGCGCACGTCAATGCCTTTCTGGAGATAGAGTCTGAAGGAACGGTCTTCAGCATGGCCGGCGCCGTGCTCTCGCTGGAGAACATTATTCCCCTCGAATACCGCGCCGCCGTCAGCTCGCGCGATCATCTCTTCCCTGAAATTTTCTGCATCGACGCTGGCGATACCGCGCAGGTGCGTGCCGACAAGGCCGCAGCCCGGCGTTACCTTGACGATCACATCGTACACGATGCCAACTCGCATTTCCCCATGCTCTTGAACGCCTTGCTCAAGTATGAAGACAATGCCGTAATCATGACCGAAATCCGCTCCGGCATCGATCTTGTCAATTCCTATCGCAAGCGTTTCTACAACGGCTTGCAATACGCTCTGCAGTTTGATGAAGCGGATATGGCGTATTACACGTACGGGGAGCGTAGCGATATCGAATTGGCCGTTACCCACTAAGCGTTAGGTGGTAGTCCGATTTGGCAGGTGGTACGGTTTCGTGCCGCCGCTGTGCATTCGTGTGAAGAAAAATTGGTATGGCAGTTGCGGGAATTTCCTTGTGTTGTTAAGGAAATCGCAATGGAATTTTTTGCAATCTATGTGTACCATGATCGCAATAGGTGTGCGCGTGTCGCGTCGCCCGGGCCTCATGGGGAACACAATGCAACTGACTTTCAGGAATGCAATATTAGCGGCAACTTGCCTGGTGTTATTAAGTGGATGCGGCGCAAGCGATACGTCCGGCAGTTTGAATGCTTCTGCCCAAGCGAAGCATTTTGGTCGTTACGCCAAGGCCGAGGTAGCCTCTTATGAAACCGTGGTGCAGGAGCTGTACATTTCCTATTTCGGCCGCCCGGCCGACCCCATCGGGTTGTCGAATTTCGAAGCGGCTCTGCAAGCGGGCGCAGCACCGACCGACATACAGGAACTGGTCAATGCCTATGATACCAATGCCTCTGTGAAGTCGTTGATCGACAGCTTTGGCGCCAGCAAAGAGTCACAGATACTGTATGGAAGCGGCACGACCGGCGATTTCGTCACAGCGGTATTCCAACACGTCTTGAACCGGTCGCCGTTGGCCGGTGGGCTTTCGTATTGGAGCGATGCAATCGACCGCGGATCGCTCACGCGAGGCAATGCAGCACTGGCCATCATGGCCGGTGCTCTGGCGAACGGCACGCCGCAAGGCTTGCTCGACGCCCAGTTGATTCAGAACCGGCTCAACGTGGCGGCCGACTTTAGCGCCAGTGTGTCAAGTGAAAATGCAATCGGCGCCTATCGTGGCGCGCCGGCGGCCAATATTGCCCGCGCCATGCTGAGCGATATCGTGGCCGCCAGCACCGGCAATTATCAATCGACGATCGACGTCACGATTGCCAGCCTGCCGACGCCCCTGTCATTTTCCTTCAGTGCCTACAAGGAGATCACAACCGGCGGCATGACCGATTCCTTTTTGATGCAAACTTCGGTATATGGCAATGCCGAGCCGCAGACAGGTGCCATGTCGGCCAGTAATCCGACGCTGACTTGGGCCTTCGCGGCAGGCAATTGCGGCTCCGAGAGTTGGGACGGCATCGACGGCGCCTCGTTCGCAGCGGCCAATGTGCCGGCTTTCGTCAACGCCGGCAAGTATTACATCGTCTCCACCGGCGGCTGGGCCCAGCAATTCAAGTGCACCTCCGACGTCGGATTCACGCAGTTCCTGCAGCGCTATTACTCCAGCAGCATGCTCGGCGTCGATTTCGACATTGAGGGCGGCAGTGCGGTCGATTGGACCCAGTCCGATGTCGACAACCTGGTGCAGCGCGTGATCAATGCGCAAAAGATTTATCCGAATTTGCGCTTCAGCTTTACCGTTGGCACTACCGGCGGTAGTGCGACTGGGCTCAGTAGCTACGGCCAAATGGTTCTGGATTCGATATCCTACTTCGGCATGAAGAATTATCTGATCAACCTGATGGTGATGGACTATGGGCCCGGTGCAACATCGGACATTTGCGCCGTATCCAACGGGCAGTGCAACATGGGCGCGTCCGCAGTGCAGGCAGCGATAAGCTTGCATACCGCCTATGGTGTGCCGTACAACCAGATCGAATTGACACCGATGATAGGACAGAACGATTCGGTGCCCGACATTTTCCAGATATCCGATATCACCACTGTCTCCTCCTTCGTCAACAGCAACGGCCTGGCCGGTGTGCATTTCTGGTCCTTCGATCGCGACGTGGACTGCCCTTATGACCCGAACGGACCATCGGGCACGTGCAATGGCTTGGGGAACGCGGGAACACTCGGCTTCACAAACGGATTCATCACCGCCCTTGGGTTGTAAAAGTATCGCATCCTGCTACCGACGGATACTTGCGCGGCTGCTTTCGCCATAGGAGATGGCAAAGTGGCCGCCCCGCAATAGAATTAGCCCTGTTCTGCCAAACAACTGGATAGGGAAAAATGAACGCAACTCACCACAAACCGTCTTCCGCATTCATCGGAGTTTCATGGCTCGCCTTGCTCGCCGGGGCTATCGCCTTCACAACGGGGCTGTGGAACGCCACGATGCAGCTCAATGAAAAAGGCTACTACTTCACACTGCTGATGTTTGGGCTGTTTGCTGCGGTGTCGTTGCAAAAAAGCGTGCGCGACAAACTGGAAGGAATTCCGGTTACCGGCATCTATTTCGGATTGTGCTGGTTGTCGGTCATCATGGTGCTTTGCCTGTTGACCATAGGCTTGTGGAACGCGACGCTTGCGATGAGCGAAAAAGGGTTCTATGGTATGAGCTTTGTGCTGAGCCTTTTCGCTGCTGTGGCCGTACAAAAGAATACCCGCGATTTGAATCTGCAGCAGTGATCCGGAACTCGGACATCACGTATCTTGCGATGGGTTGCGGGAATCTGGAGATGTGGCTCTTTCCCATAAGGGAAACCCCGTCAAATCGCCGACGGTAGCCAGCACTGTCAGGAAAAACCAGACCCAAATTGCCAGGTAAAGTATGGCCAGGTCCTGTTTCATGAATTGGCCAAAATCGCTACCGGGTGCCAATTGCGGAGCGGCAATTCCTGCGACGATGAGCGACACCGCAAGCAAGATCGAGATGCCGCCCAAGATTGTTATCCTGGGTGCTGATTTCGTTTGTGGTGTCGCCGCTTCTTTCCGTCTTGGGCGCACGAGGAAGAAATAATTGGCAAGAAACAAGAACAAAAAGACAAACGGGCCAAGTCTAAACCAGGACATGGTTAATCTTTCCAAGTGATTGCACAGCCAGGTGATGTGCAAGTATATCCGCGCAGACATCAAGCTGCAAAATGTGCGTTGATCGTCAATGCAACCTCGATTGTCAAACCAAATTGGGAGCGCTATTGCTTCGCCTGCGAGGCGAGGCAATTGTACCAACTGGCGAAATAAGTTTGACTATCTGAAAAACGAATCAAACTGCATGTCGTATTTCTGCAAGGCTTTTTGCGCATTCTGCATCTTGTTGCGGAACTCGGGACCGCGGCGCAGGGCGAGACCGACAGCAAGAATGTCGATCACAACGAGGTGCGCGAGGCGCGCCGAGATCGGT
This sequence comes from Burkholderiaceae bacterium, assembly GCA_036561005.1. Classification (GTDB taxonomy): domain Bacteria; phylum Pseudomonadota; class Gammaproteobacteria; order Burkholderiales; family Burkholderiaceae_D; genus PKWO01. The sequence continues at coordinate 1,749 of DATBQE010000084.1, read as the reverse complement.
GTGTAGGGATCGGTGTTGACGCTCAGGTCGATCGGCACCAGCACGGTGGCGAGGTCAGCTAGTGGTGTGCCGCTTGGGGCGAGAGCGATGACGTCGGCTTCCATGTTGCGCGCCAGTTGCACGCTACGCAGCAGAGCGGGGCTGTTGCCGCGCTGCGAGATGGCAACGACTGCATCACCCTTCTTCAACAGGGAGGCAGCAATGCTGTGGATGTGTGGATCGCTATAGGCGACGGTCGGCACACCCGAGCGGAAAAACTTGTGTTGGGCATCAGCAGCGACGATGCCCGAGGTGCCCTGGCCGTAGAATTCGATCTTGTTCGATTGGCCAAGGATTTCCAGCGCACGCTGGATGGCATCGGCGTCGAGATTGTTGCGCAGGTCGAGCAGGGTGTTGATCGAGCGGCTGCATATTTTGTTGACCAGGTCGCTGGCCAGGTCGTCCTGCGAGGGCAACTCGTCCATGCCGGGCATGGCCAGGGCCAGGCCTTGCGCGAGTTTGAGCTTGAATTCCTGCCAACCGTCATAACCCAAAGCCCGGCAAAAGCGCACGACGGTCGGTTCCGAAACGTCGGCACTTTTTGCCAGGGCCGTGATGTTGCCCGAGACCGCGAGATCCGGGTTGCTCAGCACGGCGTTGGCGACCTTTTTCTCCGATTTCGACAGAATCGAGAATTGGGTACGGATCGAGTCGAGCAACATGGAAGTTGGGCGCCTTTATTCGGGCAATGCTTCTTCGCGCCATTGCAGCCCGTCGCGGCCTATCAGTGCGCTGGCTGCCGCGGGACCCCATGTGCCGGAGGTATAAGGAATCGGCTCGATCTCTTCCTGCTCCCAATAATTGAGGATGGGTTCCACCCATTCCCACGCCGCTTCGAGTTCGTCGCTGCGCATGAACAGTGTCAATTGTCCGCGCAGGACGTCGAGCAACAGGCGCTCGTAGGCTTCCATGCGCGGGATCTTGAAGCTTTCGCGGAAATCGAGTTCGAGATCGACCGGCTTCAACTTCATGCCGTCGCCGGGCGTCTTGGCCATCAGGCTCAGTTGCAGGCCCTCGTCCGGCTGCAGGCGAATGATCAGGCAGTTCGGCTGTGTGGTGCCGGCAGCTTGCGGGAAGATCGAGTGCGGCACCGGTTTGAAGCGGACCACGATTTCGGCCAATTGATCGGCCATGCGTTTGCCGGTGCGCAGGAAGAACGGCACGCCGGCCCAGCGCCAGTTGTCGATGGTGCACTTCAAGGCGATGAAGGTTTCGGTGTCCGATTCGGGATCGACGCCCTCTTCCGACCGATAGCCCGAATATTGGCCGCGCACGACATTCCTCGGGTCGATCACCGACATGCTGCGAAAGACCTTGTTCTTCTCCTCGCTGATCGGCGCCGGCTCCAATGCCGTCGGCGGCTCCATCGCCACGAAGGCAAGGATCTGGAACAGATGGGTCACCACCATGTCGCGAAACGCGCCGGTCGCCTCGTAGAAGCCGGACCGCTTGCCGAGGCCCAGCGTCTCGGGCACGTCGATCTGCACATGGTCGATGAAGTTGCGGTTCCAGATCGGCTCGAACAGGCCGTTGGCGAAGCGGAACGCCAGGATGTTCTGCGCTGCTTCCTTGCCCAGGAAGTGGTCGATGCGGAAGATCTGCTCCTCGGCGAAGACCTCATGCAGCTTGGCGTTGAGCGACTGGGCGCTGGCCAGGTCGGTGCCGAAGGGCTTTTCCATGATGACGCGGCTGTGCGGGACGAGGCCGGCC
>DATBQE010000083.1:0-80131 GCA_036561005.1 Burkholderiaceae bacterium | reverse complement strand
GTCATGCTGGAAGCGGAAAACCTGTTCAAGGCCGGCGTCAAGGAATTGCTGGTCATTTCGCAGGATACCAGCGCCTATGGCGTGGACGTCAAGTTTCGCATGGGCTTCTGGAACGGCAAGCCGGTCAAGACGCACATGACTCAATTGGTCGATGCGCTCGGCGAGTTGGCGGCGCAATTTGGCGCGTGGGTGCGTCTGCATTACGTGTACCCGTATCCGCATGTCGACGACGTGATCCCGATGATGGCCAACGGCAGGATCTTGCCTTACCTCGATGTGCCGCTGCAGCATGCCCATCCCGATGTGTTGAAACGCATGAAGCGACCGGCCAGCGGCGAAAAGAATATCGAACGCATACTCGCCTGGCGCGCGATGTGTCCGGACATCACAATCCGCTCCACCTTCATTGCCGGCTTCCCTGGCGAGACTGAAGCGGAATTCCAATACCTGCTCGACTTCCTGAAGGAAGCCGAAATCGACCGGCTCGGTTGCTTCGCCTATTCACCGGTTGAAGGCGCCACGGCCAATGCAATCGACAACCCTGTTCCCGAAGAGCTGCGCGAAGAGCGGCGTGGACGGGTCATGCAATTGCAGGAAGAGATATCGAAGAAGCGTCTGCAAGCCAAAGTGGGCAAGACCATACGCGTACTGATTGATAAAGTCGACCGCAATGGCGGTGTCGGCCGCTCGGCTGCCGATGCACCGGAAATCGACGGCGTGGTCTACGTCAAGCCGCCCTACGAGCCGCACCTGAAGCTGGTGGTTGGTGAGTTTTTCGATGTCAAGGTCACCGCTTCCGATGCGCACGATCTCTGGGCCGAAGCTTGAGTTGAGCGAGCGCGCCTTGAACAATAAAACGCTGCAGACGACGCTGGTACACAGCGACTACCAGGCGCCGGATGGCTTTGCTGCGCTGCCGACGGCTATTCATTATGCATCGACCGTGGTATTCGACAACGTCGAAGCCATGCGCGGCCGCCATTGGCTGAACAAGACTGGCTACACCTACGGGCTGCATGGCACACCAACCACCTTCACCCTCGAAGGCCGCTTGGCGGAAATTGAAGGCGGCAAACACTGTGTGTTGACATCAAGCGGCTTGAGCGCCCTGGCCCTGGTCAATTTTGCCTTGCTTAAGTCGGGAGATCATTTGCTGATTCCCGACAATGCCTACAATCCGAATCGCGACCTGGCTGCCTGGATGCAGCGCGACTTCGGTGTCGCCGTCGATTATTACGACCCGATGATCGGCGCGGGAATCGCTGCCCATATACGCGCCAATACGCGCCTGATCTGGACCGAGGCGCCGGGATCGATTTCAATGGAAGTGCCAGATATCCCCGCGATCTGTGCCGTGGCGCGCGACCACGGCATACCAGTTGCGCTTGATAATACCTGGTCGGCCGGCATTGCCTGGCGGGCATTCGACCATGGCGTCGACATCGTCATGCAGGCGCTGACCAAATATCAATCCGGCGGCTCGGACATCTTGATGGGTGCGCTCATTACGCGCGACGATGCTCTCAACCAAAAACTGAGCCTGACGCATATGCGCATGGGGCAGGGCGTGAGTTTCGACGACGCCTATCTGGTACTGCGCAGTCTGCCCAGCCTGAAACTGCGTTACGATGCGCACGATGCTTCGGCACGCAAGGTTGCGGCATGGCTCAAATCGCGGCCGGAGATTACCAGGGTGCTGCACCCGGCCATGCCTGATTGTCCGGGCCACACCACCTGGAAACGTGATTTTCAGGCTGCGGGCGGTTTGTTTTCCGTGATCTTCGATCCGCGTTTCAGCGAAGCGCAAACCGATCGATTCGTCGATAGCCTGAAGCTGTTCAAAATCGGCTTCAGTTGGGGCGGTGCGCACAGCCTGTGCGTGCCGTATCGCATGACCGAAATACGCCACGCGTGGCAGGAAAAAGGTATTTTGGTGCGCTTCAACATCGGCCTGGAAGATGCCGATGATTTGATCTGCGACATCCTGCAGGCGCTGGGAAAAATAGCTACACCCGGCTGAGCGACCATGCTGGGAAATCCTTGCACGGCAGGTATTCATTTGCACAAAACAAAAAGGCCACCGATATTGCGGTGGCCTTTTTTTGTCGTCTCAATTTAATTTGATATCGGCAGCGGCGTGACTATTTTCACCTGCCACAAATCGTTCAAATAACCCGAATTGCCGCTCATGTCTTCGCCTGTACCACCGAACAGCCAAAGGTGTTTGTTTGCATCGACCCATGCATTGCTCCACACCCGTGCACCGGGCACGTTGTAGTAAATCGTGCCGCCGGTCAATGGATCGGGTGTCTGCTCTGCTCCCAAGCCAAGCGCGAAGACACCTGCCGTCCCCGCGGTCGTGGACCCGCCGACAAATGCCCAATGGCGCGTCTGGGTATTGAATGCCCATTGTTCGTTCAATGCACCGCCGCCATCGCTTGTTGCGCTGGTGCCAGTCGAGTCGGTTCCGCTGCCGCCGAACAACCATAGCCATGGCCCCCCGGAAGCATCAACCCATCCGGTGGTGCCCAGGCGCGCGCTTGGCGTGTTACCGCTCGCCGCAGTGCCCTTGGTTCCGGTGACTTCGGAACCGCCTATGGTATTGGCGCCGGCAACCCACGTCCATGTGGTGCCGTCGAACGACCACATGTCGTTCATGGCGCCGCTATTGCTTGCCGAATCGATGCCCGACCCGCCGAACATCCAGACGATGCCGGAGGCATCGACCCAGGTTTGCGCATTGATACGTGCGCCCGGGTAGTTGGTTGAGGCGGCCGTATTCAACGTGCCATAGGTGCCGCTGCCGTTTGCAGTGCCCGCCTTGACCTGTGTCCACGTTCCCGAGAAAACCGGTTGACCGCTGCTACCGGTGGTTTTGCTTGGGGTGAAATACCACAGGTCATTGAGGAGCGTTGAGGTTGTGCCGGTGGCATTGACTGTTTCGCCGCCAAACAACCAGAACCTGCCGTTTTTATCGGTCCAGGTCGTGGCATAAGAACGGGAACTTGGGGTTGATGATGAGCCCGCATCGTTCGCCAACTTGGAGCCGGCAATCCAGTTAGCCTGGCCGGTGGCGGCATTGAATACCCACAAGTCGTTCAAGTTTCCGAGCGTGCCGGCTGAGTCATAACCATTGCCGCCGAACATCCAGAAATTGCCGGACGTGTCCGTCCAGCCGGCCACGGCAACGCGGGCGCCTGGCATGTTGGTCGGGCTGAATGACGGGTTTCCGTTGGCATCGGTCGTGTACACGCCGATCACATTGGCTTTGTTCGAGCCGCTCACCCATGTCCACTTGCCACAGTTGCCGGTCGCAGGATCGCACGCGGCAGGGGTGAAATACCATAGATCGTTGAGGAAGCCGGAAGTGCCGTTCGAATCGTATCCGCTGCCGCCGAACATCCACAATTTGCCCGAGGTGTTGGTTGTGCCGGGCGCAGTCCAGGTCGCAGCATATTGTCGCGCACTCGGCAGATTATTTGCATCGGCAGTAAATTGTGTCCGGTACGAACCGTATCCGTTGGCGTATTTCAATCCGCCCAGCCAGGTCCAGTCTTGCCCGCCGGCGCTGCTATTGCCGCTGTAGGGTGTTATGTTTGCCGTGGCGGAAGTGGCTGTCACGGTGACTGCGATTGCTTTTGCCGCTGTGCTTGCATGGTCATCGGTAACGGTCAATACAATCATGTAGCTACCCGGCTGGGCATAGACATGGGTGACCTGCAGGCCGGTAGTTGCCTGCGTACTCGTTGAAGGTGTCTGATCGCCGAAATTCCAGGAATACGTTGGCGTTGAACCGTCGGAACTACTCGAGCCGGTGGCGTCGACAGCCACTGTAAGGCTGGTTGCGGCAACGCTACTGACGGTGGCCTTGAAAGTCGCAGTCGGCGGTATCGTGGTGGTCGTATTGGATGAACTTCCGTGGCAAGCGGTCAACGCAACTGCGGCAACCATCAGGATAGACAATGCGGCTCTTCTTACAACATGCATACAGCGCTCCAAATCTTTTCTGCAAATAGGGGATGTTGCCACGGAATTTGCGGCCAACCCGGACAAAATTGTTACCAGATGCGATTTCTCATTTGCAAAATCGCCAACAAAACAGGTAATGGCGAGTGGAAGCCATTGTTACGCAGCAACGCCGGGGTCCACAAATGCCCCATCGCGGTAAAGCGGTATTGATTCATGATACCACTTAGTGTCTTAGCGCTATCGCGAATCAATGCCGCGCCAGGCGCGCGTGCCAGCTGCATTCACGGCCGCCGTGTCTCGGGCAGGCGGCGTGTGAACCAGCCAAAGCCTTGACATTCACAACTGGCGTCGCGGATGGAAGATCACGAATAAATCGACACCCTGACGCCTTGTTTTGCGCTCGTCACTGTAGCACAACCTGAAATCGCGAAAGCAAAAAACTGTACTGAAGGTAGAATTCCTTGTACCTTTATGCTTCTTGCCCACTGTTGCCTGCGGCGTCGGACTCGACCCGTAGAATTTCCGTCTTTTTCATTGCGAGGGTAATCCTGAATGTTTGCACAATTCAATATGCCTGCGATTGCATGGGTGGGCGTGGCCGGGGTAATGACTTTCGCCCTGGTCGCGTTGCTGGCGTATGTCTTGCAATTGAAACGGCAAGCGTCGCGCGGCAAGCGCCGGCTGGCGCTGGTGTCGTCCATGCTGGTCGACTATTTCCGCAAGACGGGTGTCGAAGTGACGGTGGCTTGTGTCAGCCTGCAAGATAACAACCGTTTCACCGCTTTTGTCGAATCGGAACCGATGAAGCAATTTCGTCTTTCGCACATTATCGAAATCGCTTTGCGCGATCATGTGCAAAAGACCTGCGGCATGGAACTGGACAAGGTTTTCTGGCGCTTCCCGATCAAGGTCGCGCCGCGCGATGCGAATGGTGGTGCAGGCCACAGCAAGCGCATCGATGGCGCTGACGATTACATCAACGAGGGCTTGGTGCATTACAAGGATTTACCCAAGTCGGAAGCAACCGAGATTCCATGGGAAAAATTCGAGGAAGCGGCAATTCAGGATACGGCCAAGCCGGTCGAAGCGGCAAACGCCGTCAATGCCGCGAATGCGAAATGACATGACAGGATATTAGACGATGACAACAAAACGTGATCGCAGTCAGGCAGGCAGTGCCAGAAGGCTATTCTTGCGCGGCGCCGGCGCTATGGGCACGGCTTCGATGCTGGGCGCGAGCCATCTGGCCCAAGCGGCCGCCAAGGTAATTCTGCCGTTCGAGAATGGCGAACGTGAACTGCTCGCATTTCCGCAGAAGCGGCCGATGATTGTGCTGACTTCCAGGCCGCCGCAACTGGAGACGCCGTTTTCCGTCTTTGATGAAAACATTCTGACACCCAACGACGCCTTCTTTGTCAGGTATCACTGGAGCGGTATACCGACCTCGATCAACCCCGAAGCCTATCGCCTGAAAGTAGGCGGCAACGTCGCAACGCCGCTGGAGTTGTCGCTGGCGGAAATCAGGCAACTCGGCACGCCTGTGGATCTGGTTGCGGTCAATCAGTGCTCCGGCAATAGTCGCGGCCACTTCCAGCCGCGCGCCAACGGCGGTCAACTGTCGAACGGTGCCATGGGCAATGCGCGCTGGACCGGTATCCCGCTGAAAAAAATACTGGAAAAGGCCGGCGTTTCGGCCGGTTCCCTCCAGGTATCGTTTAACGGCCTCGACCAGCCACCTACCGGCAACGGCCCCGACTTCATCAAGGCCCTTGATATCGATCACGCGATGGATGGCGAAGTCATGCTGGCCTGGGCCATGAACGGCGCAGATTTGCCGATGCTCAACGGCTATCCCTTGCGTCTCGTTGTGCCGGGATACTATGGCACCTATTGGATCAAGCACCTGTCGGAAATTGAAGTCTTGACGAAACCCTTCGACGGCTTCTGGATGAGCACTGCTTATCGTATTCCGGACAACAACTGTGCCTGCACGGAACCGGGCAAGGCGCCTGCAAAGACGATTCCGATCAATCGCTTCAATGTGCGCTCCTTCATCACCAGTGTGCTCGACGGCGCGCAGATCAAACATGGGCGTGCGACGACCGTGCGCGGCATTGCGTTCGACGGCGGCTACGGCATCAACGAGGTCGAATTCTCTGCCGACGATGGACAAACTTGGCAGGCGGCGCGGCTTGGCCAGGACTTGGGGCGCTATTCGTTTCGCGAATGGTCGGCGAACTTCAAGCCGATGAAGAAGGGCGCCTGCATTTTAAAGGTGCGGGCTGTGAACCGCATTGGACAAAGCCAGCCTTCCACGGCGCTGTGGAATCCACCCGGCTACATGCGCAATGTAGTCGAATCGACTCGCATCGAAGTCATCTAAGAGCCTGTTTATGATCTATTTGATATGCCCGCAGCCCCGCAAACCGGTCGAATGCAAGGCGCGGCGACGCGACGTAGCGGTGCTACGGCAAGGAGCCGCAACGCGGCAAGCGACCGGTTTACGGGGCTGCCCGGAGGGTTCGAGCGAAAAGGGCGCATTGCGGCGTTGCGGCGCTTGCTCAGGGGGCCACCCTGAGCGGCGCGCCGCGCCTTGCACTGCATCCCTTTTCGCTCGAACGGGCATTTCAAATAGATCATAAACAGGCTCTAAGAGGCGCGCATGAAGCTCAAACCCAAATTTCACCATGCGGTCACGCTGGCAGCCTTGCTTGCAATGCCGGCTTGGGCGCTCGACATCAATCTGCCCGAAGAGACCGCGACGTTTCGCGCAAGCACACTGCCGGGCTATCAACTGGTGCAACAAAACTGTCTGACCTGCCATTCTGCGCACTACCCGCAAATGCAACCGGGAAGCTCGCCGCGCACCTACTGGGAAGCCACTGTCAAGAAAATGAAAAAGCCTTTTGGCGCGCAGTTTTCCGACGACGACATCCCGGCCATGGTCGACTATCTGGTCAAGACTTATGGGGCAGAAAAAACTGTCACCGCAGGCCAGAAATAGGCGACGTGTAAATCACATTTTCGACCAGACGAACACCAACAGCGCAGCAGCAGTCAACCAGGCTAGGGTCGCTGCCCCGAGAGTCATCGCCAGCGAGCAGTGCGCACTGAGCCAGTATACGGCCAACAAATACACGGCGTATGGCAGCAAGGACCACAAGCCAAAAAGCGCCGTGGCCCGCAGGTCAGCCATGCCGCGTTCGGCGCCCACAATATAGTGCGCGATCAATGCAAAGGTCGGGAACAGTGGCACCAGACCGGCGATGAAGAATAACCTGGAACGTGACAGCACGGCGATCAATAACACGGCGAGCGCGCCGAGCACGGATTTGAGAAACAGTGAAAGCATTGGCCGCGCCGCTAATTCGAATCAGGCATAAACGCGCGGACTGGCCGAATTTTCCGTCAACAAGCGCGCAAAATCGTCGGCCGGAATCGGGCGGCTGAAGAAATAGCCCTGGATCTCGTCGCAACCGCGCGCGCGCAGAAAGCGCAACTGCTCCAGCGATTCAACTCCTTCGGCCACCACTTTGATCTTCAAGCTCTTGCTCATGGCGATGATTGCCTCCGTGATGGCCTCGTCTGCCTTGTCGCCGGGGATATCCTTGATGAAGGAGCGGTCGATCTTGATGATGTCCACCGGGAATTGCTTGAGGTGCGACAGCGATGAGTAACCGATGCCGAAATCGTCGATGGCAATTCGTATGCCGATACGGCGCAATTCGGAAAGGATTTGCACGGTCTTTTCCGTATTGTGCATCATCATGCTCTCGGTGATTTCCAGTTCGAGCAAGCTTGGATCGATGCCCGAATCCTGCAGCGCCTTGAGGGTATCGCTCAATAGATCCGAGTCGATGAACTGGCGCGCCGACAGGTTAACGGCGATGCGCATTGATGGCAGCCCGAGCTGCTGCCAGCGCCGATTCTGGTTTAGCGCTTCGTTGATCACCCACTGCGACAGCGGTGCGATCAAACCGCTTTCTTCGGCAAGCGGAATAAAATGTACAGGCGACACCAGGCCCAACTCGGGATGCTGCCAGCGCACCAGCGCCTCAGCGCCGGTGATGCGCCCGGTACGGGTTTCGACCTTGGCCTGGTAGTACAGCACGAATTCGTTGCGCTCGAGCGAGCGGCGCAGTCCCGACTCCAGTGCCAGCAACTCCGCAGAGTGCAAATCCATTTGCGCGGAATAGAACTGGAACGTGTTTTTGCCGCGCTCCTTGGCGCGATACATCGCAATGTCGGCATGCTTCATCAGAGAAAACTCGTTGCGCCCGTCTTCCGGGAAGGTGCTGATGCCGATACTGGCCGTTACGTGAATCAATTGCCCTTCCAGCGGAAATTCTCTTACCAATGCAGACAGCAGCTTGCGCGCGATGTGGCTGACCCGTGTGGTATCGTCCACGTCTTCGATCAGCACGACGAATTCATCGCCGCCCAGGCGGGCGACCAGATCGCCGCTGCCGTTGGCGTCCTTTGCGGGACTTTTTCCTGCGCCTTTGCCTGACGGTTTATCCGTTCTCGCCACAACGTCGGAAACGCGCAGGCAATTGCTGATGCGGCGTGCCATTTCCTTGAGCAGTCGATCTCCGGCATCGTGGCCGAGCGTGTCGTTAATGTTCTTGAAGCGGTCCAGGTCGATGAACAGCACAGCCAGGCCCTTGTGGTAACGCTGCGCGCGGGCAATCGCATGATTCAAATGCCGGTTGAACATGGCGCGGTTCGGCAATTCGGTCAATGCGTCATGGAATGCCAGATGCTGGATATGGTCCTGCAACTGCTTGCGTTCGGTCACGTCGCGCACCAGCGACAGCAGGTAACGCTGGCCGTCGATATCGATCGGGCCCATGCGAATTTCAACAGGAAATTCTTCGCCGTTTTTGCGTTTGTGCCGGCTTTCCAAAGCCACAGGTGCTCGCGATTCCATTTGGTCGCGCAAATAGCGCAATTCACTGATCGATTGATCAAGGTCGATATCGGCCAGGTTCAGTTTCAGCAATTCCTCGCGGCTATAGCCCAGACTATCGCAACCGCGCTGATTCACATCGATAAAGCGGCCATCAATGTCGTGCACGTAAAAGCTGTCAGAGGCTTGTTCGACCAGGGAGCGGAAGTGTGCCTCGCTCTCGCGCAGCGCCGCTTCGGCCTGGCTGCGTTGAAAGAACTGTCCGATGTGCCGTCCGATGAAATGAGCCGACAGCAGCATCTCCGGGTCGGCATATTGCGGCTGATCGGTGAAGAATTCCATTGCGCCGAGTATTTCTCCGGCGGCCTGAATGGGAAAGGCAAAGATCGAACGCAGCTCGCTCTCGCGGGCAACGACGTTACGCGGATTGACGCCGTCTTCCTGCCACACGGGTGCCTTCGATTGCATGACGCGGCCGATTGCGCTGGTCGCGGCGGGGCGTTTGATTTGCGTCTTGTATTGACGGAAGAATGCCTCGGCGTGCGGCTTGGGTAGACTCCACACCGCGCTTCGGGTCAGCGTATTGCTCGATCTGTCGAGCGTCCACAGCACGCCGCCGGTCCATCCGACAGTTTCACAGATGGTTTCGATGACTTCCGGCATGACTTCGAGCGGCGCATCGGTTTCTGCCAGCAGCCGCGTTACCGTATGCTCCATGCCCTGGCGCAATTCAACCAGCTTGCGATTTGTCACGTTCATGACTGTGCCATGAAGACGCGTGACTTTTCCGTCATCGTTCTTGATCACTTGCGCCGCAACCCGTACCCAGCGCGTCGAACCGTCCGTCACGGTCCAGCGGACTTCGATCTCGAAATCCTTGCCGTCATGCAGCGCCGCTTCTGTGCGATCCTTGATCTGCACCCGGTCTTCGCGGTGCACCTGACGCGACAGTTCCTTGTAGGTAGGCATCGGCGCCGCCGTATGCAACCCAAAAATACGCGCGCATTCCTTTGACCAGATTCCCTTGCCGCGCTGGCGATCGAAGGTCCAGTTGCCCAGCCCGGCAATGCGTTGCGCTTCCTCGATATGGCCATATAACTCCTGCATCTCGCGCGACGCTATTTCCTGCGAACGTTCCATCAGATAGCGCTCTTGGTCGGCTTCGGTATAGGCGCGATTGACGCGGTCGAGAAACAACAGCCATTGCTGCGCATTGGCCGGTCGTTTTCCGACCTCGATGCCGAGGCGTTTCAATTGGCGCAGTAGAAGGTGATGGGTGGAAAACACGGTTCACGCTTCCGAGAAGGTTGTCAGCGTCATGGTCTGATTGTGCAGGTCGCACGGGCCACCAGGGTTAGGCGAAATTTCGCCGTACGAGTAGAAGCCCACTTGTTGCGTGCCGCCAGGCAGATGTTCCAGGGTGATCTCGGTTTCCTCCTCGACCCGCTCGCCGAGAACGAGACGCCGCCCAACGCAACTAATTGCCACGGCCAACGCGGGCTCGCTCGCGCCGGTTTTCCATTTCGCCATATCGGCAGCACTGCTGGCACCGTTGACCAGGCGGTCGATATTGGCGCGCATCAATTGCGCCATGCAATCCTGTGGAATATCACCGGCAAAGGTCATGGACTGATTGACTTCATCGACCGCCAAAATAGTACGCACCACCTGGTTTGGATCGCGTGAGTCCTGGCGGATCGAAAGGGGAAAAAGCAAACCAGTGGCGGGCAATCCTGCGGCGCGCTCCCCGAGGTATTCCTGATACAGTGCAAGTGCCGGTTTGCCATCCAGTTCATAGAGAATATTACCCTTCGAGCGCGTGACGCGACGCTCAGGGCCGAAGCTGTCCCAGCCGCCGCGCGAACCATGGGTGACGCGCAGGCGCTTGCCATACAGGCCCACCGCTGTCACGGTTGCACTTTGCGGCCTGCGCTCACTGATGACCCAGGTACGCTCAAAGCGGTCGCCGTCGCCTGCCAGCCCGCCGGTCACGATGACCCCTGGCGGAAGAATGGAATTCAATCCTTTGACCAATTCGCTGCCGTTGACATGCAAACCGTCGGATAGAACGAACACTGCGGCAAGTTGTCGGCTGTTGAGCTTGCGAGCCAGATCGGCGCCAATTGCAAACGAATCATCCTGCGGCGCTATCTTTGCCGAGGCCGCCTCGATCTTGGTGCGCTCAAATTGCAACACCGCCACCGACAAGCTCGTGTCATTGACCAGCGGGCCGATGATTTCGCCGGCTGTGGAACAACCGACGATGGTGGACTGAGGATAAGCGTCAAACAGTTCCCATAGGGCGGCAGGCTGATCAAGATATTCGGGCGCTGCAAATACAAATACCAGCGTCTGTTCCGAATCCAGAAGCGGGAACTCACTGAGCGACCAGCCCGTTGCAGGCTCAAACGAAAAAGTGCTCAACTTCATGACGTCGTCGAAGATTTTCTAAAGTGGAAACAACATAGATATTATTTTGTGAGGCACGCGGGGCGCGCGTCGCCGAGACGATAATTTACAGGGCGCAGCGATTTAACAATTCCCGTCAATAGGTTACACGTTTTCCCGCGACTCGGGAACACGGCGTCGCCATTGTTCGGTAAATATATAGTTCGACGGGAGCAATACCAGTGCTGCGCCGCGGGAATTCGCGGCAGGCGGGAAGAATTAGGGCCGGCGCGGTGCTGAAGGCCGTTCGCGTGGCCGGTTTGCCGCGCTGCTTTTCAATACCACCGGCCAACCAAAATGAGGATGGTTAATTGAGAAAGGTCAGCAAACCATCGAGCCCGACATAATTGAGCGCAATATCCGCTTGAGCACGCACCTTCGGTTTGGCGCGAAAAGCGACCGACAAGCCGGCAATGCCCATCATTTGGAGGTCGTTGGCGCCATCTCCGATGACAATCGCCTGGGATGGTGAAATCCCCATCGCGGCACAGACACGTTCTACGGTGCGGCGCTTTTCGTCGGCGTCAACGATCGTGCCGCTCACTTTGCCGGTCAATTTGCCGTCAACGACTTCAAGCTCGTTGGCGTGGCTGTAATCTATGCCGAGTTTTTCCTTGAGCCGATTGGTGAAAAAGGTAAAACCTCCGGAGACCAGCAAGGTCTTCAATCCGGACGTCTGTATTGTTCGCAGCATCGGCAACGCGCCGGGAGAAAGTTGCAATCGTTCATCATACACGCGCTGCAGGGCGCCGGCGTCGAGACCACGCAGCAGGGCAACGCGTCGTGCCAGACTTTCCGGGAATTCGATTTCGCCGCGCATCGCTGCCTCGGTAATGGCCGAGACCTCCGGTTTCAGGCCCTGCATGTCGGCAATTTCATCGATGCATTCAATGGTGATCAGGGTCGAGTCCATGTCCATTGCCACCAGCTTGAAGTCGGACAATCGTCGCTCTTCAGGCCATGGCGTATAGTCGAGCTGCGCTGCCGCGCAGGCTGCATCAAGGGCATTCTTGACGGCAGGCGTGATATCGACCTGTTCACAGCGAAACGCGTCGGCTCCGACCGGCACGATGCGTGCGGCACCGACGAGTGCGGCGATGCGCTCAATTGCGGCTGGATCGGTTGAGAGTCCTTGCAGGTAAAGATTCATCGTATCGTCGGTTAAGCAAATAGGAATGAGTTGGTTTAACCCAGCAGACTACGCAGCGTCGTCTTGATCTGGTTCACGCGGCTTGCCAGGTCCGGCATGCTGGCAGTGATGCGCAGCTTGTCCTGCCCGTTGAGCTTGATATGGCGATTTTTCTGTATCAGATCGATGATGCGCATCGCATCAATCGGCGGATTCGGTTTGAATTGCAGCAGAACGGATTCTCCGTGCGCGTCGATCTTGACGATGCCTGCCGGCTTGGCAGCAATACGCAATCGGTGCGTTTCTATCAGTGCGCGCCCGGCGTCAGGGAGCTTGCCGAAGCGGTCGATCAATTCTTCCTGCAAATCGTCGATTCTTTCCTGGGCATCGCAATTGGCCAGGCGCTTGTACAGCGACAGGCGTTCGTGCACGTCGCCGCAATAGTCGCTCGGCAGCAGAGCCGGCACATGCAGGTTGATTTCGGTTGTGGTGGCAAGCGGCGCAGCCGTATCCGGTTGCTCGCCATTCTTCAATGCGCGCACGGCTTCATTGAGCATTTCCGAATACAACTGGAAGCCGATCTCGATCATTTCACCCGACTGATTTTCGCCGAGCACTTCGCCGGCGCCGCGAATTTCCAGATCGTGCATGGCGAGGTAGAAACCGCTGCCGAGTTCTTCCATCTGTTGGATTGCGTCCAACCGTCGTTGCGCCAATTTGCTCAAATTGCTTGCGTCGTGCACCAGCAGGTAGGCATAAGCCTGGTGATGCGAGCGACCCACGCGGCCGCGTAGTTGATGCAATTGCGCGAGGCCGAATTTGTCCGCCCTGTGCATGACGATGGTATTGGCTGTCGGCACATCGATGCCGGTTTCAATGATCGTCGTGCACAAAAGGATATTGAAGCGCTGGGCAACGAAGTCGCGCATGACCTTTTCGAGATCGCGCTCATGCATTTGCCCGTGTGCGACGCCGACCCGCGCTTCAGGCAGCAGTGTTTCCAGCATCGCCTTGCGATTCTGAATTGTCTCGACTTCATTGTGCAGGAAATACACCTGGCCGCCACGCTTCAATTCACGCAGACAGGCTTCGCGTATGACCGACTCGCCCTCGCTGCGTACAAAGGTTTTGATTGCCAACCGTTTTTGCGGTGCCGTGGCGATGATCGAGAAATCCCGCAGGCCTTCGAGCGCCATGCCGAGCGTGCGCGGGATCGGCGTGGCCGTCAGCGTCAAGACGTCGACTTCCGCCCGCAATGCCTTCAAAGCTTCTTTCTGTCTTACGCCGAAACGATGCTCTTCGTCGATAATGACGAGGCCCAGGCGTGTGAACTTGACGTCAGCTGAGAGCAGCTTGTGGGTGCCGATCACGATATCGAGCGTGCCGTCAGCCATGCCCTTGATCGCCTGCGTGATTTCCTTCCCGCTGCGAAAGCGCGACAGTTCCGCGATGCGCACCGGCCAATCGGCAAAGCGGTCGGCAAAGGTTTGCGCATGTTGTTCCGCCAGCAGGGT
The DNA here is from genome assembly GCA_036561005.1 of Burkholderiaceae bacterium. GTDB lineage: Bacteria > Pseudomonadota > Gammaproteobacteria > Burkholderiales > Burkholderiaceae_D > PKWO01. Next base: position 66,162 of record DATBQE010000083.1, on the reverse strand, counting down.
GGTCGGCGCAAGAATCGCCACCTGCTTGCCGCCCATCACGGCGACGAAGGCGGCGCGCAATGCGACTTCGGTCTTGCCGAAGCCGACATCGCCGCAAATGAGTCGATCCATCGGTTTTCCGCTGGTCATGTCGCCAATCACGGCATTGATGGCGGCCGCTTGATCGGGGGTCTCGTCGAAACCGAAGCTCTCGGCAAACGCTTCGTAATCGTGGGCAGAGTATTGGAATGCGTGTCCTTCGCGCAGCGCGCGGCGGGCATATAAATTGAGCAATTCGGCAGCGGTGTCGCGCACCTGTTGCGCAGCGCGGCGCTTAGCCTTCTCCCATTGGCCGGAACCCATCGAATGCAGAGGTGCATCCTCGGGTGAAGCGCCTGAATAGCGCGAAATCAGGTGTAACTGCGAAACCGGCACGTAGAGCTTGGTTTCGTTGGCGTATTCGAGATGGAGAAATTCCGTCGTACCTTCCCCCATGTCTTCACTGATCAGGCCGAGATAGCGGCCGATACCATGATTGACATGAACCACCGGATCGCCGATCTTCAATTCGGACAGGTCGCGCACCATCGATTCGACCTGCGTGACGCCTTCCTGCTTCTTTCGGCCTATGCGTCGTCCCGAGCCCGCATATAGCTCGGTTTCGGTGATGAAGGCCAGACCTTCAAGCGCCTCGCCCAACTCAAAGCCGGCCTGCAGCGGCGCCACGCCGAGGTTCAGCTTGGCCGAACCGGTGACAAAGTCGGCGTAACCTTCGCAGGTCGAAGGCGCCAGATCGTATTCGTTGAAGTATTGTTGCAGTGTCTCGCGTCGTCCGTGCGAGTCGGCGCAGATCAGCACCCGTTTCCCGGTCTGCAGAAGATACGCACGCAGATTGACCAGCGGGTCGTCGGCCCGTCGGTTGACGGCAATGTTCGGTAAAGGCGCAGACAATTCCGAAGCGGCATCGCTTTGTTGCAGCACCCAGCGCCCATGCGGTTTGGCCAGCGTGAAGAAATCTTCGGCTGAGAGAAACAGACGTTCGGGCGCAAGCAGGGGCCGTTCGCGGTCAGCCTTGAGGAACTGGTAGCGCGACATGGTGTCGCCCCAGAAGCGCTTGATCGCTGCATCGATATCGCCGATCAGCGCAAATGATGTGCCGCTCGGCAGGTAGTCGAACAAGGTGGCCGATTCTTCGAAAAAAAGCGGCAGGTAGTATTCGATCCCGGCCGAGGCAATGCCGTGGCCGATATCCTTGTAGATGGCAGAGCGCGACGGGTCGCCCTCGAATTGCTCGCGCCAGCGGCTGCGAAACGCCGTGCGCGCCGCCTCATCCATCGGAAATTCGCGTCCGGGCAGCAAACGTACTTCACGCACCGGGTAAAGCGAGCGTTGCGTGTCGGCATCGAAGGTGCGGATGGTTTCGATGTTGTCGCCAAACAGGTCGAGGCGATACGGCAGGGCGGAGCCCATCGGAAACAAATCGATCAGGCCGCCGCGTACCGAATACTCGCCGGGCGACATGACCTGTGCCACATGGGTATAGCCGGCCAGCGTCAATTGGGTCTTCAGGCGCGCATCATCGAGTTTTTCGCCCTGCTTGAAGAAGAAGGTGTAGGCCGCCAGGAAGGAGGGCGGCGCCATCCGGACCAGCGCCGTCGTCGCAGGCACGATCAAGACGTCGCATTGACCGTTTTGCACTTCATACAGCGTGGCAAGGCGTTCGGACACCAGATCCTGGTGCGGTGAAAACGCATCATAAGGCAGCGTCTCCCAGTCGGGCAGCAAATGGCAGCGCAACGGCTCACCGTTGTGGTTGCCGAACCAGGGAATTTCCGCAAGCAGCCTTTGGGCATCCGTGGCGTTTGCCGCAACGACGGCCAGCATGTGGCCTTCTGCCTTGAGTTCGGCAGCGGAGCGGGCAAGCACCAATGCGTCCGCCGACCCATGCACTGCTGGGAGGACAAAGCGATGACCTGGCTTGGGAAGGGATTTCTTGAAGTCGAATTGCATTGCCGTCATTATAAACGATGGCATTGCATGCGGCTTGAACAGCTCGCATGCGCTTGTCCGCGCGTTGCGCCGGCGAGATGACGGCGCGCCGAACTTGTCGCGACGATGAACTGCAATTGTCGTAGAAATTTTGTGTAACGAGTTATTAAAAAACTGTTACACGAATGGGGTTTGATCTAAGCTAAACTCGAAAGAGATCTTTTTTATAATATGGAGAGAATAATGCGTACCCTGATGCTGGTTTTGGCACTTTGCACACTAACCGCATGCTCGACCCCTGCTGATCGTGCGGCACGGGCTCAACGGGAAGTGGAACAGATGATGCAGGAATTTGGGCCGGCCTGTGACAAGCTCGGCTATACGCGCGACTCCGACGCCTGGCGCAATTGTGTGTTGAAACTGGGAACGGAGCAAAACGCCCAACGTTATCCCCTCATGACAACCTGTTTCAGGTCGCCCGGCATGCTGCATTGCGACTCATTCTGAGTCACGTTTGAGCAGGAAATGGTAGGTGAACGCGGTGCCGCACGCTTGCGGCACCGCTCAGGTTCATCGTCACCATAATCTGGCGGGGCGGTTTAACCAACTTTAACCGGCAATTCCGAAACAATGTATTTACCGCTTTTTGCCTCCGTCGCAACTTCGCGGAATCCCAGTCCCTTATAAGGGGAAGCTGCATCCCAAGACAATGGCGTGAGGTTTGCCTGTGAGCCTGGCGCGGGGAACGGATACATTAACGACTTGGCCGAGTGGTGTTTGATGTTCCCTGTCTGGTAGTGATATTCCTGATGGATATGGCCGTAAAATACGGTCACATTGGCATAGGGCGCGAGCAGGGCGAGGGCTTTGTCGCCGTCGGGTGTGCCCCAGCCCCACTGCGGTGCGAGTTCAAACAACGGGCGATGGGCAAACACGACAATCCTGGCGCTCTTGGCGTAGCCGGCCAAGGTGGTTTTCAGCCATTCCAATTGCGTGGTGCCAAGTTTGCCTTCCGGATCGGAAGCGTTGTCCAGACCGATGAAATGCACGCCTTTGTTGTTGAACGCGAAATGCATGTCGCCGAACGATTCCTGGAATGCTTCGCCGCCGTCGAGCGAGGCGTCATGTTCACCGGGAATGCAATGGACCGCCTGAACTTTCAACTCGCCGACGATGGCGCGAAATTCGGCAATGCGCCGGCGCCGTTCGGCCGGGTCATCCGTGGTGTGGGTCAGGTCACCGGTGAAGACGATGAAATCGGGCGGCACTTCGAGCGCATTGATAGTTGCCACGGCCGTTTTCAACGTGTTGGCTGCGTCGGGGTTGGCCTTGCCGCTATAGCCCCAATGCGTGTCCGACATTTGAATGAAATAAAAATCCTGCACGCCATTCAATTGAGCCGAGCCGCGTTGCACCGTTTTGCCAGCCAGCGCCGCCATTGCCTGCCCAGGCAAGCCGGACATGAATACGGCACCGCCGCCTACTGCCGCGAGGCGCATGAAATTTCTACGGTCGATCATTTTTCTCCCCCCCAGGATGGATAATTACTGCCGCTCGCGGCACATGTTTTTCGTGGACAAGAAAGCAACTGGCGCTAGCGCCATGCATCTCTCGCTGCGCGCGACTTACGTGCAAGCGTGAACCGGAATGCTCTGCTTTTGTTCACATGAAAGTTTTTTGACGGCTGAGGCGCGGGCAATTCGGCATATTTGCCTGTTTTTGCACGCCCTCCTGTCAATTGAAACCTTGTTTCCACGCGCGAGCAATTGTAAACGATAGCGGGGAGCAACGGAGAGGTTTAACGCGCACGCCGGTATTCTCCATTTGTCGGCGTGCGCTTGAAGGCTAGCCTTGCACGACGATTTTGCCACTCATTTCTTCATGGCCGGAGCCGCAAAAGTTGTCGCAAAGAAAGTCAAACTCGCCGGCCGTATCTGGCTTCAGACGAACTTTTACAACCTGGCCCGGAATCAGGTCCGCCCGGATGTTCCAATCCGGGATCTTGAAGCCATGTGCAAAATCAAGGGCAGTGATTTCCAGCACCACTGCCTGGTTTTTCTTCAACACGATACGGCTTGGCGTATAGACGAATTTCTTGGCTTCGACCTTGATCACCTTTTCCCTGGCTTTTGTTTTGCCGGCCGCTGCGCCGGCCAGTCCGGCATAGAGCAGGGCGCCCATTCCTGCTCCCATGCCGACGATGAGCGATCTTCTGGATTTGTCCATGACCTAGCTCTTCACGACGGGGAATTCGTTGAGTTCGAATTGATTCGGCTTCGACTCGACTTCGACCTCGCGGAAGCCCAGGCCCTTGAACGGCGCGGCGGGATCCCAAGGCAGCGGCGTGCGTTTGTCTTGCGAACCGGGGACCGGAAGCGGAAATATCAGCGATTTGGCGGCATGATGCGCGATATTGCCGGTTTGATGGTGGTGTTCCTGATGGATGTGACCGTAGAACACTGTGACATTGGTGTATGGCGTGAGCAGGGCAATGGCTTTTTCCCCGTCGCGGGTGGCCCAATCCCATTTCGGCGCCAGGTCGAACAACGGACGGTGGGTGAACACCACGATGTGCGCGTCCTTCGCCTGCTTGTCCAAATCGGCCTTGAGCCAGTCGAGTTGCGCGTCGCCGATGCGCGCCCCGGGATCGGATACGTTGTCGAGTACGATGAAGTGCACGCCCTTGTGATCAAACGTGTAATGGGTGTCGCCGAAGAATTCCTTGAATGCCGCGCCGTTGTCGAGCGACGCGTCGTGCTCGCCGGGAATGAAGCGAACCGTCTTGACCTTGAGGGCGCCGACGATGTCGCGGAATTCCGCCATGCGCCGGCGGCGTTCCTTGGGGTCGTCGGTGGTGTGCGTCAAGTCGCCGGTAAAGATGATGAAATCGGGCGCCTTGTCCAGTGCATTGACTGCAGCAACGGCTTTTTGCAGGGTATTGGCTGCCTCCGGATTGGCCGGGCCGCTATAGCCCCAATGGCAATCGGAAAGTTGGACGAAGTAATAGTCGTTGTAGCCGGTTGGCGAGTCGGCTGCGAAACTGCGGCCGTACAATCCTGACATAAATACAGCGCCGCCGCCCAGTGCGCTCAGTTTGAGAAATTTCCGTCTGTCCAGCATGGTGTTCTCCTTAAGGTAGAAGGGGTTATTTTGTTGCCTGCTTCAGGTAGGCGATCAAGTCGGCGCGCTCCCTGGGCGATGCCACCATGAACCCCATTTTTTGTCCGGGAACCAGCTTTTCCGGGTTGGTCAACCACTTGTCGATGGTCTTTTCATTCCACACGATGCCGGACGCTTGAACGGCCGGCGAATAGGTGTAGTCGGGCAGGCTGCCGGCCTTGCGCCCGAACAGGCCTTTATGTGCGGGGCCGACGCCGTTGTAGTCGATGGAGTGGCAACTGCTGCATTTGGTCTGATACAGTTGTTGGCCGATCGCGGCGTCACCTGCGGCAAAGGCCTCGCTGGGCAGGGTTGTGTAACAAATTAGTGCAAAAAAAGCGCTACGTCGCATGTCATAATCCCAAGTTGGCGTCGGAGAATTCCTGTCCTTACAGCGTATAACTCTCGTGTCGACGCAAATATTCCTGAAAAAATAAAATAAATTCGGGAATAAATCGGATTCGTGGCGAGTCTTTGTTGATGACATCGGGAAATGGGTGCTTATTTGGATGAAAAAGACAAGACCAGGGAATTCGAAGCCATAGCGCTGCCGCATCTCGACGCAGCCTATAACCTGGCCCGCTGGTTGACGCGCAACGACCAGAATGCGGAAGACCTGGTGCAAAACGCTTACCTGCGTGCTTTCCGTTTTTTTGACGGCTTTCGCGGCGACGATGCACGTGCGTGGCTGATGACGATTGTTCGCAATACCTATTTTTCATCGCTGCGCGGCGAACGGCAGGACCACGTGGCCTACGACGAAGAGCTGCATGGACAGGATGGCGCTTCGCTCGAAGCAACTTCCAATGTGTCTGCGAACGATCCCGAGCATGCTGCCGGGGTGCGCGACACGCGACGCGAGGTCAATGCTGCGCTGGAAAGACTGCCCCCTGCGTTTCGCGAAGCGATAGTGCTCAAGGAAATGCATGACATGACGTATAAGGAAATCGCTGAAATCGCCGGCGTACCGCTTGGAACCGTGATGTCTCGCCTGGCGCGGGCGCGCAAGATGCTCGGCGAACTGTTAGGGTAAGACGATGAATTGTGAAGAATCAGGCAAATTGATGGAAGCGCACCTGGACGGCGAACTCGACGCGTCCGGTGCCGCGCGTCTCGCCGCGCACCTTGCCGAATGCGAGCAATGTCGCGCAGCGCAAAAGCAACTGACCGATTTGAAGATTTTGGTTAGGGAGCAGGGCCGCCAACATGCCGCACCAGCCCATTTGCGGACGCGAATTTTGGCGTCCCTGCCACAGCCACCGGCGGCGGAAAAGAAATCGTTCAGCCTGTTCAATGCTTCCTGGGCCTGGATCAATGCGGCTCTGGCCGGCGGCGGTGCACTGGCTTTTATGTTTCTCCTTTCAATTTACATGGGCCGTCCGTCCGATCTTGACTTGCTGGAACAGGATGTCGTGGCAGGACATGCACGTTCCTTGATGGTGAGCCATCTCGCCGATGTGGCCTCAACCGACCAGCATACTGTCAAGCCCTGGTTCAGCGATAAACTCGATTTTGCCCCGAATGTGGTCGATTTGTCCCCGCAAGGATATTCCCTTGTGGGCGGGCGCCTTGACTACATTGCGCAACGCAATGTCGCGGCGCTGGTGTACCGTCATCGCCTGCATACCCTGAATCTGTATGAATGGCCGCAACGCGATCATGACTCGAACGGGCAGATTGCCGTGACGCGCCAGGGTTACCAATTGATGCACTGGACCCAGAACGGAATGAACTACTGGCTGATTTCGGATGTCAATGCGCAGGATCTGGTTGAGTTCAAGAACTTGCTGATCGCGCAAGCCGAGCATGGCGAACAACGATAAGTTTGCGCTGCCCGATGCGCGCAAGGCGACAAGAAGTTAAAATAGCTTGGCTCAAAAAACAGTTCGTCGCTTTTGCCTGATTGGCCTGAAAGAGATTTCCAGTATGAACGCAGCTCGCCACTTCGCACTGATTCCGGCCGCCGGAGTCGGTGCGCGCATGGGAACCAATTCACCGAAGCAATATGTAATGATCGCAGGCAAGCCGATGTTGCTGCATGTGCTCGATACCTTTGCCGCATCCTCTGTCATCGAACATACCTTTGTCGTCGTCAACGCAGAGGACGAGAAAATTCGGGAAGTGATGGCCGGCGCGCCGCATCTCGAAGGGCGCGTCACGGTCATATTCAACGGCGGCGCCACACGCCATGTATCCGTCTTGAAGGGACTGCGCGTCTTGAGCGACTATGCGGGGCCTGACGATTGGGTGCTGGTGCATGACGCAGCACGGCCCGGCCTGACGACCGGGTTGATCGAGACTTTGACCGAAGCCCTGCGTGACGATAGCGTCGGCGGACTGTTGGCCCTGCCGGTGGTCGATACCCTGAAACGCGGCGGTAGCGACAAGCGTGTGCAAGCGACGGTGCCGCGCAGCGGCTTGTGGGCCGCCCAGACCCCGCAAATGTTTCGTTACGGCCTGCTGCGCCGCGCGCTCGAATCAGTCGACGACGTGACCGACGAATCAAGTGCGATTGAAGCGCTGGGTTTGCAGCCGAGGCTGGTGGAAGGCAGTCCGCGTAATTTCAAAGTGACCTTGCCGCAGGACGTGTCCTTGGCCGAGATGTATTTGCGCGAGGGTCTATGAGCGCGCCATCAGTGGCACCATTACCGCCAATACCGCCATTTCGCATTGGACAGGGTTACGATTGCCATGCACTCGTGCCCGGGCGTGCGCTCATTATCGGCGGCGTCACCATACCGCATTCGACCGGCCTGCTTGGTCACTCCGATGCCGATGTCCTGCTGCATGCCTTGACCGACGCGCTGTTCGGCGCTGCCGGTCTGGGTGACATTGGCCGCCACTTTCCCGATACCGATCCACGTTTTGCCGGCGCCGATTCGCGCGCGCTGCTGCGGGAAGCTGCCAGGCGCGTCGTGGAAACCGGCTACGCCATCGGCAATGTCGACGCGACCATCATCGCCCAAGCGCCGAAAATGGCGCCGTATATTCCGCTGATGGTCCAACATATTGCCGCCGACCTCGCAATCACGGTGCAACAGGTCAATCTCAAAGCCAAGACCAACGAAAAACTCGGCTATCTCGGGCGCGAAGAGGGGATTGCGGCTGAGGCTGTGGCCCTGATTTACCGTACCTGATCGTTACCGAACCCGAGGACCAGGCCGTTGACGGACAATGCGCAGTTTCCAGACAAGGCGGCGCAGGCGGTGGCGTTGATTGCACGTAGCATCGCCTTGCAACAGGGCGGCGAGCCGGGTGCGGCGCTGGATTGCCTCAACGCCGCCGTGAATCTGGTTCCCGATTTTCCGCCGGCGCTGGTCAAGCGCGGCACGCTTCTTCTCTCACTCGCCCAACCATGCGCTGCATTGGCCGATTTTGAACGATGCCTGGAAATTGCTCCCGGGATGGCTCACGTCATGTCGCTGAAAGAAGCGGCAGAACAGGCAATGCTGGTTGACCTTGCTGCGCATGCCGACAGCGCTTCACAATATTGCGCGCTTGCAGAATTGTTGGCCCGGCGCGGGCGCCATGAGGAAGCACTGGTGAATTTTCGCCAGGCAACAGCTATCGATCCAGAATATCACGCGGCCTGGAACGGACTGGGAAACCTGCTGCTGCACTTGAACCGCCACGCCGAGGCGCTGGTGTGCTACGAGACCATTCTAAGATTTTTGCCGAACGATCAAATTGCGCACTTCAATCGCGGCAATGTGCTTCAACAACAGGGCGCCTACCGCGAAGCCTTGGCGAGCTATGAACGGGCATTGAAAGTCCCGCCTGTCTTGGCCGAGGTTATGATGGAGCAGGCGCATTGCTACTTCGCCCTCGGCGATTGGCGCCGCGGATGGCCGCTGTTCGAGTCGCGCTGGCAGACGGAGCAACTGCGCCATGCCACACTGCAGACTTCGGCGCCGGCATGGCGCGGCGAAGACGCGCCCGATGGCACGTTATTGCTCTGGGCCGAACAGGGTTTGGGTGACACGCTGCAATTCGTGCGCTACGTGCACATCGCTGCAAGCAGGGTCGCGCATGTCGTGTTGCGTGTGCCGGGCAGTCTATGTTCGCTGTTGCGGTGTGTCGTGAATGAAAAGGTCTCCGTTGTTGCCGAGGAAGAACCGGTTCCCCGCCACGACCAGCATTGTCCCTTGATGAGTTTGCCGCTGGTATTGCAGGCATTTACGCAATTTCTGCCACAAGGGGTGCCATATTTGCGGTCACCTGAAACGACTTGGGCAAAATGGTACGCGCTGCTTGGCCCGAAGAGCCGGCCGCGCATAGGTCTCGTCTGGGCCGGCGGCCAGCGCCGCTTGAACAATCCTACCCGCGACATGCCTTTGCAATCACTGTTGCCCTTGCTCGAATTCGATGCGGAATGGTTCAGTCTGCAAAAACCACTGGCGCATGACGACAAGGCACTTTTAGCGCTTTATCCCCAAATGCGTTGCATGGATGCGCTTTTAATCGATTTCGCCGACACGGCAGCCTTGTTAAACCAATTGGATCTGCTCATCAGTGTTGACACGGCCGTGGCACACTTGGCCGGCGCGCTTGGTACACCGACCTGGCTGATATTGCGAAAGTCAGGGGAATGGCGCTGGCAGGGGCGTCCGGACGATACGCCTTGGTACCCGCATCATCGTTTATATCGGCAAAATCATTTTGGCGAATGGCAAATGCCGGTCGGAAAAGTCATGGCCGAATTGCCGCGCTACTTTCATCAAATATGAAATTGCTCATAGGCATAATCTTTTTTCGTGAAATAGTTGATTGTATTTATTTATCTCGCGTATTGAAATTGCCAATTTGAGCTTTTTGGGCAGCGCGCCCACAATACGCTCCGTAGTATGGTGTACCTGAGCAGGAACCAGGTACTGGCGTGCATGATGTCATGGTATGTCAATGCACGCAGGCGCCAACACGCTGTTCCGAGTAATCCAAGTAAATCGCAAATACGACCACCCAGGAGATTCAGATGACAACCCTCAAAGGCTCGAAAACCGAAGACAACCTGAAAGCTGCCTTCGCAGGCGAATCACAGGCCAATCGCCGTTACCTGTATTTCGCAAACAAGGCTGATATCGAAGGTCAAAACGACGTCGCAGCACTGTTCCGCTCGACCGCAGAAGGTGAAACCGGCCATGCGCACGGCCATCTCGAATATCTCGAAACGGTGGGCGACCCGGCCACCGGCCTGCCTATCGGTTCTTCCCGTCAAAACCTGCAAGCAGCTGTTGCAGGTGAAACGCATGAATACACCGACATGTATCCCGGCATGGCCAAGACTGCACGCGATGAAGGTTTCGACGAAATCGCTGATTGGTTCGAAACCCTGGCCAAGGCAGAGCGCTCGCATGCCAATCGCTATCAAAAGGCGCTCGACGCGCTGGTAGATTAAAGCCGTAGTATCTGCAACACTCGCCTGGCTACTCGCCGGGCGAGGGGAGTGATGGGCCCAATTGTTCTCCAATTGCGGTTTCGTCGCTCCCTTCATCCTCCATCGCCCGGCAGCGGCCTTGCAATCGAAATGCACTAAGGGAAAACATGTCCAATCGCGAAGGCAACCTCGAAGCGCCGACACGTCATCCGCTCGACTGGAAGAGCGACGATTTTTACAATGAAGATTCGCTCAACAAGGAGTTGGAGCGGGTTTTCGATATCTGCCACGGCTGCCGCCGCTGCGTTTCCCTGTGCGGCACCTTTCCTACCTTGTTCGACCTGGTCGATGCCTCGTCAACCATGGAAGTCGACGGCGTGGACAAGAAAGATTACTGGAAAGCGATAGACCAGTGCTACCTGTGTGATGTGTGTTACATGACCAAGTGTCCGTACACGCCGCCGCACGCCTGGAATGTCGACTTTCCGCACTTGATGCTGCGTGCCAAGGCGGTGAAGTACAAGAATGGTGATGTCCCCTACCGCGACAAATTTCTCTCCAATACCGATGGCCTGGGCAAGTTCGCAGGCATTCCCATCGTCACGCAAACTGTCAATGCGGTCAATAAAACGGAGTTTGCGCGCGGCTTGATGGAAAAAGCGCTGGACGTCGACAAGACGGCCTGGTTGCCGGAATTCGCAACGAAGAAATTCCGCTCCGGCGCTGCCCCGTCGAAACCATACGAAGTGAGCAATGGTGCGTTGACCCCGGGCAAGGTTGCCGTGTATTCGACGTGCTACGTCAATTACAACGAACCCGGTATCGGCCATGATCTGCTGGCGATCCTCGATCATAACGATATCCCCTACGTATTGGTGGAGAAAGAGGCATGTTGCGGCATGCCCAAGCTGGAGCAGGGAGACCTGGTAGGCGTCGAGGAAAAGAAGAACATCAACATCCCGCATCTGGCCAAGCTGGCGAAGGAAGGGTACGCCATTCTTACACCGGTTCCGTCCTGCACGCTCATGTACAAGCAAGAGCTGCCGCTGATGTTCCCGGACGACGCCGATACCCAACTGGTGAAGGAAGCGATGTGGGATCCGTTCGAGTATTTCATTTCGCGTAATCGTGATGGTCTGCTCAAGAACGACTTCAAGCAATCGTTGGGCAATGTGTCCTACCATATTCCGTGCCACTCGCGTGTGCAAAACGTCGGTCGCAAGACTGCGGAGACGCTGCAATTGGTGCCGGACACCAAGCTCAATATCGTGGAGCGCTGTTCCGGACACGCCGGCACCTACGGCGTCAAGAAGGAATTTCATGCCATGGCGATGAAGATCGGCAAGCCGGTGTTCAAGGCCATGGCCAACAATGAGCCGGATTACATTTCGTCGGACTGCCAACTGGCCGGCCATCATATTGAGCAAGGCATGGACGAAGCCGGATTGAAAAAGGCGCAAATGGCGCATCCGCTCACTTTGCTGCGCAAAGCCTACGGAATCTAATGAAACGAATGGAGCAAGCATCATGGCAATACAACGCGATAGCCTCTTAACCCTGGAAGCCTACGCCAAGGCCCGCCCGGCACTGCGCACCGAAGTGATCGCGCACAAGAAGGTGCGCAACGTCCAGTTGGGAAACCACGTTTCCCTGCTGTTTGAAGATGAGAAGACGCTGCGTTATCAAGTGCAGGAAATGCTGCGCATCGAAAAAATCTACGAAGAGGAAGGCATCCAGTCCGAACTCGATGCCTACAACCCTCTTGTGCCAGACGGCAGCAACTTCAAGGCGACGATGCTGATCGAATACGCCAATGAAACTGAACGCAGGGCGGCGTTGGCAAAGCTGATTGGCATCGAAGACCGCATGTTCATCCAGGTGGAAGGACAGGAGCGTGTGTATGCGATTGCCGACGAGGATCTGGAGCGCGAAAATGACGAGAAGACGTCGGCCGTCCACTTTGTACGCTTTGAGTTGACGCCGGCCATGAAGAGTGCGCTCAAGGGTGGTGCACAGATGATGATAGGGTGCGACCACCCCAACTACCCGGCCCACCTCGAAGAATTGCCGGGAGAAACGCTTGCCTCGCTGTTGGCCGACCTGAGCTGAGCCAAATTGGTAAATAAAAAAGCCGCCGCGTGAACAACGCGGCGGCTTTTTGCATCTGCGCGGCAACTGTTAGTGGTGCGTTTTCGCTGCCTGGTCAACCAGGCCGTCGAGCACCTTCAACATCAGATTTTGCGCGGCGGTTTCTTCATAAGTCGGCAGGCGCGAACCGGCAATTGCCGGTGAGGTGACATATTTGCCGTCGACAATCAGAGTCGGCCATGAATCGATCTTGTAGGAAGACATCATCTGAATGGCGCGATTGACCTTCGATTGCACTGTGAACGAGTTATACAGCGCTGTGAATTTGTCGCGATCCATACCTTGTTTCACCATGAAGTCGATCACGTCGCTGTCGGTGTTCATATGGACGTGCTGGAAGTGGATGGCGTAGAAGATCTTGGTATGGAATTCTTCCACCTTGCCGAGGCTTTCGAGGGCAAAGAACAGGCGCTGCTGCGGCATTGGTTCGCCGTTGGCCGAAACGTGGACGCGCTTGAAAATGATCTTGTCGCCTTGCGCTCTGACCCATTCATTGAGCGAGTGGTCAAGCGCATTGCAATGGGGACAGTAGTAAGCGAAAAACTCGATAACTTCAATTTTCTTGCCCGGCTCGGTCGGTTGCGGCGGCGTTAAAAGATTGTAATCCTGGCCCTGAACAGGCGCAGCGACGCCAAAGCCGGCAAAACAAAGTAAGGCCAATCCGGCCAACATCAATCGAAATAAACGCATCGTGCATCCTCGCAAGAGTGGATAATTGTTCAGATATATCTAAAAATCTGCTGCGGCGCCCACGCGGTCCGGTCATTTCGGGCCTGCGCTGCTCGCCGCACAGTCATACGGTCGCGTTCTTTGGCCAGACATTGGTTCGCTCGCTACGATTTTTTGACACACCTTTAGGGTAGGAACTGTAACAGGTTGGCCAAAACACGCCAACAGGAACGCGCCAATTGTAAATCAGATTTTCGGAATTCCGATTTCGACCACAAAACCGCCACTGCTTCGGTTACGAACGCGCATCTTTCCGGAGTGGCGTCGTATTACCCGATCGACAATCGCCAAGCCGAGTCCCGCTCCATTTGCTTGCCCGCGCGCGGTATCAAGTCGTGTGAACGGCCGCAGCAGCCGTTCGATATCTCCCTCCGGTACACCGCTGCCATGGTCGGCAAATTTGATGATGACATTATCTCCATTGACAATACCTTTTACCTCGAGTTCCGTAAATTCGGCGTCTGCCGCGCGTCCATAGCGCCGGGCGTTCTCGATCAGGTTGTTGAATACACGGCGCAAGTCCGTTTCGTGGCCAAGGACGTGCAATTGAGGCGCAATGCTCGTGTGTATCCGCAGATCTGGCATGCGCCCGGCTGCGTGGGCGCATTCAAGCAGGATGGCGCTTACGTCGACCGGCGCGAAGGATGCGCTATCGGTCGGTTTCGCATAGTCGAGGAACTGCCCGATAATGGCGTCCATCTGATTCAAGTCCGATTGCATGCCGGTGCGCGCATCATCGGACAGGTTGGCCATTTCCAGTTCCAGCTGCATACGCGCTAACGGCGTGCGCAAGTCATGCGATATGCCTGCCAGTACCAGGGTGCGGTCCGACTCGACTTGGGCCAGATCGGCCACCATCTGGTTGAAGCTGCGATAGGTATCGCGGATTTCCTCCGGGCCGGTTTCGGGCAGGGGTTCGTGTATTTTGCCTTTGGCCAGCCTTTGCGTTGCGGCGGTCAACCGACTCAGCGGCTGGTTGACCAGACGGGTAATGAATACTGCGCCAAGCATGGAAATGACCAGGGTGACGCTGGCCCAGCCCAACCATTGGATGCCGGAATTGCGTTCCACGCGTTGCCGCTCCAGGCCCAGCCAATACGGGTCTCCTTCCATGTCGAAACTGATCCAGAAACCTTCATGACCATTGATGTCACCGGCGAAGCGTGTCTTTGCACCCATTCTGGCCCGAATATTGGCCTCGATTTCCATCACGGTTTCACTGTCCGGCGCCGCCAGCACGATATCGTTGTCTTCCAACGGCAGTATTTTGATGCCCTCGTTGTCTTTCAGGTCGAGCAGCAGTTCGCGGCGCAATTCCGGATCCGAGTTGGCCAGCGCCGTCCGCGTGAGCGTGATGATGGAAACGATTTGGGCCGCGACTTGACGCGCGCGCGGCGTGCGCTCGACGATGCTGATGCTCGAAATCCAGATCGCCAGACTCGCTGTGATCAGAAAAGTCAGCAGGACAAAGGTACGCCAGAACAGGCCGCTTGAGAGCCAGGAGAGTCGCCTAAGCATGCCGGCTCGCGCGTTTGCGTGTAGAAAAGGCGATCAGCGCGGCTGGCCTTCGGGAATGAACACGTAACCCAATCCCCATACTGTCTGGATGTAGAGCGGATTGGAGGGATCGGGCTCGATCAATTTGCGCAAGCGTGAAATCTGCACATCGAGGCTGCGATCAAACACTTCGTACTCTCGGCCGCGTGCCAGTTCCATCAGCTTTTCGCGCGACAGAGGTTGGCGCGCGTGGCGCGCAAATACTTTCAGAACCGAGAATTCGCCAGTAGTCAGGCTGACGGTTTGTCCGTCTTTCTTCAAGGTACGCGTGCCCAGGTCGAGCACGAACTGGCCGAATGCGAAAGACTGCGGTGTTTCCGAAGGGGCGCCGGGGATTTCGTCGGGGCCGACCCGGCGCAGGATCGCGCCGATGCGCGCCACCAATTCGCGCGGATTGAACGGCTTCGGCAAATAATCGTCGGCACCCATTTCCAAGCCTACGATGCGGTCCACGTCCTCGCCTTTTGCGGTTAACATTATGATCGGCGTCTTGTCGCCGGCGCCGCGCAAGCGGCGGCAGATCGACAAGCCGTCCTCGCCCGGGAGCATCAGATCGAGAACGAGCAAGTCGTAACGCTCGCGCAGCCAGAGCTTGTTCATGGCCTGGGCGTTCTCTGCGGTGACGACGTTGAAACCTTGCTCCGCCAGATAGCGGCGCAGCAGATCTCGCAGTCGCAAATCGTCGTCGACGACAAGGATTTTTGCCTGCGGTGTATTGGTAGCCTGCAGCGACTCGGCGTTGGTATTTGTCATATTCATGTTCGTATGGTAACGTCAGTTTGCCCGCAAGAGAAAGTCCGGGGCGGCAAGCATTACAAACTGTTACAAACTTTACCCAATCCGGATTCAGGCTTCGAAGAAAGCCGCTTACACTCTTAAACATAGTGCGACCGTTTATCTGTCTGTTGCAGTGCCATGGAGACCGTTTTAGCAATGAACAAGAGGATTTTACTCGTCAGTTTGGTATTGATGTCGCTTGCCGCGGCGGACAATGCCATTGCCGGACCAGGGCGCATGCGCCTTGATCGGCAGGCTGTGCACGAGCAAAGGGCCGGGCGGGAAGATGAACGAGAGCGCGAACGAGACCGCGAACGCGAGCGGGCGCAGCAAAATGAAAACAATCGCCCGGCACAAAACCCTAACGGCCAGTCACAGCAATATGGGCAAATGCCGGGCCGTGCCGGCGAGTCTGGTCAAAGCGGCAATATCAATCCGGCCCAGGCACAGCAGGCGCAGCCGCAATTTCCCCGCGCCGGTGCGCGCATGAGCGCCGAAGAAAGGCAGAAATTGCGCCGCCAGATTAATGAAGCAGGGCGGTCTATCTACGTACCGCCCGGCAAATAGGCGGGTGGGCTAGGGGTTTGTGCTTTCTTTGCCTTTGGGCGGCGCAATCGGATAGGGAACACGCGTTTGCCCAGGCAGCATCAATTCAAGGATGACTCTTTCCACGTCCGGGATCGCCCGCATCCGCGCTTCAATCTCCGGCCCTTGTTCGGGGCGTGAAATACAGCCTTCCACCGTGACGAATCGGCGCTGCACGGTGATCCAAAGACTGGTGTCGGAGAACTCGGATGAGGCTGCGAAGCTTTGTGCGATCGATGCACCTATGGGGGCATCGTACAAATAGGCATTTGGTTTCGCGCATTTCCCCTCCATCCAGCAACTTGTTCCGCGCTCAATGCGGTAGTGTGCTTCGGCCCGCCGCTGTGCTTCCGTGATGAGCGGCCCCAAGGGCAATGGGCAAGCGGGCAAGCCTTGCCGCACCTGGATAAACGGATCGTCAAACCAGTTCTTGCGTTCCTCCGGCGGGGCTGCCGCAGCCCCGCCGGTCAGTATGACATAGCAACAGATCAACACTTTCGTTGCGCTCTTCATGGCAGTTACCCTACTGATCCGCCCGCAACATTGTCTTGATGCCGCGCAGCGCCTGGCGGATGCGCGCCTCATTTTCGATCAATGCAAAACGGACATATTCGTCACCGTATTCGCCGAATCCTATGCCCGGCGAGACGCACACTTTGGCTTTCTCCAGCAACAGCTTGGAAAATTCCAGCGAACCGAGGTGACGCCATGCCGGCGGAATCTGCGCCCAGATGTACATCGATGCCTTGGGCACGTCGACCATCCAACCCGCCTCATGCAATCCCTTGACCAGCACGTCGCGCCGGCTCTGGTATTTGGCGCAGATATCGCGCACGCAGGTTTGGTCGCCTTCCAGAGCCGCGATGGCCGCGACTTGCACTGGCGTGAAGCTGCCGTAGTCGTGATAGCTCTTGATGCGCGCCAGGGCAGCCACCAATTCACTGTTTCCGACCATGAAGCCGATGCGCCAGCCCGCCATGTTGTAACTCTTGGACAGCGTGAAAAATTCAACGGCAACCTCGCGCGCGCCGGGAACCTGCATGATGGACGGCGCCTTCCAGCCGTCGAATACGATGTCGGCATAGGCGAGGTCATGCACCACCAGAATGTTGTGTTCACGCGCCAGCTTGACGACGCGCTCAAAGAAATCGAGTTCCACACATTGCGCAGTCGGGTTGGAAGGAAAGCCGAAGATCATCATTTTTGGCTTCGGATAACTTTCACGAATCGCGCGTTCCAGTTCGGCGAAGAAATCGACACCCGGGCTCATCCGGATCGAGCGGATGTCGGCGCCGGCGATCACTGCACCGTAGATATGGATCGGATAGCTCGGGTTCGGTACCAGTACCGTGTCGCCGCGGTCCAGTGTGGCCAGCATCAGGTGCGCCAGGCCCTCTTTCGAGCCGATGGTCACGATGGCCTCGGTGTCGGCGTTCAGATCCACGTCGTAGCGCGTCTTGTACCAGTGCGCGATGGCGCGCCGCAGACGCGGGATGCCCTTGGATGCGGAATAGCCGTGGGTGTCGGGCCTGCGTGCCACCTCGGTCAGCTTGTCGACAATGTGGGGTGGCGTGGCGCCATCCGGATTGCCCATCGACATGTCGATGATGTCTTCACCGCGACGGCGCGCGGCCAGCTTGAGTTCGGCGGTGATATTGAAAACGTAAGGGGGAAGGCGGTTGATACGCGCAAAACTGCGCGGCGAGCGAGTGTCGGTCATGTTGTCATTCCACGTAAGCGCCCGGATCCGTCCGAGCGACGTTGAAGCAATGGCTTCGCGGATGAGTGTAGCCGAGTCGCGCCGGGAAAACAATCCGCGTGAAGTTATTTTGCCTTGCGCGCGGCCAGTTCTTCGGTCAAGGCGGCCAAGTCACGATATAGCGCGCCATAGTCTTGGCGCCAATCCGATAGTGCCGCCTGCTGCCGCGCAACTGTTGCAAGGTCGCCGCGCGCAATCGGTCCGGTCAAGGCTGCCTCGGGGCCGATATGCAAAACATTTTCCAGCGTCTCGCGCACCAGCGGCGCCATCATTGCCAGCACGGCCCCTGGTGCGACACCGGCTTCGATATAGGTATTGCACGCAACGTCCATCAAGGTGACGAGGTAATTGGCGGCGATCACAGCGGCGCCATGGTAGAGAATTTTCTTGGCGCCGTCGATGGCAACTGGCTTGGCGCCGATCGATTCGAACAGCGGTATCAGTGTTCCAAGCGCGCGCTGATCGCCCTCTACGCCGCAATAGGTGCCCCCAAATTGGGCAGACACCTGCTCCGGCCGGGCAAAACTGCGAATCGGATGGATACTGGCGACAGCCGCCCCTTGTGATCTTGCCGCGTGCAAGACAGCAGAATTGAGCGCGCCGCTGCAATGAAACACGACGCTCGATTCATTGAGCAGGTTTCTTTGCGCCAGCGAAATGCAGGCAGCTTCAATTGCATCGTCCGGTGTGGCAATGAGAAATATGTCGCTTGCTTGCAAGCCGGCGAAGTCAGTGACGGCACGGCCGCCGCCGATGAATGCGACAGCATCGTCTGCGCCCGAGCGAGTATGGGTGAGAATGTCATGCAGCAGAACGCCTTCCGTACCTTGCCAAAGGCGGCCAAGGGTGCGTCCGAGCTTTCCGCAACCGATAAAGCTGAGACTGGTATTCAAGGGTGGGTCGATTTGCCGGATGTGGCGGTGAAATTACAGCGCGCTGTTCTGGTAGTACATGATGCTCGAATTGGCACTGAGCGAGGGGAGATGTGCATGGGGAGAAACAGCCTGGTATTCGCGAATCTTGCCGGAGACAAAGTGTACGATATCGGCCGGCAGGTTGACACTATGATTGTGAAACAGGCCGTCGACACGTTCGGTGTTGAAGCCGCCGTCAACCACCATAATGGGCGTTGCCTTATATCGGCCGTTGCCGTATTCGCCATCGTCGACTGCCGTGTGCGTGAAGCCGGTGCCCGGTTTCCAGGTGAAAGCCCGTTCCGCCCGCCTGCGTCCCTTGTCATAACAAAGCTGCAGTTGTGCCGGTTCGTTCGTGTCGTCCACCCAGACGATCAAATCCATGGTTTCAGACGTGAACCACCTGCGGCGTAGTTCACCTTGAACCTGTCGAACGTCACGGATTTCTCTTAGCACGTTTGTCATTTGAATCTTAGTGTATCGATAGATTTACCGGCACACAACTAAATTGGTCTTATTGTTACAATAATATCGTTGTTTAATTGATATTTATCACTCCGTTGACTAACGGCAAACTGCGCCAGTTGAAACTTGGAAACATAGCGTAAGGCAAGTTTATGACGGATTATTACAAGACGTCAATTGCCAAGCACAAAATAGTGAGTTTTGGCAAGTCTTTTGGGGCATTTTTATTAGTTGCCATGCAAGATAATGATCTTAATGATAATCGAATCTTGCATGGTATTGCCTTGCCGAGCACGCCACCTGCTTCCGGGCGAAGCCGTGGCGCATGTTGCACGATTGATGACCCGGGATTTCAGATTGCTGCTTGTTCCAGTGCTTCCTGCTGCTCCAACCATTCGCTTTCGAGTTGCTCCAATTCCTTGGCGTAGAAAGCCTGGTCGGTCAGCAGCGTTTTCAATTCCTTCTTTTTTGCATGATCATAAATCTCGGGATCGGCAAGGCGCGCATCCACCGTGGCCTTTTGTGCATTGCGCTTGGCGATTTGTTCTTCGAGCTTCTTGATCTTGGCTTCAATCGGTTTCCTGCGCGCAGCCAGCTTTTGCCGCTCCTCGGCGTCAACGCGTTTTTGTTCGCGCTTATCGCCGGCCGGCGCACTTGAAGGTGATGGTGCGATACTGCCGTTGGCGGCCTTGGCGCTTACCGGCGGCAAGGCGGCACCGGCGGCTGTTCCGTTCTTGGCATCAAGCTTGGTCTTGAACAGCCAGTCGCGGTAATCGTCCAGATCGCCGTCGAACGGTTGCAGCTTGCCGTCGGCGACGATGATGAAATTGTCCGTCGTCGCACGCAGCAGGTGGCGATCATGCGAGACAACGACCAGTGTGCCCTCGAATTGCGCCAGCGCGTCTGTCAGCGCCTCACGCGTTTCGAGGTCCAGGTGATTGGTCGGTTCATCGAGCAGCAACAGGTTGGGCCGTTGCCAGACGATCAGGGCCAGTGCCAGGCGTGCCTTCTCGCCGCCCGAAAACGGTGCGATCTTGCTGGTGACCATGCTGCCGTTGAAATTGAAGCTGCCCAGGAAATTGCGCAGCTCCTGCTCACGTACGGTCGGCGCGATATGCGCCAGATGCCATAGCGGCGATTCTTCGTGACGCAGCATTTCGACCTGGTGCTGCGCGAAATAGCCGATTGCCAAGCCCTTGCCGAATTGCGAATCGCCTGCCAGCGGTGCCAGTTCTCCGGCAATGGTCTTGATCAGCGTCGATTTGCCGGCGCCGTTGACACCCAAGAGGCCGATGCGTTGCCCGATTTGCAGCGAGAAGTTGATGCCGGAGACAATCGTCTTTTCGACCACCGGCTCGTCGTGTCCGTCGCCGATGCGATAACCGGCATTGACGTCTTCCATCACCAGCAGCGGGTTGGGCGCATTGGCCGGCTCGCGGAACTCAAATGAAAATTCCGCCGCAGCGCGTAGCGGCGCCAGCTCTTCCATCCGCGACAGCGCCTTCATGCGGCTTTGCGCCTGACGCGCCTTGCTGGCCTGGGCCTTGAAGCGGTTGATGAAGGATTCCAGGTGGGCGCGTTGGCGCGCCTGCTTTTCCATCGCCCCTTGTGCCAGGATCATCTGCGCCGCGCGCTGGCGTTCGAAGGCCGAGTAGTTGCCGGAGTAGCGCTTGAGCTTGCGCTCGTCGATATGTACGATGACGTTGACCACGCCGTCGAGGAAGTCGCGGTCATGCGAAATAACGATCAGCGTGCCGGCATAGCGCTTCAACCAGTCTTCCAGCCAGATAATGGCGTCGAGATCCAGATGGTTGGTCGGTTCATCGAGCAACAGCAGGTCGGACGGGCACATCAAGGCTTGCGCGAGATTCAGACGCATGCGCCAGCCGCCGGAAAAACTCGCCACCGGCTGCTGCATCTGGTCCATCGTGAAGCCCAGACCGGTCAGCAATTGCTCGCCGCGCGAACGCACGGTGTAGGCATCGGCGTCCGCCAGCGCACTATACAACTCGCCGATCAGGATGCCGTTGGCGCTGCTTTCCGGTTCGCTTTCAAGGAAGGCCAGTTCGTCTTCCAGCCGGCGCAACGTCACGTCGCCATCGATGGCGTATTCCAGCGCGGGGCGGTCCAGCGCCGGGGTTTCCTGCGCCACGTAGGCCATGCGCCATTTTGAGGGAAAGTCGATGCTGCCGAGGTCGGCATGCAACTCGCCGCGCAAGAGGCCGAACAGGCTCGATTTACCCGCGCCATTGGCGCCGATCAAGCCGATCTTGTCGCCCGGATTGAGCGTCACATCGACATTGTCCAACAGCGGCTTGATGCCCCGCATAAGGCTGACTTGCTGAAAACGGATCATGGAGTTCTTTAAACGTTGCTGCTTGAATATTCAAATGGATGCACTGCCACCCAGGTATGCAATACCCGGATCGCATTTTTCAGGATTGCCGGTGTCGTGCTAAAAGCCGGCTTGCGCCAGCTGCTCGGCGGTGACCAGAAACACCATGTCATCGCCGGCACTGGTCGTGACCCAAGTCAGCTCCAGATTGGGGAAGGCCGCTTCTGCGTAGGCGCGTTCATGTCCCACTTCGACCAGCAGAATGCCGTTTTCGGTCAGCCGTTGCGCAGCGCCTGCCACGATTCTACGCACCAGGTCCATGCCGTCTTCACCGCCGGCCAGTGCCAGTTGCGGTTCGCGCTTGTATTCCTCGGGCAAGCGGCTCATCGACTGGCTGTTCACGTACGGCGGATTGCTGACGATGATGTCGTAGCGCTGCTGCGGAACCGCATTGTACAGGTCTGATTCGATCAGGGTGATGCGGTCCTGCAGACCGTAGTCGTCAACGTTGCGACGCGCCACGGCGAGGGCATCGGTGGAGATGTCGACGGCATCAACCGCAGCGCTCGGGAACGCATCTGCCAACAAAATGGGCAGGCAGCCGGACCCTGTGCACAGGTCGAGAATGGCGCTCACTTCGTCCGGCTCGCTGATCCACGGCGCGAAATGCTCCGGGATCAGTTCTGCAATGAACGAGCGCGGCACGATCACGCGTTCGTCGACATAAAAGCGGTAGCTGCCGAGCCAGGCTTCCTTGGTGATGTAGGCCGCCGGGATGCGTTCTTCGGTGCGTTGTTCGATCACCTTGAGCAGGGCGTCGATTTCGTAATCGAGCAAACGGGCATCAAGAAAAGGTTCAAGCTGGTCGAGCGGCAGGTGCAGCGTGTGCAGCAGCAGATAGGCGGCTTCGTCGAGGGCGTTATTGGTGCCGTGGCCGAAGAACAGCTTGGCCGCATTGAAACGGCTGACGGCATAGCGCAGAAAGTCGCGCAGCGTGGTGAGAGTAGTATGCGGCATGAAGGCGGCCATAATAGTAAGTGGTGTAGCCGGCCCTCAGGCCAGCAGATTTTCGAGCGTACGGCGATAGATGTTCTTGAGCGGGTCGATGAAGCGCAGCTCGATGTGCTCGTCTATCTTGTGGATGCTGCCGTTGGGCGGGCCGAATTCAATGACTTGCGGGCAGATGCGTGCGATAAATCGCCCGTCGGAGGTGCCGCCGGTGGTCGACAGCTCGGCGTCCAGCCCCGTCTCGTCCTTGATCGCATGCTGCAACGCATCGCTCAATTCACCGCGCGGCGTGAGGAATGGATAGCCGCTGATCGTCCAGGTCAACTGGTATTCGAGCCCGTGCTTGTCCAGAATGGCATGCACGCGCTGCTGCAAGCCTTCTGCCGTGCTCGCAGTCGAGAAACGGAAATTGAAATCAACCACAGCTTCGCCGGGAATCACGTTCGACGCACCGGTGCCCGAATGCATGTTCGAAATCTGCCACGAAGTCGGCAGGTAGTATTCGTTGCCTTCGTCCCAATGCTCGACAACCAGCTCGGCCAGCGCCGGCGCAAAGCTGTGCACCGGATTCCTGGCCAATTGCGGGTAGGCAATATGACCCTGTATGCCCTTGACGACCAGCCTGCCGGACATGCTGCCGCGCCGGCCGTTTTTCATCATGTCGCCCAGTTCATGGGCCGAGGTCGGTTCGCCGACGATGCAGTAGTCGAGCTTTTCGCCGCGCTCCTGCAGATGGCGGCATACGACGACTGTGCCGTCGGTTGCCGGGCCTTCTTCGTCGCTGGTAATCAGGAAGCCGATAGAGCCGTTGTGTTGCGGATGCGCTGCCGTGAATTCCTCCACCGCGACCACCATGGCCGCAATCGACGTCTTCATGTCGGCCGCGCCACGTCCGTAAAGCTTGCCATCGCGATGGGTCGGCTCGAATGGGTGCGAGTGCCATTGTTCGAGCGGCCCGGTCGGAACCACGTCGGTGTGGCCGGCAAACACGACCAGCGGTGGCGCGCTACCGCGCCGCGCCCACAGATTGGTCACGCCGCCCGATTCAATCGCTTCGCAAGCAAAGCCGAGGGGAGAGAGCAATTCGATCAGGTGTTGCTGGCAGCCGTTGTCGTTCGGCGTGACCGAGGAGAGGGCAATCAGTTTTTCGGTCAGGGCCAGGGTCTTACTCATTGCGGTTTACTCATTTTGGATCGATCTCGCTGTAGGCGGCGGGGGAAAACCCGACGTGCACGCTGGTTGCCGTCACCATGACAGGGCGCTTGATAACACTCGGCGTTTCCAGCATCAGCGTTGTGGCCGACGCTGCGTCGACGATTGCCGCCTTGCGCTCGTCAGGCAATGCGCGCCAGGTGGTGCCTTTGCGATTGACCAGAATCTCCCAGTCGACGTGCTTGAGCCAAGCTTCAATTACCTTGCGCTCGAGGCCAGCTTTCTTGAAGTCGTGGAAGTGGTGGGCGCGTTCATGCGCCTCCAGCCAACTGCGGGCCTTCTTGACCGTATCGCAGTTGGGGATGCCGTACAGGGTAATTGCCATTGCCGCGTGATGCGCTTTCTAAATGTTCAGGGTGAATTCGGTGAAGGTGGCCACTTCTTCCTTCGGCGGTTCCGGCTCCGGTTCCGGCGCCTTGCCATCCTTGGAATTGTTGATCAGCCAGTACAGGTTCGATGCCGAATCGGCATAGGCCAGCGCATCTTCCTGGGTGCAGACGCCTTCGCGAATCAATTGCAGCAGTGCCTGTTCGAAGGTTTGCGAACCTGGCGACATGCTCTTTTCGATACCCTCCTTGATCTGGCCGATTTCTCCAGCCTCAATCAATTCCGATACATGGCGTGTGTTGAGCATGACTTCGACTGCCGGCCGGCGTCCGCCATCGATGGATGGAATCAGGCGTTGCGAAATGATGGCCTTGAGCGAGCCGGCGATGTCGGGCAGCAGCGACTGGCGCGTCTCGATGGGGAAGAAGTTGATGATACGCGTCAGCGCCTGGTAGCTGTTGTTGGCGTGAAGCGTGGCAACCACGAGATGGCCCGATTGCGCATACGCCAGCGCCGCCGACATCGTGTCCTTGTCGCGGATTTCGCCGATCAGGATGCAATCAGGCGCCTGGCGCAGGGCGTTCTTCAGCGCCACTTCCAGACTGCGCGCGTCGGTGCCGACTTCACGCTGATTGACGATGGACTTCTTGTTACGGAACAGGAATTCGATCGGGTCTTCGATGGTCAGGATGTGGCCGGCCTTGGTTTCATTGCGATGGTCGAGCATCGCGGCTATCGTGGTCGATTTGCCTGAGCCGGTTGCACCAACCACCAGCAGCAGGCCGCGCTTTTCCAGGATCAATTCGCCGAGTATTTCGGGCACGTGCAGGGTATTGAGCGGCGGAATCTGATAGGGAATATAGCGCAGCACGGCGGAAATGCTGCCGCGCTGGCGGAACGCCGATAGACGGAAACTGCCTATTCCAGCCACCGGTATCCCCATGTTGAGCTCGTTGTCGCGATCGAGATCGGCCAGCTTGTCGGTAGGGACCACCTCTGCCAGCAGACCCAGGATGGTGGTGTTATCCATCTTTTGCTGGTTGATCGGCACCATTTGGCCCGATATCTTGATCTGTATCGGGGAATTGACCGCCATGAATATGTCGGATGCTTCCTTTTCCTTCATCAGCGCAAACAAACGATCCATTGCCATGGTATTCCCCTAAAAAAATCGACCAGCGTTTAGCTCAGAAGTCCCGGCCTTGCTCAGTCGCGCAGCAATTCATTGATGCCTGTCTTGGCCCTGGTCTTGGCATCAACTTTTTTGACGATCACCGCGCAGTACAGACTGTACTTGCCGTCAGGCGAAGGCAGGTTGCCCGACACCACGACCGAACCGGCCGGGATTCTGCCGTAAGTCACTTCGCCGGTTGTCCGGTCATAAATCTTGGTCGATTGCCCGATATAGACGCCCATCGAAATCACGGAGTTTTCCTCGACGATGACGCCTTCGACGATCTCGGAGCGCGCGCCGATGAAGCAATTGTCTTCGATGATGGTCGGATTGGCTTGCATCGGCTCGAGCACGCCGCCAATGCCGACGCCGCCGGAAAGGTGAACGTTTTTGCCGATCTGTGCGCAGGAGCCGACTGTGGCCCAGGCGTCGACCATCGTACCTTCGTCGACATAGGCGCCGATATTGACAAACGACGGCATCATCACCACGTTCTTGCCGATGAAGCTGCCTCGGCGAGCCACGGCAGGTGGCACCACACGAAAGCCGCCGGCAACGAAGTCTTCTGCCGTGTAGTTGGAGAATTTGGTCGGCACCTTGTCATAGAACTGCATCGAATTCGCGCCGCCCTGTCCGCTTGCGCCGGCCGCCATGACGACATTGTCTTCCAGGCGGAACGACAGCAATACCGCTTTTTTGACCCATTGATTGACTACCCAGGCGCCGCTGTCCTTTTGCGCCACGCGCAGGCTGCCCTTGTCGAGCTGCTCCAACACGTGGGCAACGGCCTCGCGCACGTCGGCCGGAGCGGACTTGGGCGAAAATTCGGCACGGTTTTCCCATGCCTGTTCAATGGTTTGTTGCAATCCTTGGGTCATCTTGGCGATCTTAAAGAAAGTAAATGGGAAAGATATCGGTACATGTACGGCACGAGAACTGTCGAAACCGTACCGGAACTACAACTTGCCGCCGAATTCGACGATGCGCCGGGTTGCTTCAAGGCACTCATCCAATTCCGCAACCAGGGCCATGCGTACGCGGTTGCGCCCCGGATTGTCGCCATGTGCGTCGCGCGCGAGGTAACTACCGGGCAATACAGTGACATTATATTCGGCATACAGGCGTTTGGCGTATTCCACGTCCGAGATTGCGAATCGGTCGGGGATCTTGGCCCACAGGTAAAATCCGGCGTCCGGCAGCTCCACGTCGAAAACCTGCTGCATCAAGGGCGTCACTTGCCTGAATTTTTCGATATATTTGGTGCGGTTTTCCTGGACATGCACTTCGTCGTTCCAGGCCACAGCCGAAGCGGCCTGGACGGCCGGACTCATCGCGCTGCCATGGTAGGTACGATAGAGGAGGAAATTTTTGATCAATTCGGCATCGCCGGCCACGAAGCCGGAGCGCATGCCCGGCACATTGGAGCGCTTGGAAAGGCTGGAAAAGACCATCAGCCGACGAAAATCGGCGCGCCCGAGTTGATGTGCGGCTTCCAGCGCTCCCAGTGGCGCCTCGGCTTTGAAATAGATCTCGGAATAGCACTCGTCGGCGGCAATCACGAAGCCGTAGCGGTCCGAAAGGGCGAAAAGTTCTTCCCAGTCCGCCAGGGTCAGCACTGCGCCGGTCGGGTTGCCCGGCGAGCACAGGTAGAGCAACTGCACGCGCTGCCAGATTTCAGCCGGTACGGCACCGTAATTCGGTGCGAAATTGCGCGCGGGGTCCGAATTCACGAAATAGGGTTCAGCGCCTGCCAGATAGGCAGCACCTTCATAAATTTGGTAAAACGGGTTAGGGCTCATCACCAGCGCCGGCGGCTGGCCGGGCGCGGCCGGTGCAATCACGGTCTGGGCGAAGGAAAATAGCGCCTCGCGCGAGCCGCTTACTGGCAAGATTTGCGTCGCGGCATTGACAGGTGGCAGGGCATAGCGCCGTTCCAGCCAGCCTGCTATGGCACGGCGCAATGCTTCGCTCCCCAGCGTGCTGGGATAGCTGGCCAGGCCGTCGAGATTGTCGCTCAAGGCCTGGCGGATGAATTGCGGCGTCGGGTGCTTCGGCTCGCCTATACCCAGACTGATGGGCGAAAATGTAGCGTTGGGTGTTGCGCCGGCAAACAGTTGGCGCAATTTTTCGAACGGATAGGGGTGCAACTTGGCAAGATGGGGATTCACGACAACTCGGCGCAGGTGTGTTCAGGTGGGAAGGTCGACCATGATTATACAGTGGGCAACGATTTTCCGACCGGCAATTGCCCCCGGAAATTGATAAATACGCTAGGCGAGGTGTTATGATAAAGCCCTTTTGCGAAGCTGCCTAAGGCTAGTTCCAGCCTTCAGCTGTTCGTTCATTTTTTTGCCAGCTTGCGCTAAGAGTTGATAACGTGCGTCTAACTTCGATTAAATTGTCGGGATTCAAATCTTTTGTCGATCCGACGAATTTCCAGGTGCCGGGCCAATTGGTCGGCGTGGTGGGTCCCAATGGCTGCGGCAAATCCAACATCATCGATGCCGTGCGCTGGGTCCTGGGTGAATCCAAGGCATCCGAACTGCGCGGCGAGTCGATGCAGGACGTCATTTTCAACGGCACCACCAGCCGCAAGCCGGCTGGCCGTTCGTCTGTCGAGCTGGTGTTCGACAATGCCGACGGTAAAGCCTCAGGCCAGTGGAGCCAATATGCCGAGATCGCCGTCAAGCGCACCCTGACGCGCGACGGTACGTCCACTTACTACATCAACAACCAGGCAGTGCGCCGGCGCGACATTCAGGACATCTTCCTCGGCACCGGCCTCGGGCCGCGTGCCTATGCCATTATCGGCCAGGGCATGATCTCGCGCATTATCGAAGCGCGCCCCGAAGAACTGCGCATCTTCCTCGAAGAGGCGGCCGGCGTGTCGAAGTACAAGGAAAGACGGCGCGAAACGGAAAATCGCCTGCACGACACGCGTGAGAACTTGCAGCGGGTCGACGACATCCTGCGCGAACTCAATGCCAACCTGGAAAAGCTCGAGGCCCAGGCTGCCGTTGCCAAACGCTTTCACGAGCTGCAGGGCGATCAGACGGAAAAGCAGAAGCTGCTCTGGTTGCTGCGCAAGAATGAAGCCAAGGGCGAGCAAGAGAAAGTCCTGCGCGATATCGACAAGGCCAATACCGATCTGGAAGAGCAGAACGCCAAGCTGCGCCATGTCGAAACCGAACTCGAGCACATGCGTCAGGCGCATTATGGCGCGGGCGACCGCATGCATCAGGCGCAGGGCCATTTGTACCAAACCAACTCCGAAATCGGCAGCCTCGAAGCGCAGATCAAATTCGTCATCGAATCGCGCAACCGCCTGCAATCGCAATTGAATTCGCTGACTGCGCAACGTGACCAATGGCAGCGTCAGGGCCAGCAATTCCAGGACGACTTGGCCGAGGCCGAGATGCATCTTGAAGAACACGCCATGCGCGTCGAGCAATCGCAGGAAATCGCACAGCAGCAAAACGATGCGCTGCCGGCGCTGGAACAGGCATGGCGCGAAGCCCAGTTGAAGACGACCGAATCGCGCGGCAAGATCATGCAGGTGCAACAGCAGATCGAGCTCGAATCGGCGCACCAGCGCAATGCCGGCAACGTACTGTCCGGTTTGGCGGTGCGGCGCGAGCGTCTGCTGCAGGAAAAAAGCGGCTTGAATGTACCCGACGCCACGCATCTGGAAAACCTCAAGCTGCAGCTGGAAGAAAAACAGCAGGCGCTGGAGGAATCGAAGGCGCAGCTTGAAGAAGCGCAGGAGCAGCAACCGCAGGTGGAAGAAGAGCGGCGCCAGGCGCAGCAGCAAGTCAACACCGAAACCGCCGCCAATGCCCAACTCGAAGCACGCCTGCATGCGCTCAAGCAATTGCAGGAAAGCGTGCAGTCGCAGGGCAAGGTCCAGCCTTGGCTGGAAAAGCACGAATTGAACGGCTTGCCGCGTCTGTGGCAAAAGCTGCACATCGATGCCGGTTGGGAAACTGCCCTCGAAGCAATCTTGCGCGAGCGCACCGCCGCGCTGGAAATGTCCAACCTCGACTGGGCCAAGGCCTTCTTCGGCGACGCGCCGCCGGCCAAGCTGGCGCTGTATTCTCCTAACGCCGCTGCGGTTTTGCCTGCTGTCGATGCGCCGGACGGTTTGAAGCCATTCATCAATTTGCTGCAACTGAACGACCCCGGCCTGCGCGCGCTGATGCAGGATTGGCTACGTGACATCTTCGTGGCGGAAGACACCAATGCCGCCTTCGTCGACCGTGCCAAGCTGCCGCCTGGTGCCAGCTTCGTCACGCGCCAAGGCCATGCCATTGGCAAATCCAGCGTGCGCTTCTATGCATCGGACTCGGAGCAAGACGGCATGCTGGCACGCCAGCAGGAAATTGAAAATATCACCAAGCAGCTGCGCGCCCAGCACATGCTGGCCGACGAAGCCCGCACGCGTTCTGCGCGCGCAGAATCGGTCCTAGCGCAATTGACGCAACGCCTGCAGGAATACCGCCAGCGCGACACCTTGCTGACGCAAACCGTGCACAGCCTGCAGATCGAAGTCATGAAGCAGTCCGAAGTGCTGGAGCGATTCAACCAGCGCAGCACGCAGATTGAAGCCGATTTGGCCGAAATCGCCATGCAGGAATCGGAGCAGCAGCAAGTCAAACTGGAGTCCGAGGCGAAGTTCGAACAGCTCGACATCGAACTGGCCGAGATTCAGGAGAAGCACGAAGAAGGCCAGACCGACTACCTGACCAAAGAGCAGCAACTCAACGATGCGCGGCAGCGCCTGCGTGAACTGGAGCGGCTGGCACAGGAGGCGCAGTTTGCCGAAAAGTCGCATCGCAGCAAAATCGACGAATTGAAACGCAGCATCTCCACGGCGCTGGAGCAGGCCGCACAATTGTTCGCCAACATGCAGCAAGGCCATCTGGAACTGGAAAGCCTGGACGACCAGACCGCGCAGGCAGGTTTGCAGTCTTTGCTGGAAAAACGCAGCGATCAGGAGCGCGCGCTGGCCGATGCGCGCCACGAACTCGACCAACTGACGCAGAAATTGCGCCAGCATGAAGAGTCCCGCATGCAGCTCGAACGCAGCCTGCAGCCACAACGCGACCGCATCATGGAATTGCAGTTGAAGGAACAGGCGGCGCGCCTGAACCAGGAACAATATGCGCAGCAACTGATCGAAGCGCAGGCTGACGAAGCCGCGCTCGCAGAGAAGCTGAACGACGACATGCGCCCCTCCTATCTGCAGGGCGAAGTGACGCGCCTGACCAATGCCATTGCCGCCCTTGGCGCTGTCAATCTGGCGGCGCTCGACGAACTGGCGCAGGCCTCCGAGCGCAAGAATTTCCTCGACGCGCAAAATGCCGACCTGACCGAGGCGATCAACACCCTGCAGGACGCCATCCATAAGATCGACAAGGAAACACGCGACCTGCTGCAGGACACCTTCGACAAGGTCAACCACCATTTCGGCGAATTGTTCCCGATACTGTTCGGCGGCGGCAATGCGCGCCTGACCATGACCGGTGAGGAAATCCTCGACTCGGGTGTGCAAGTCATGGCCCAGCCGCCGGGCAAGAAGAACGCCACCATTCATCTGCTCTCGGGCGGCGAGAAGGCACTGACCGCCACCGCACTGGTGTTCTCGATGTTCCAGTTGAATCCGGCGCCGTTCTGCCTGCTCGACGAAGTGGATGCGCCGCTTGACGATGCCAACACCGAGCGTTTTTGCAATATGGTCAAGCGCATGTCGTCGAACACACAATTCCTGTTCATCTCGCACAATAAAATCGCGATGGAAATGGCGCAGCAACTGATCGGCGTCACCATGCAGGAGCAGGGCGTATCGCGCATCGTCGCGGTCGATATGGAATCGGCCGCAAGTTTTGCGTCCGACGCCCAGGCTGCCTGAAGCGCCGATCAAGTGGCGCAACTGGTGACCAATAGACGAATTCTTTTCTGAGGTATAGGCCGCATGACCGATCTGGAAACAAGCCTTATAGCTATCGGCGGCACCATCGTGGTTGGTGTCTTCATTTATAACAAATGGCAGGAATATCGCGCCAAAAAAAATGTGGAGCGGGCGTTCTTGTCCGACCATGATGACGTGCTGATGGAGCCGGGACGTACCCAGGTGAGCGATGTTCAGGGACGACAGGAGCCTTCCTTTGACGATGCCATGCCCCGTGACGGGGCATCGGATGCACCGTTGCAAGACATTCGCGACGGCGAACTTGGGGAATTTGAAGATACTGCACCGAACGGCGACGTTCCGCAGGCCGTTGCCGTGCAGCCGCAATTGCCGGTCGACGACATGATCGATTGCCTGATCCCCATCGCCCTGGCGGCGAAATTGCGCGGGGAGAAGATCGTGCATGCGGCACAGTCATTGCGCCACGTCGGCAACAAGCCTGTACATTTCATCGGGATGCGAGAGGATCAGGTTTGGGAAGCCATCAATCCGGGGCATGTCTACCTCGCCCTGCACGTCGGCATACAACTTGCTAATAGGACAAGCATGTTGAATGAAATCGAATTTTCCGAACTGGTTGGGCGCTTGCGTCAATTCGGCGACGACATCGATGCCGAGGCCGATGTGCCGGACATGACCATGGTCATGAAGAGCGCGCGCGCGCTCCAGCAATTCGTCAGTCAGTTTGATGCAAAATTGAGCGTCAATATCCAATCGAACGGTGCGCCGTGGGCGATTGGCACCTTGCTGGCAGCGCTGGAACGCCAGGGCTTCGATGTGCGTCCTGACGGCAAGCTGGTGATGCCGGACGGCGAGGGCGGCGTGCTGTTTGCACTCTCGACCAACGTCACGCTGGCGGCCGATACGACCTCGCGCTTGACGCTGTTGCTCGATGTGCCGTGCGTGGCGCCGCAGCGCGACGCGTATGACGCCATGATTTCCTTCGCCAAATCTCTGGCGTCGCGTTTGGGCGGCACCGTGGTTGACGATTCGAACGAGCCATTGTCGGACCTTGCCTTGCGCACGATTGCCGATCAGGTCGCCGATTTCTGCCGCGACATGGAAGCCGCGGGTGTCCCGGCAGGTTCCCAACGCGCCTTGCGTCTGTTTAGTTGAACATTGTTGTGAAGATCATGGCGGCGATTCCCGACACCACCGACTGGCAGGCCCGTGGCGCTTGGCTCAAGCAGGAATTGAACCGCCACAGCCATGCCTATTACGTGCTCGACGCACCGACCGTGCCCGATGCCGAATACGACAAGTTGTTTCGCGAACTGCAAGCGCTGGAAGAAGCCCACCCCGAACTCGTCTCGTTCGATTCACCAACTCAGCGTGTTGGAGGGGCGCCGCTTCCGCAATTCGATCAGGTGCAGCATACGGTGCCGATGTTGTCCTTGGGCAATGGCTTCGAGGACGACGACATCGTCAATTTCGACCGCCGCGTGCGTGAGGGCCTGCAGATCACAGATGGCCCCGCAGCGGGCGAAGTGGAATACGCAACCGAGTTGAAATTCGACGGGCTTGCCATTAACCTGCGCTACGAAAACGGCTTGCTGGTCCAGGCAGCGACGCGAGGCGACGGCAGCACGGGCGAGAACGTCACGGCCAATATTCGCACCGTGTACGACATTCCCCTGCGCCTGCATGGCGACCACCCGCCCGCAGTCATCGATGTGCGCGGCGAAGTGTTGATGTTCAAGGCAGATTTTGCCAAGCTCAACGCACGCCAACGCGATGCCGGACTCAAGGAATTTGCCAATCCGCGCAATGCAGCCGCAGGCAGTCTGCGCCAGCTCGATTCCCGCATTACGGCGCAACGCGCATTACGTTTTTTTGCCTACGGCATCGGTACGCTCGAAGGTGCCGATATGCCGGCCACGCACAGCGCCTTGCTCGACTGGTACAAGACCCTCGGCTTGAGCGTCTGCGCCGAGCGCGCTATCGTGCCTGGTGCCCAGGGCCTGCTGGGATTTTTCCGGGAGATCGGTCTCAAGCGGCCGACCTTGCCGTATGAGATCGATGGCGTCGTGTACAAGGTCAATCGCCTCGATCAGCAGCAAAAACTCGGATTCGTCTCGCGTGCGCCGCGCTTTGCCCTGGCGCATAAATTTCCCGCCGAAGAGGCACTGACGGTGGTGCAAGACATCGAGGTGCAGGTAGGGCGCACCGGTGCGATCACGCCGGTGGCGCGCCTGGCACCGGTGTTCGTCGGCGGCGTGACGGTAACCAACGCAACGTTGCACAACGAGGACGAAGTCAGGCGCAAAGATATACGCATCGGCGATACCGTCATTGTGCGCAGGGCCGGCGACGTGATTCCGGAAGTGTTGAGTTACGTGCCGGAATCGCGCCCCGCCGACGCCCGCGAATTCGTCATGCCGTCGGCTTGTCCTATCTGCGGCTCGCCCATCGTGCGTCCGGAAGAGGAAGCCGTGGCGCGCTGTTCCGGCGGCTGGGCCAAATGTTCGGCGCAACGCAAAGGGAGCCTGCTGCATTTTGTCTCGCGCCGCGCGATGGACGTCGAAGGATTAGGTGACCAGTTGGTCGAGCAATTGGTCGACAAAAAGGTTATCACCACAGCGGCCGATTTGTACAAGCTTGGACTGACAGCCCTGGCAACGCTCGACCGCATGGCGGACAAGTCGGCGCAAAATATTCTGGCAGCACTGGAAAAATCGAAAACCACGAGTCTGGCGCGTTTCATATATGCGCTTGGCATACGCCACGTGGGTGAATCGACGGCCAAGGAATTGGCGCGTCACTTCGGCAATCTCGATGCGCTTATCGAAGCGTCCGAACCCGCCTTGCTTGAAGTGAACGATATTGGCCCGGTGGTGTCACAGTCAATCAAAGCGTATTTTTCTGATCCGCTTAATGTCGAGCTGGTGGCGCAACTGCGTGCCGCCGGCATTCATTGGCCGGAGCATGAATCGGAAAATCAGCCCAAGGCTTTGTTGGGTAAAACCTTTGTCTTGACCGGCACGCTGCCGAATCTGTCACGCGATGAAGCAGGCGCGATGATTGAAGCACACGGCGGCAAAGTGTCGGGTTCGGTATCTAAAAAAACAAACTATGTAGTCGCCGGTGCGGAAGCAGGGAGCAAATTGGCCAAGGCCGAGGAATTGGGTATTACGGTGCTCGACGAGGCGGCACTACTTCATTTATTGGAAACTTTAACGGACGTATCATGAGAAAAATCAGAAAAGCAGTATTTCCGGTTGCTGGGCTCGGCAGCCGTTTCTTGCCTGCTACCAAGGCGCAACCAAAGGAAATGCTCCCTATTGTGGACAAGCCTTTGATCCAGTATGCGGTCGAAGAGGCAGTTGCTGCCGGTATTACCGAAATGATTTTCATCACGGGGCGAAACAAGCGTGCGATCGAAGACCATTTCGACAAAGCCTATGAACTGGAAGCCGAACTGGAAGCGGCCAACAAGCAGGCCTTGCTGGAACTCGTGCGTAACGTAATTCCCAAGAACATCACCTGCATTTACATCCGTCAATCCGAGCCGCTTGGGCTTGGACACGCAGTCCTGTGCGCCAAGCCCGTGGTCGGCGACGAGCCATTTGCCGTACTGCTGGCCGACGACTTCATGGACGTCGAGCCCGGCCGGCAGCCGGTGCTGGCCCAAATGACGGAAATTTTTCAGCGCGAAGAATCGAGCATGCTGGCAGTGCAGGATGTGCCGCGGGCTGACACCAAGCAATATGGTATCGTCAGCGTCACACCTTACCAGACCAACCTGGAGCGGGTCGAAGGCATCGTCGAAAAACCGGCGCCGGAGAACGCACCGTCCACGCTGGCCGTGGTGGGGCGCTATATCCTGACAAATCGGGTTTTCCGTTTCCTCGAAGGCCTCGGCAAGGGCGCAGGTGGCGAGATACAATTGACCGATGGCATTGCCGCCCTGATGGAAGTCGAGCGCGTGATGGCCTATCGTTACGAAGGCACGCGTTACGACTGCGGTTCCAAGCTCGGCTATTTGAAGGCGACCGTTGCTGTCGGACGCAAGCACGCCGAAACCGGTGCCGCGTTCTCCGACTATCTGGAACAGCTGCAATGACAGTACACACTATCCTCAGGATGGGCGACCAGCGGCTCTTGCGCAAAGCAGAGCCGGTGACGCAATTCGATACCCCCGAATTGCACGCCCTGATTGCGGATATGTTTGAAAGCATGCATGCTGCAAACGGCGTCGGCCTGGCCGCGCCGCAAATCGGCGTCAACCTGCAATTGGTGATATTCGGTTTCCAGAAAAGCGAACGCTATCCGGACGCGCCCCCCGTGCCGGAAACGGTTCTCATCAATCCGCTGCTGACGCCGGTGACGGACGCGATGGAAGACGGATGGGAAGGTTGTTTGTCGGTGCCGGGCATGCGCGGCATGGTGCCGCGTTTTACCAAGTTGCATTATCGCGGTTTCGACCCGTTCGGCAAGCTCATTGATCGCACTGCTGAAGGTTTCCACGCGCGCGTGGTGCAGCACGAATGCGACCATCTCGAAGGCATACTGTATCCAATGCGGATAACCGACTTTGCCAAATTCGGTTATATCGACGTACTCTTCCCGGATATGGACCCGTCGCAAGACGATTGAACGAAATGGCCGACGATAATCCGATCAGTAAGGAAGATGTCAAAAAACGCAAGGACCCGCGCATCGACCGCAGTGCAGTGACCCGCGTCGGCAAACAATATTGGCACTGGAGCGACACGTACCACACCATCCTGACGCTGAGCTGGCCGCGCTTTTTCCTGCTGGTGTTTGGCGTCTACATGGTCGTCAATCTGATTTTCGCCACCCTTTACTCGCTTGTGCCGGGAACCATTGTCAACGCACGGCCCGATTCGCTCGTCGACCTGTTCTTCTTTTCCATCGAAACATTGGCCACGGTCGGCTACGGGGTAATGAGTCCCGCCACGGTGTACGGCCATGTTATTGCCTCGACGGAAATTGTGCTCGGGATGCTCGTCACTGCCGTTTTGACCGGGCTGCTGTTCGCGCGTTTTTCGCGTCCGACGGCGCGCGTGCTGTTTTCGCGTGTGATGGTCGTAACGAAGTTCAACGGCGTCTCGACCCTGATGGTGCGCGCGGGTAACGAGCGCAATAACCTGATCCTCGAAGCCTCGGTGCGCGCTACGCTGATACGGCGCGAGCGTACGCTCGAAGGCGAAACCTTCTATCGCTTTTATGACTTGAAACTTGATCGGGAACGCAGCAGCGCCTTTGCCCTGAGCTGGACGATCATCCACAAAATTGACGAGACCAGCCCACTGCACGGCAAGACGGCGGAAGACCTATTATTGGACGAAGCATTATTCCATGTCGCAATTTCAGGGCAGGACGAAACCCTCAACGATACCGTGCATGCGCGTCAATCCTATGAACCGGAAGATATCATCTTCGGCAGCCACTTTGCCGACATCCTGTTCGAGCGGGAAAGCGGCAAGTGGGCATTGGACTTTACCAAGTTCCACGACGTCAAGGCAGACCAGCATTAAGAACCGACTGGTCCGCGCTCCGCTGCCCAATCGTTTTCCGATTGTGCAGTCGGGGCGAACACGGGTTTAGTGTGCTGTTCCGCAGGTTCGCAGCATAAAAGACGACAAAAATCGCACCGAAACATGCGTCAAAAATGCTCGCAAGGCTTCTGCCTTGCTGTGTTTTTTTCCTTGTCTCGTCGCGATTTCGCCACTTTTCACATGCCACGAATTTACGGAATGGCACACTAGAAGTTTGAAAGCAGGGCTGTCACATTCGGCGCGCCCAAGCCTGTTACGTAGTCGTATCCGCGACCAGCCACGCACACCGTGCACGTATTTGCAGTCAGGTTATTCGAACCCGCAACAATGTCGAAGAATCCGCTTGCCTTGACGGTGCCAGGCTGAAATTGGGCAGCATATTGAAGGTTGTAGATCACCCCGTTGAATCCTCCCGGCGTGCTCTTGGTCAGATTGGACAGCGATGTGCCCTCATTGGCGAGATGTTGGGCAAACAGCGCGCCGATTCCAGCCCATATCGGCGCGGCAACGCTTGTGCCGCCAGCCATCCGCCAGCTTTGTTTGTAGTAGATTCCGACCGCGCTATGCTGGTAGTCGGCGACTGCTGCAACGTCCGGCACGGAGCGAGACCCGATAGGGAGCTGGTTTGCCCCTAGCATATTGGCTTGCCAGGCTGGCATGCTGAAGAAAGAACTGATCCCGCCGCCTGAATACTGCCATGCTGCTTCTGCTGTAGCAGTGTTCGATTGGACAGCATTGATTCTTGTGCCGCCAACCCCTGTCACCCAGATCGATGTCGCCGGATATTGCGGCGTAGACATGTAGCCGCCATCGCCGCTGCTGGCAAAAAATACCGGCCCTCCGCTTGTGACGATGCTTTGGAGCTGCGATTCGATGTTGGCGGCATAGGCGGACGAAGAGGTATTGCCGAAGCTCATGGAAACCGTTGTTACGCCGGGCAGATTGCCGGCATAGATGATTGCCGCCATAAGATCAGCATGAGAATTGCTCGCAGCAGTGACAAGAACAATCTTTGCTCCGGGTGCAATGGCATGCGCCATTTGTGTATCGATTTCCACTTCACTTCCCCAGTCGACACTGGACGATGCAGGCGTTCCGTTGGAGAAGTCTATGTGCTTGAAGCAGGAATTGGCAGTGGTGCAAAGCGGCAGATTGTAAAATTGACTGAAGACGCTCAGATCATCTACGACGTCGCCGCTGCCAGGCGCGTCAATCAGTGCAATTGTTTGACCACTGCCATCGAGATTGGCCGGTATTGCATAGTGCGTACGCAAGTCGGCCGAAGACAGCGTGCCATTCACGCCATGGCCGCCGATTCCGAAGAGGTCGACGGTGCCGTTGATTTCCGCAGCGCTGCCGGCTTTCGATCCTGGTACGGTCACGCCGGTGATGATGCCTTGGCGTATGCTATCGATTGCGGCCTGGTTCATCGTCAGGGAATAGTCGACGACGCTGCCATCGGCCTGGTTGTAACGGTAGATCGCACCGTCCTTTTCGAGGTAGCCTTGATATACGTTGCCGTTCGATTCG
The DNA here is from genome assembly GCA_036561005.1 of Burkholderiaceae bacterium. Taxonomy (GTDB): domain Bacteria; phylum Pseudomonadota; class Gammaproteobacteria; order Burkholderiales; family Burkholderiaceae_D; genus PKWO01. Next base: position 27,651 of record DATBQE010000083.1, on the reverse strand, counting down.
TAGAAAACGCGGTATGTCTCGGTGGAATCTCGGGCAAGCGGTACGGGCGAATTAGCCACCCACATGCGCACGCCCTGGATTGTGCTGATTGCGCCGTCGCCGGCGAAATCCGTTTCGTAGGGATGGCTGCTGCCGCCAAGGTTGATCGGGAAGAAATTATCGAGCGTGCCGCCGGTCAGGCAAGGCGTCGGATTGGTTCCGCTGGTCGTTGTTGGAGACGCGGAGTTATAGCAGTCCTCGGCAAACACAGTTGTGCCGACCCGGTTGCCCTTTTTCTTCATGTAGGCCGCGCCCGCCTGCCACTGTGCATTGGCAGAGAAGTTGTTGAAATTGATCCAGTCGGAAACTGGCACCGATGCCATGAATTCCTCGGGAGCATTGGCCATCATTCCGGTAAGTGGGACAGAACTGTAATCGTGATATTCGGCAGAGGTCAATACGGTCTTGCCGTCCATTGCGAGATAGTCAAGATGAATATTGCCATTGACATAGGTCACCACGCGCTGAGCGTTGCTCGGATACAGCAGAAGCTGACCGTTTTGCAAGATCCTGTCGTATCCGACGCCCGGACCGGCCAACGCATTGTCTAGTGTCGTGGCGACTGGCACATAAGTCTGCGAACCGGCGGAGTACGGCGACTTCGTCAACAAGGACGTAGTGAATGAATAAATGTAGTTGGTGCCAGCGACCAGATTGCCCCCGCCGTAAGGGAAATAATAGTAGACGACCGATTCCCCGCCGTGTAGAGCGAGCGACTCAAATATGTGCTCGTTACTGATTGCATTGACCGTGGAAGCCACCGTGGTCTGAAATGTCGCAACGTCAGTTGTGTTGGTTACTGTGGCCAGCATGGCGCGCGCGTTTGCGGCCGCGGTCGGTCCGCTGTAGGTTGTAACCGGCACGGAGGCAGTGAAACTGGCGGCGACAGCCAACCGATTGTTGACCAGTGCAGCGTCCAGCAATCCTTGCGTCGTCGTGTTCGATTCTGCGCCCGCCATGATCGACAGGGCGGCGTTTGACTGCGTCAGTTGACCACTATCGATCGCATTGACCCAGTAAGTCAGACCGGCCGTAGCCGGCGCACGGCCCAACACATTTTGGAACACGGCCGTGACGAACGCTTTGGTATCACCGCCGCCATACAGTACCTGCGACTCCGAACTCAAGCCGAAGGAGTCGATCAGCGTCTTGACGCCTGGGTTGGTATTGTATGCGTTCGCCAGATGCTGAATATCGGTCGGCGCTCCTGCTGCGGCCAGTGCGCCCGCGAAATTGACCAGGCCACCTGGGTCAGCGGGACGCCCGAAGTAGGCCACGTAGAGCTGCTGCACCACCGCACTATATGGATTGGCGGCGGCAGACTTTGCCTGTTGCGACAGGTGCTTGGCGTTTTCACCTCCCTGCAGTAGGCCGTTTGAGGCGTCGCCGCCACATGCGGACAGGGCGATTGCCGCCGTAATGATGGCTGTGTAGTGAATCAGATTTTTCAAGCGTTTCCCCAAATTTGAAAATGCGTGTCGGCATACAGGCCGGTGGCGCCAATGAGCGACGCAAAAAATTGCCAGTATGAATAACGCAGATGACGCAGATGAAAATACTACTCTGAGATTGACGGGTTTCGAAGAGAGGAGGTTGGCAAACTTGCGACGCGCCTACGCTGCGCCGCTATTGCCATGTAGTTATGTGCGCATGTGGATCTGCGCTTCTATTTCGCGATGGATATTATCATCAAAGTGCCATGAAGCGGGTGAACTTCATGCCCTCCGTTACAATTTAATTGCGCAGTGTGCTGTTACATAAATTCGCGCACAAAAGATGTTGAAAATCGCACCGAATAGTGCGCCAACCATACGGGAAGGTCCTTGGCCTTGATGTGCCTTTAATCTGGTGCAACTGAGGTGTTGATCGGCATGCCGATCGCCTGCGCAACGCCCCGCGCCTGAAAACGCAGGTTTCCGCCCTCAGGGCCATAGGTTCGTTATGATTTCGACACTTTTAAAATGCCGCGAATTTGTACGGCAGTAATCTAAAAGTTCGAAAACAAGGCGGTGACATTCGGCGCGCCCAGGCCCGTAACGCTGTCGTAACCAGTGCCCGCATCACAGATCGCGCACGCATTTGTCGTCAAATTATTCGAGCCCGAAATAACATCGTAGAATCCGCCGGGGCTCCCTTGCGTCAGCTTTGCCTGATACAGCATGCCGTTGAAACCGCCCGGCAATGTGCTGGTCAGCGAGGATAAGGATTGGCCTTTGGCTGTCAGGTATTGGCCAAACAGTGCCCCGATGCCCGCCCATATCGGTGCCGATACGCTGGTGCCGCCGGCCATGGACCACGAGTTTTTATAATAGGTACCGACAGCACTGTGCTGCGGGTCAGCCACGGCGGCCACGTCGGGAATGGCACGCATGTTGTTGTTGCCGCTGATACTCGCCGCACTAAGCAGTGCTGTTTGCCAAGAGGGCATGGCGAAGTAGGCGCTTGGGCCGCCGCTGGAATACTGCCAGGCGGTTTCGCTGGCGCTCGAACTCCAGGGCACGGAATTGATGCGGGTGCCACCGACTGCGGTTACGTAAGGTGAGGCGGCCGGATACTGTGCGGTGGCGAGGTAGCCGCTATCGCCGCTGCTGGCAAAATAAACGGGGCCGCCGAGGGACTGAATTTGAGCCAGGTTGGCGTCTTCGGTCTTTTGCGTCGAAACGCCGGCATTGCCGCCGATACTGAGCGACACCACCGTAGCGCCCTGTATTGTGCCGGCATAATTCATGGCGGCATTGAGATCGGAGAAGGAGTTGCTGGCAGCAGTCAGCAGCACAATGGTCGCCTTCGGTGCGATGCCGTGCGCCATTTGCGTATCGAGTTCGATTTCTCGGCCCGCGTCGTTGTTGGCGCTCGGCGTGGCGCCATTCGACAAATCGATATGTTGGAAGCACGGATTGTTGGTGTTGCATTGGGGCAGTTTGTAGAACTTGCTGAACGCGTTCAAGTCGGCAAGGACGTTGCCGGTGCCTGGCGGGTCGATGATCACAATTTTTTGACCGGCGCCGTCAAGATTGGCTGGAATGTTGTAATGCGTGCGTAAGTCGGCTGGCGCCAGCGAGCCGTTGACACCCTGGCCTCCGATACCGAACAAGTCAGTTGTGAACACGGTACCGCCAGTACCCACCTGGGTGCCGGGGACGACTGTGCCGGTGATAATGCCGGCCTGAACACTGGCGACGGCTGCCTGGTTGAACGTGACCAGATAATTGACAACCGAGCCGTCGGACTGGGAATAATTATAAGGCGCGCCGTTCTTCTCCAGCATGCCGAGATAGACGTTGCCCCCCATTTCAAAATAAGTGCGATAGGCCAGCACCGGGCTTTGTTCGAGTGGCAATGGTGCATTCGCAATCCACATCCGCATGCCTTGCACGGTCGTTATTGTTCCGTCGCCGGCGAAATCGGTCTCGTACGGGTAATTCGGATAACTCCCGATCAGGCTGACAGGGAAAAAATTGTCCAGCGTCGTGGCGGTCTTGCATGGAGTCGGTGTCGTACTCTTGGTGTAGACCGGATTGGCAACATTGTTGCAATCGTTGACGATGTAGGTGTCGCTGGCGCGGTTGCCTTGCTTGACGACATAGGCCGCGCCGGCCTGCCATTGGGCGTTGGCCGAAAAATTGTTGAAGTTGATCCAGTCCTTGATCGGCACGTTGGCCAGCACCTGTTCCGGTGAATTATCCATCAGGCCGCTCAAGCTGGTCGAGACGTAGTTGTAGAACAGGGAAGAGGTCAAGGCGGTTTGCCCGTCGTCTGCGAGATAATCGACGTGGATGGCGTTGCCGATGTAAGTGATGCGCCGCGGCGCCTGCGCCGCCAGCAGATTGATTTTTCCATTGAGCAGGACGCGCGTCGGCGAGCTTGCCGGCACGCTCAGGTTGACATCGAGCGATGTATAGACCGGAGTTTCCACCTGCGGGCCGGTGGCCGGCGAAGCAGTCAGTGTGCCGGTCGAGTTCGAGTAAATGTAGTTGGTGCCGGTCACCAGCGTGCCGCCGCCATACGGTATGTTGAAAACCAGCGTCGATTCGCCGCCATGCAGCGCCATGCCCTCGAATATGGCCTGATTCGCGATGATGCCGATGGTGCTGGCGATCGTGGCCTGGAACGCAGCCGGGTCTGTTGTGCTGGTGACGGTGCCCAGCATGGTGCGAGCGTCGGCCGCCGCAGCCGGGCCGACATAGGCGCTGGTCGATATCGTCGAAGTGAAGTTTTCTGCGATTGTGATGCGATTGGCGATCAAGGCTGCATCGAGGCGCCCCTGCGTGGTGGTGTTGGCCTCTGCGCCGGCCATGATTGCCAGCGCAGCATCGGCCTTGGTCAGGTTGCCGCTGTCGATTGCAGTGACCCAGAACGCCAGGCCACTGGAGGCCGGTGCACGCCCGAGCACATTCTGGAAAATGGCGGTCACGAAAGATGACGTTGTGCCGCTGCCATACAAGGTTTGCGATTCGGCACTGGTGCCGAAACTGTCAATGAGTGCTTTGAGTGTTGGATTGGACGTATAGGCCACAGACAGGTTGCCGATATCGGCCGGCGCACCAGCGGCCTGCAATGCCGCAGAAAAATTGGTGAGTCCGCCGGAATCCGCCGGTCTGCCGAAGTAGGCGATATAGAGTTGCTGCACGACCGTACCGTAGGTCGCGACCGAATCTGTGCTGGTGGTCTTGGCATGCGGCACGGCGTGCTGATAGGCGTCTACCTTGCCGCTGCCGTCGGCGGCGCCGCCGCAAGCTGTGAGGATCGCGCACAGAGCCAGACAGATTGCCGAAATTCTCGCTATTTTCAAGCCGTTCCCCTTGTTATTTCGCGTGGCGATCACGCCATGCCTAGAACTGCTCGTCGGCAGCAATATAGCGCCATTTGCCTTCCGGCAGATTGCCAAGCAACACCTTGCCGATCCGTATGCGTTTCAATCCTATAACCTTAAGCCCGACGGCTTCGCACATGCGGCGGATCTGGCGCTTCTTGCCTTCGCGCAGCACGAAGCGCAATTGGTCTTCGTTCTGCCATTCGACTTTGGCCGGCAGCAACGCTTTGCCGTCGAGTGCGAGGCCGAAATTCAGGCGCTTCAGTTCATTGTCGGGGAACGGGCCGGGGCGCGTATATTTCACCCGCACCAGATATTCCTTTTCCACATTCGAATCTTCACCGATCAATTGTTTCGCGACGCGGCCATCCTGCGTCAGCACCAGCAATCCGACTGAATCGATGTCGAGCCGGCCGGCCGGTACCAGGCTGCGCAACTGGCTGCCATGGAATTTGATCGGCGAGCGGTCTTCTTCCCAACGGTTTTCCGGTTTGATCAACACTACGGCAGGCTGGTAGCCGTCTTCGGCTTGGCCGCTGACGTAGCCCAGCGGTTTGTTGATCAGGATCGTGACGCGCCTGGCTTGTTCGGCGCTGGCCTGGCGTTCGACGGTAACGCGTTGATGCGGCAATACTTTGCTGCCGAGTTCGGAGACGACCTGGCCGTCGACACGGACCCAGCCGCGCGCGATCCATTCGTCGGCCTCGCGGCGCGAGCAAAGGCCCAGTTCGGACATGCGTTTCGACAGACGTAGCGGTTCATTGGACATGGTATGAATTTTAAACTTGCAGGGCTTCCAGGATTTCAGTCTCTAATTGTATCTGGCTGCGCGCATTATTGAGAACCGGCCCGTCGACCAGAAATACGTCTTCAACCCGCTCGCCCAAAGTCATGACCTTGGCGGTGTGCAGGTTGACTTTGTATTTGGTCAGAATATTGGCGATGGAATAGAGCAGGCCGTTGCGGTCGCTGGCCGAAACCGATAGCAGGTAGTATTGGCCACGCTCGTCTGGACGCAGGTCGACGGTCGGCGCAATCGGGAAACTGCGCGACAGACGCGACAGGCGACCCTTCGAAGGCAGCGGCAGGGCGTCGCCCGACTTCAGCCATTCCGCAAGTTCGTGTTCCACCAGGCTCATGATGTCGCGATAATTCTTGGCGAACATCGCTTCGGTGACGAGAAACGTGTCGAGGGCATAACCGTGCCGTGTAGTGTGGATCTTGGCGTCGAGAATGCTGAAATTCTTGCGATCAAAATAGCTGCAGATACGGGCGAACAGATCGGGCTGGTCTTTCACATATACCGCAACCTGCAAGCCTTCGCCGATCGCCGCCAGACGGCATTTTACGACCGGCGTTTCGCTGTCAACCTTGTCGTACAGTGCGCGCGTCTGCCAGGCAATGTCGGCGGCGTCGTGGCGCAGGAAATAGCTGACATCGAGCTCCTTCCACAGGCGCTCATGGGCGTCATTGTCGATGCTGTAGAGTCGCAGCGTTTTCAGTGCTTCTTCCTTCCGATTGACCAGTTCATGGTCATCGGTATTGCTTTCGCCGCCGAGCACGCGCAAGGTCATGCGGTACAGGTCCTCGAGCAACTTGCCTTTCCAGGCATTCCACACCTTGGGGCTGGTGCCGCGGATGTCGGCCACCGTCAGCAGATAAAGGGCCGTCAGGCGCCGTTCGTCACGCACGAGTTCGGCAAACGATGTGATGACGTGCGAATCGGACAAGTCCTGCTTTTGCGCCAGTTGCGACATCGTCAAATGGTGTTGCACAAGGAAAACCACCAGGTCTGTATCGTCCTTTGACAGACCATGATCCTTGCAGAAATGGCGGGCATCGACCATGCCGAGCTCGGAATGATCGCCGCCGCGCCCCTTGGCGATGTCGTGGAACAGCGCGGCAATGTAGATCAGCCACGGCTGGGCAAAATTGGCGATCAACTGGCTGCAGTAGGAGTATTCATGCGCATGCTCAGGCATGGTGAACCGGCGCACGTTGCGCACCACCATCAGGATGTGCTGGTCCACGGTGTAGACGTGGAACAAATCGTGTTGCATCTGGCCGGTGATACGGCGAAAACTCGGCAGATAACGGCCCAGCACGCCGCTCTGGTTCATGGAGCGCAATGCATGTGTTACGCCTTGCGGGGCCTGCAATATTTTCAGGAACAGTCCGCGGTTTTCCGGCGATTTGCGGAAAGCCGCATCGATCTTCACCCGGGCGTGCCACAGCGCGCGCATGGTGCGTGCCGTCATGCCTTTCAATTCTGGATGCAGGGCCAGCAACAGGAATACCTCCAGCATGGTGCGCGGCTGCGCCGCAAAGGTGTCGTCCTGCGCAATATCGATCAAGCCGTTGAGTTCGTTGAAATCGGACGTGATGGCTTGCGGCGCTGCACGCACGGGGAAGAGTTGCGCGCCGATGTTTTGCAGCAGAATTGTATTCAACTGCGTCACGACCTTGGCAGCCCAATAATAACGCTGCATCAGATATTCACTGGCGCGCCGCGTCTCGGTGGTTTTGAAGCCGAAGGTTTCCGCGACAGCCGTCTGCACGTCAAATACAAGCCGGTCTTCTCGCCGTTTGGCGTGGATGTGCAGGCGAATGCGAATGTCCTTGAAGGCGCGTTCCTTTTGCATCAATTGCCGCGCTTCGGTCGCGGTGATCAAGCCGCGTTCAGCCAGTTTGCGCCAAGAGTCGCCCAGCCCGGCGGCCTGCGCAACCCAGAGAATCACCTGCAGATCGCGCAAGCCGCCAGGGCTTTCCTTGCAGTTTGGCTCGAGGCTGTATGGGGTGTCTTCGTATTTGACGTGCCGTTGACGCATTTCCAGCGTCTTGGCCTGGAAAAAGGCTTGCGGGTCCATTGCGGCGCGACAACGGTCCTGAAGGAATTGGAACAGCTTGCGGCTACCTGTCACACGCCGCGCTTCCAGCAGGCTGGTTTGCACGGTGATATCCGACGCCGATTCCGTCAGGCATTCTTCGATGGTACGGATGCTATGGCCGATTTCGAGCCCGATGTCCCAAAAAAATCGAACCAGTTCTTCCAGCTTGCCCTGCAGTTCCACATCCGGTGCCGACTCCAGCAGGATCAGCACATCGACGTCCGAATAGGGGAAGAGCTCGCCGCGGCCATAACCGCCCACCGCCACCAGGGCGGCACCGGGTGGCAGGTCGAAGGCCTGCCAGACTTCAGTCAGGTTGGCGTCGACACTGCGGCGCAGGTCCGTCAATAGTTTTTCGGGTTTGCCGCCGGCCTGAAATTGCTCAATGACCGCCTGACGTTCCGCCTTCAGTTTCCCCTTGATCGTCGGCGCCAGCTTCGGATTCCATTTCATGTGCGCCTTGGCACGCTCAGGCATGGACTGCCTGCGGCGTTTCGGATTTCCCGATGAAGGCAGGCGGCGGCGGCGCGCCGGTTGAAACGGTCAGCACTTCGTAACCTGTTTCGGTCACCAGCACGGTATGCTCCCACTGTGCCGATAGGCTGCGATCCTTGGTCTTGATGGTCCACCCGTCGCTCATTTCCTTGATATCGCGCCGGCCGGCGTTGATCATCGGTTCAACCGTAAAGATCATGCCTGCAACCAGCTTGGTCAGCGTACCGGGTCGGCCGTAGTGCAAGACCTGCGGTTCTTCATGAAACACTTTGCCGATACCATGGCCGCAAAATTCGCGCACCACACTGTAGCCGGCTTTTTCGGCATGCTGCTGGATCACGTGGCCGATATCGCCGAGAAATGCGCCGGGCTTGATTTTCGAAATACCAAGCCACATGCATTCGTAAGTGATATCGGTCAGGCGCCGTGCAAGTATGGAAGGTTCGCCGATGAAGAACATGCGGCTCGTGTCGCCATGGTAACCATCCTTGATGACGGTAATATCGAGGTTGACCACGTCGCCATTTTTCAGCACCTTGTCGCCGGGAATGCCGTGGCAAATCACGTCGTTGACCGAGGTGCAGATTGCCTTGGGGTAGGGCGTGTAGCCGGGCGGGCAATAGTTCAGCGGCGCGGGGATGGTATGTTGGACATTGACCATGTACTCGTGGCACAGACGGTCCAGTTCGCCGGTTGTGACGCCAACCTTGACATAGGGCGTAATGTAATCGAGGACCTCAGAGGCCAGTCTTCCGGCAATGCGCATGCCGGCGATGTCGTCAGGAGTTTTAATGGTGATGGAAGACATAAAGGCCAATCTGGCTGCGCTTTCGACGCGCCGCCCAAGAAGTATCAATAGCGAATTATAGTCGAGGCAGGTGGGATTCGCCCGAGATGCTTAACCTGCTGCAAGCATTCGATGCAAGATGGCCATGGTTTGGCCCATGGCATGACTTCCCCCCGGATTGGGCAGAATCCAGATTTCGACAAGTCCGAGTTGTCAAACTGGCCATTTCATGCAAGAGCTTGGCCTGGATCAGGCCGATATTTGTCCGTCCTTGCACTACCTGAGAGGGGTTGTACTTGATGAAAGGGGGTGTTTTGGAGTAGAATCTTTGGTTAGCTTGAATTGACTCTGTTTTTCTCTGTCCTTCCCGGCTGATTTGCGCGTCGATTTCGAGGTGCATTGATTGTTAAGTTGTTTTTTAAATCGCGAATTCCCTCAACAAGGGTGCCCGAGCCGTTTTCCCCGCCTGAAGCGGGTGTGCCGGGTCACTGAGAGAATTCCAGACCCAACCCTGGAGAATTAGTATGTCCGTTACTATGCGTGAAATGCTGGAAGCCGGTGTCCATTTCGGTCACCAAACCCGTTTCTGGAACCCAAAGATGGCGCCGTTCATCTTCGGTCACCGCAACAAGATCCATATCGTCAACCTGGAAAAGACGCTGGCCATGTACCAGGACGCGATGAAGTATATCCGTCAATTGTCGTCCAACCGCGGCACCATCCTGATGGTCGGCACCAAGCGCCAGGCGCGTGAAATCATGGCCGCTGAAGCAGCACGTTGCGGCATGCCTTTCGTCGACCAACGCTGGCTCGGCGGTATGCTGACCAACTTCAAGACCATCAAGACCTCGATCAAGCGCCTGAAGGACATGGAAGCCGCAATCGAAGACGGTTCGGTCGACAAGCTGAGCAAAAAAGAAGCCCTGATGTTCCAGCGCGAGATGATCAAGCTGCAAAAGTCCATCGGCGGCATCAAGGACATGGGCGGCGTGCCTGACGCAATTTTCGTCGTCGACGTCGGCTACCACAAGGGCGCGATCACCGAAGCAGCCAAGCTCGGTATCCCGGTTATCGGCGTGGTTGATACCAATCACTCGCCAGAAGGTGTCACCTATGTGATCCCGGGTAACGATGACTCCTCGAAGGCCATCACGCTGTATGCCCGCGGTGTTGCAGACGCGATCCTTGAAGGCCGTGCCAACGCCATGAACGATGTGGTTGAATCGATCAAGGGTGGTGCAGACGAATTCGTCGAGGTCAGCGAGCAGGCCTGAGTTTGATTCGAACGTGACGAGGGATCGCCCGGCGCGTTCTCCCCCGTCACTGAAGCGTTGCACAGTGGGCAGCGAGATGGGGCAACAGATTGTGGCCCCATTTTTTTAGGCAAAATTATATTGTTTCAGACATCGAATTCGGTGTCGTCTTAGTTAGGAGATTGAAATGGCGGCAATTACAGCAGCATTGGTCGGTGAACTGCGCGCGAAGACTGACGCGCCCATGATGGAATGCAAGAAGGCATTGACCGAAGCCGAAGGCGATATGGTCAAGGCTGAAGAACTTCTGCGCGTCAAGCTGGGAACCAAGGCATCGAAGGCGTCGTCGCGCGTTACCGCAGAAGGCGTTGTCGCTGCTTACATCGTCGGTGGCGTGGGCGCATTGATCGAAGTCAATTGCGAAACCGATTTCGTGACCAAGAACGACGAATTCCTCGGCCTGGCCCGCGATTGCGCCAAGCTGGTTGCCGATCACAATCCGGCCGACGTGGCTGCCCTGTCGGCTTTGCCGCTCAATGGCAAGACCGTTGAAGACCAACGCGCTGCCCTGATCGGCCGTATCGGTGAAAACATGTCGATCCGCCGTTTCAAGCGTTTCGAAACGACCGGCAAACTGGTTTCGTATCTGCACGGTACACGCATCGGCGTGATCGTCGAATTCGAAGGCGCCGATGAGCAAGTCGGCAAGGACGTTGCAATGCATATCGCCGCGATGAAGCCGGTTTCGCTGTCGTCCGACCAGGTGCCTGCCGACCTGATCGAAAAGGAGCGTTCGGTTGCTTCCCTGAAGGCCGCCGAATCGGGCAAGCCTGCCGATATCGTCAGCAAGATGGTTGAAGGCTCGGTGTCGAAGTTCCTCAAGGAAGTGTCCCTGCTGAACCAGACTTTCGTCAAGAATGACAAGCAAACCGTCGAGCAAATGCTCAAAGCCACTAATACCGTGGTCAAGGGTTTCACGATGTTTGTTGTCGGCGAAGGCATCGAGAAGAAACAGGATGACTTTGCGGCAGAGGTTGCCGCCCAAGTTGCTGCGGCCAAGCAGGCCTAAGCAGATAGAAAGCGGGCCGAAAGGCCCGTTTTTTTGAGCTGCGCTGATTTTCTGGCCAAGCGTGTGCGGGCTTGAACGCGTATCGCGGCGTCTCGGCAGGAGGTGAGTAAAGAGGCGGAGTCATTACTTTTGGTTCCGACAGCCTCATTCAGGTTAAGATTTAGCAATTTCACATCGGATTGAATCGGGAACGTTTGATCAACCCGTGAAATTGTGAAATAAGCAATGCATTAAGTGAACACCGCAAGTCAATTCAGGACATCTACAGGAGCCCCATTCATGACCAAACCAGCCTATAAACGCGTCCTCCTCAAACTTTCTGGTGAAGCTCTGATGGGAGACGATCCCTACGGTATCAATCGTGCGACGATCGAACGCATGGTGGCCGATGTCTCCGAGGTGGCGAAGTTAGGCGTGGAATTGGCAATCGTGATTGGCGCCGGCAATATTTTCCGCGGCGTGGCGCCGGGTGCGCAAGGCATGGACCGCGCCACAGCCGACTACATGGGTATGCTCGCAACTGTCATCAACTCGCTGGCCCTGGCCGATGCCATGCGTCAGGCTGGGATCACAGCGCGCGTGATGTCGGCGATCGGCATCGAGCAGGTCGTCGAGCCCTACGTTCGCCCCAAAGCCCTGCAATACTTGGAAGAAGGAAAGATCGTGATTTTTGCCGCCGGTACGGGCAACCCGTTCTTTACAACCGACACGGCGGCAGCGCTGCGTGGTTCGGAAATCGGTGCCGAAATCGTATTGAAGGCAACCAAGGTCGATGGGGTCTATAGTGCCGATCCGAAAAAAGATCCTGAAGCGACCCGTTATTCCACAATTTCTTTCGACGAAGCAATTGCCAAGCGCCTGCAAGTGATGGATGCTACGGCTTTTGCGTTGTGTCGCGACCAAAAGCTGCCGATCAAGGTGTTTTCCATCATCAAGGCCGGCGCCCTGCGCCGTGTGGTGCTGGGTGAGGATGAGGGCACGCTGGTTCACGTGTAAGTTCAACGCGTCAATTCATAGAGTCATGACGGTGCGGGACGATAGTTCGTCCGCGCCCAGCAAAACGAGGAGAAAAGCATGTCTGTTGCAGATGTAAAGAAAAACGCCGACCAAAAAATGCATAAATCCATCGACACCTTGAAGGCCGACTTGGCCAAGGTGCGTACCGGTCGTGCCCACACCGGAATTCTCGATCACGTGATGGTCGACTATTACGGCAATCCGACCGCACTGACGCAGGTTGCAAACGTGACCTTGCTCGACGCGCGCACCATTGGTGTTCAGCCATGGGAGAAAAAGATGGTGGCGGTAGTGGAAAAGGCGATACGCGAATCCGATCTTGGCCTGAACCCGGCAACGCAAGGCGACATGATCCGCGTACCGACTCCGCCGCTGACCGAGGAACGCCGCAAGGAAATGGTGAAACTGGTCAAGGGCGAGGCGGAAGACGCCAAGATCGCGATCCGCAACATTCGACGCGATGCCAACGAAGCCTTGAAGAAGCTGCTGAAAGACAAGGCTTGCTCTGAAGACGACGAGCGCCGCGCGCAGGATGACGTGCAGAAGCTGACCGATAAGTTTGTCCAGGAAGTCGACAAGCTGGCAGCCGAAAAAGAGAAAGAATTGTTGACCGTATAGGCGACGCTGCCGGCCGGCCTTTGTTCGGCGTTTGTTCTGCATTTGATCGCCCTAAAGGCCGTATTGCCTGTAACTATCTGCAAGTTGTTTGGCAAAAATGGCAAAGTCGCCGTAAAGTGGCCGGTTTGGTTTGGCTTCCTCGCACGCTTGAATGCTTGTATAGTCGTTATTTCATCGCTTATTGTTCGCATATTGGTCGTTTAATTCATGACGTCTTCCAGTTCCACACAGGCGGTGCCTGAGATTTATGCAGTGCCGCGCCATATCGCCATGATCATGGACGGCAACGGGCGCTGGGCGACCAAGCGCTTTTTGCCGCGCGTGGCAGGACACGTCAAGGGTGTTGACGCAGTGCGTGGTGTCGTAGAGGCCTGTGCCCGTCGCGGCGTGGAATTCCTCACCCTGTTTGCCTTCAGTTCCGAAAACTGGCGCCGTCCTGCCGACGAGGTTTCGCTCCTCATGCGCCTGTTCGTCACTGCGCTGGAGCGCGAAGTGGACAAGATGCATGCCAACGGCATCCGTCTCAAGGTCATCGGCGATTTGAGCCGATTCGATGCAAAACTGCAGGGCATGATCGATGAAGCGCAACGCAAGACGGAAAACAATACCCGCCTGACCGTGACCGTGTGTGCCAACTACGGCGGTCGCTGGGATATCTTGCAGGCGGTGGAAAAGATGATGCACGCCAATCCCGGAATGCGGGCGCCGACCGAGGAAGATCTTGCGCCTCACCTTGCCCTGGCTTACGCCCCCGAGCCCGACCTGTTTATCCGCACCGGCGGGGAAGAGCGCATTTCCAATTTCATGCTTTGGCAACTGGCCTATTCCGAGTTGTATTTCACCGATACCTATTGGCCCGACTTCGACGCGGAGGCACTCGACAAAGCGATTGCGTCCTATCAGAACCGGGAGCGTCGTTTCGGTCGCACCAGCGAGCAACTGCTCGAGCAAAAGAAAGCTTCCTGATGCTGCGCACGCGTGTCATCACGGCAGTGATTTTGCTGGTCATTCTGCTGGCTGTGCTCAATGCAAATTCTTTTCCCGTATTTGCGATCGCGCTGGCGGTGTTTTTCTTCGCCGCAGCATGGGAAAGCGGTCGGCTGTTCGATGCGCGGTCACCGCTTGCCGGCGCCGCCATCTGGACATTCCTCTTCCTGATCCTCGCGTTTCAGGATACGGCTGCACCGCAATATGCGCACCGCATTGCGCTGCTGGCCGCGGTCGGTGTCGGCAGTTGGGCTTTGCGGCTTGCCCCCTCTTTGGCGCTTGGACTGCCTCCTGTCGACGTGATGGGAAACTGGGTATTGTCTTTTGTGTATGGCGTTGCAGTCTTGGCTTGTTTTGCCGCAATGCTGGCCCTGTTCCTGCATTCTGCCCTGTATTTCTTCTCGGTCATGGCACTGGTCTGGCTGGCTGATATCGGCGCCTATTTTTCCGGCAAGGCGTTCGGCAAGCGCAAGTTGGCGCCTTCCATTTCGCCCGGCAAGTCGTGGGAAGGTGCGATAGGAGGCTGGCTCTCGGTCATGGCACTGGCTGCAGGTTCCACCTTCATCCCATCTTTGCATGATACCTTTCCAGTAAGAATACTTGCGGCCTGGGGTTGGCTGGGGCTATTTCTGGTGTTGACCGTCGTCGTGGCGGCGAGCGTGGTCGGCGACCTTTTCGAGTCACAATTGAAGCGCCGCGTCGACAGGAAAGACAGCAGCAATCTGCTGCCCGGCCATGGCGGCGTTCTCGATCGCATCGACGCGCTGATTCCCGTATTGCCACTGGCTGTCTTCGTCGGCTACTGGTTGCCATGAGTGGATACCCGAATTCGAACATGAGCACGATACAAAACATCTGCATTCTCGGCTCCACCGGCTCAATCGGTGTTTCGACACTGGACGTGATCGCGCGCCACCCTGATCGCTTCGCAGTCTATGCCTTGACCGCCCATAGCAAGGTTGAAGAATTGGCGCACCAATGCGCGCAATTCAAACCGCAGATGGCAGTGGTCGGTTCGGCCGAGGCAGCAGGGCAGTTGGCACGCTTGCTCAAGGACCTGGGCCTGCATACCGAGGTCGAGTACGGCGAGGCCGCGTTGTGCGCTGTAGCGTCGGCTGAGGCTTGCCATGCAGTGATGGCGGCCATCGTTGGGGGGGCCGGGTTGGCGCCGACGCTGGCGGCGGCGCGCGCCGGCAAGAAGGTCTTGCTGGCAAACAAGGAAGCCCTTGTCATGTCCGGCGCCTTGTTCATGGATGCGGTGGCCGCAAGCGGCGCCGTGTTGATGCCGATTGACAGCGAACACAATGCCGTCTTCCAGTGTCTGCCTTCACACTACGGCAGGAAACCTGCCGACCATGGCGTTGCAAAAATCATGTTGACTGCTTCAGGCGGCCCTTTCCTGCGCCGCGACGTCAACACGCTTGACGAGGTCACGCCTGCCGAGGCAGTTGCGCATCCAAAATGGGTTATGGGGCGCAAGATATCCGTGGATTCCGCGACCATGATGAACAAGGGGCTTGAAGTGATCGAGGCGCACTGGTTGTTCGGTGCGCCGCATGAGCGCATCGAGGTGCTCATCCATCCCCAGAGCGTGGTGCATTCGATGGTGTCCTACGTCGACGGCTCGGTGCTGGCGCAGATGGGCAATCCTGACATGCGCACGCCGATTGCGCATGCGCTGGCCTTCCCGGATCGGATTGCGTCCGGCGTGGCCCCCATCGACCTGGCGAAAATCGGTCAATTGATTTTTGAGCAACCTGACTTCCAGCGCTTTCCTTGCCTGCGACTGGCCTACGATGCGTTGCGTGCCGGCGGATCGGCACCGACAATATTGAACGCGGCGAACGAAGTTGCTGTCCAAGCGTTTTTGGATGGAAGAATAGGGTTTCGCATGATCGATCAATTGATCTCCCGCGTCATGGACAAGATAGCCCCCGAGGCAAGCCATGATATCGACACCGTGATGCATCACGACCAAACGGCGCGCACCCAAACCCACGCCATGATAAGAGCCTGATGATGGTCCTGCATACATTGCTTTCCTATTTCCTGGCATTCGGAATCCTGGTTGTCTTTCACGAATTGGGACACTACTCGGTGGCGCGCCTGTGCGGCGTCAAGGTGTTGCGTTTTTCCATTGGCATAGGCCGGATCCTGTATTCGCGCCGCCTCGGCGTCGACCAGACTGAATGGGCGATATCCCTGTTGCCCCTTGGCGGTTACGTGCAAATGCTCGATGCGCGGGATCAGGATATGGCCGGCCTGTCCGAGGCCGAATTGAAGCGCGAATTTACCCGCCAGAGCGTTTGGCGCCGTATGGCAATTGTTGCCGCCGGTCCGCTCGCCAACTTCCTGCTGGCAATTGTCGTCTACTGCGGCCTCAATATTCATGGCGTGCCTGAACCTGCGGCGAGGATGGGGTACGTTGCCCTGCATACCGCTGCCTACGATGCAGGCTTGCGCGGTGGGGAGACAATTACGGCCATTAACGGCAGCCCGGTTCACGTTTGGTCGGATTTGCAATGGGGTGTGACGCAAGCGGTGCTCGATAAAGCGCCGGTCCAGCTCGATTTTGATCGCAGTACGGCAGGGGTCGCAACGCGGGGCAGTGTCAGTGTGCCGACTGATGCAGTGTCGGTTCGGGATCTCGATCATAACTTCATGGCGACCCTCGGTTTGGGCGCGCCTGCTTCAAAGGCCATGTTGGGCGAAGCCGTCAAAGACGGCCCGGCCATGCGCAGCGGCTTGAGGGAGGGCGATTTGGTTGTTGCTGTCGACGATAAGCCGATTGCAGATCAGGTCGAATTGCGTAATGCAATTCGGGCCGGCGCGAATAAAACCCTGCAGTTGACTGTCTTGCGCGACGGCGTGCAGCGCCAGTTCAGTGTCATACCCGACGTTGTGAACGAAAACGGCACACAGGTTGGGCAGATCAAAGTCAACTTGCCGTTTCGACCGGATATGATTGTGTACGGCCAGGCGCCATTGCCTTCCCTCGTCAAGGCGACCCGGCAGACCTGGCAAATGAGCGCCATGGAAGTCAGGATGATTGGCAAAATGATAATTGGCCAGGCATCCTGGAAGAATATTTCCGGCCCCGTCACCATCGCAGAATATGCCGGCGAGACGGCACGCGCCGGCCTGACCTACTATTTGAGCTTCATTGCCTTCATCAGTGTCAGCCTCGGCGTGATGAATCTCTTGCCCATTCCGGTTTTAGATGGGGGCCTTTTGCTGTATTATTCGCTGGAAGTTTTGACTGGGCGGCCGGTTTCTGCGCGCTTTGGAGAAATTGCTCAGCGCGCAGGCATCGGCATTCTCATGCTGCTGATGCTCGTTGCAGTGTTCAACGACATTGCCCGTCACTTGACTTGAAAGATTGCTGAACTTGTCGTCGCTGCTTTACGGCAAGATTACTAAACAAAATAATATCCGATGAAATTATATTCCGAGCGCTTTTCCCTGCCTTTTTTTCCTCGTCGTGTGATTGCCGCAGCCGCGTTTGCCCTGTGCTATGGGCAGGCTTACGCTGCGGAGCCTTTTGAGGTCAAGGACATCCGGGTTGAAGGGATCCAACGGACGGAAGCCGGTACAGTATTCAATTACCTGCCGCTGAAGGTCGGCGAGACATACACCGACGAGAAGGGCACTGCCGCAATCAAGGCGCTCTATGCAACGGGCCTGTTCAAGGACATTCGTATCGAAGTCGAAGGCAATGTGCTGGTGGTGGCGGTCGAGGAACGTCCGTCGATCGCGACCGTGACATTCAGCGGCGAAAAGGAATTCGAGAAGGACGCGCTGATCAAGGGACTCAAGGAAATCGGCGTTGGCGAAACAAAGATTTTTGACAAATCACTGGTCGAGCGTGCCGAACAGGAATTGAAACGTCAATACCTGTCGCATGGCTTGTATGGCGTGCAAATCACCACGACGGTCACACCGATCGAGCGTAATCGCGTCAATATCGCGTTTGCCATTGATGAAGGCGATGCAGCCCACATCCGGCAAATCAAATTTGTAGGCAACAAGGTTTTCTCCGACTCCGATCTGCTCAAGAACATCAAACTCTCGACCCCGGGCTGGTTCACCTGGTATTCCAAGTCCGACCAATATTCCAAGCAGAAACTCTCGGGCGACATTGAAACGCTGAAATCGTATTACCTTGACCGCGGTTATCTGGAAATGCAGATCGAATCGACGCAAGTTGCGATTTCGACCGACAAGAAAGACATCTACATCACGATCAACATCAGTGAAGGCGAGAAGTACACGGTTTCGGACATCAAACTCGAAGGCGAAATGCTCGGTCGCGACCAGGAACTTGCCAACCTGATGCTGTTGAAGAAGGGCGAAGTCTATTCGGGGCAAAAACTGACCGACAGCACCAAGCGCATCTCCGAGCGCATGGGCAATTTCGGCTATGCCTTTGCCAACGTCAATGCCAATCCCGAGATCAACCGGGAAAAGAAGGAAGTGGCCTTCACCATCCTGGTCGATCCGGGCAAGCGCGTGTATGTGCATCGTATCAACGTCAGCGGCAATACACGCACGCGCGATGAAGTGATTCGCCGCGAATTCCGCCAGTACGAGTCTTCATGGTACGACAGCGAGAAAATCAAACGCTCGCGCGACCGTGTGGACCGCTTGGGTTATTTCAAGGAAGTAACGGTTGAAACGCCGGAGGTGGTCGGCAGCAGCGATCAGGTCGACGTGAACCTTGCCGTGACTGAACGCCCGACCGGCAACCTGACTTTGGGCGCCGGCTATTCGCAATACGAGAAATTCACGATCAATGCAGGCATTCAGCAAGACAATGCGTTCGGCAGCGGCGATTCGATCGGTGTGCAGGTCAACACCAGCGCCCTGAACCGCGCGATTGTCCTGTCGCATACCGATCCCTACGTTACCGAGGATGGCATCAGCCGCACGGTCGATCTCTATCTTCGTACCACACGACCACCGTTGACCAACAACGGCGACTTTAATGTTCGCACCCTGGGCAGCAAGGTCACTTTTGGCGTGCCGTTCACCGAGTTCGATCGCGTATTCTTCGGCGTCGGTGTGGAACGTACCAAGGTGCAGACCTTCAAAAATACGCCGGGCTACAACGACAGCCCATTGCTCTATCAGGAGTATGTCGATCAATTCGGCGACGGACGAGAAGCCGATACGACCAGTTTCCCGCTGACCGTTTCCTGGGCGCGGGATAGCCGCGATAGCGTCCTGACGCCGACGCGAGGTCAATTCCAACGCGCCAATTTCGAGATAGCGCCGGTGGGCACTCTGCGGTATTATCGTGCTGTTTACCAGAACCAATACTACCGCCCCATCGCGAGCTGGATTACTTTGGCCTTGAATGGCGAGTTTGACTATGGACGCGGCCTGAATGGAAAACCGTTCCCGGTGTTCAAGAATTTCTATGCCGGCGGTATCGGTTCCGTGCGCGGCTACCTGACCTCCACGCTGGGACCCGTCGACGTGAATGGCGATCCACTGGGTGGAGCTTCGCGCGTGATCCTGAATGGCGAGTTGCATTTCCCGTTCCCGGGTGCTTCCAAGGATGCGGGCCTTCAATGGTTCACATTCTTCGACGGCGGCAACGTCTTTGCCGATCGCGAAAAAATTGAAGTTAAGCAGTTGCGTTATTCGGCGGGCTTGGGCATTAGCTGGATTTCGCCTGTTGGACCATTGAAACTGAGTTATGCCGAACCGTTGAACGCGCAACCGACTGATCAAAAGGAACGTTTCCAGTTCCAGATTGGTACCGGGTTCTGATCCTGAATTTGGGTAATGGTATTTTGATAATTTGTAATTTGAAATGCGGAGAATGATCTTGAAGTTTCTAGCTAAACCATCGTCGTTGTTGAAGGTTGCGGTTTTGTTTTGCGCGACATTTTTTGCCATCGCTAGCGCACAGGCGCAGCAACTCAATATCGGTTACCTCGATACCCAGCGAGTTCTTAATGACTCATTGCCCGCCAAACAGGTCACTGCGAGATTGAAGCAGGACTTTGAGAAGCGCCTGACCGATTTGCAGGATATGGAAGCGCGCGTCAAGAATGCCCAGGCCAAGCTTGAGAAAGATGCGGCGGTGATGTCTGATGCGGATCGGGCGAAGGGCTCACGCGACTTGAATGACATGGCCAAGGAATTCCAGCGCAAGCAACGCGAATTGCAGGAAGACATCAATCAGCGTCGCAATGAAGAATATGAAGTCGTGCAGAATCGCGTGATCAAGGTAGTCAAGCAAGTTGCTGAAGAGAACAAGCTTGATCTCGTCGTACAAGCCGGCGGCGTTGCCTACTTCAATCCGCGCATCGATATCACCGACAAGGTCATGAAAGCGCTGAACAAGTAACAGGTGGCACTCGCGGGGCCGCGCCGCCAGCCGGCGCGCTGCCTGGCGGTATTATTGTTTATCGATGTTGCTTCGCATGGCGTCAAATAATGGTCGCCGGTTGTGTTCGCGTCCTATTTGTGAAAACCGCACAATCGAGACGGCGCGAACTAACGGTGTCGTGCGAAGCTGACAGCTAGTTAGCAAAGGTCGTCGCAATGGGCATTCGGCTGAAAGCGTTGGTCGAGTTGTTGGGCGGCCACTTGTCAGGGGATGCGGATACCGAGGTATCCGGTATCGCCCCTTTGGACGTCGCAGATGCGACGCAAATCAGTTTCCTTTCCAATTCCAAACTCAGGTCGCAGGCTGCGCATACACGCGCCGCCGCACTAATTCTGGCTCCCGCCGACGACGCGCTGATCGGCGCCGACTTCGCAGGCGCACGCATCGTCACCGCCAATCCCTATGCGTATTTCGCCCGTACGGCGCAGATTTTCGCTGCCCAGCGGGACCTTGCGCCGCCACCCGGTATTCACGCCAGCGCTGTGGTTGATCCTGCGGCATTTATCGCAGCCACTGCCAGCGTTGGGCCGCATGTCGTTATTGAGGCGGGTGCGCGCGTGGAAGACCATGCCATCGTCGATGCCGGTTGCTTCATAGGACGCAACGCAGTCGTTGGCGCGCATTCGCACTTGCATGCGCGCGTGACCTTCCATGCCGACTGTCGCATCGGCATGCGCGGTATCGTGCATTCAGGCGCCGTAATCGGTGCCGACGGCTTCGGGTTTGCCAACGAAGACGGCGCCTACATCAAGATTCCGCAGACCGGCGGCGTGCAAATCGGCGATGACGTTGAAATCGGCGCCAATACGACGGTGGACCGAGGTGCCTTGAGTGATACCGTGATCGAAGATGGCGTGAAGCTCGACAACCAGATCCAGATTGCCCACAACGTGCATATCGGCGCGCATACTGCCATGGCAGGCTGCGTTGGCGTTGCCGGCAGCGCGAAGATAGGCAAGTACTGCACGTTCGGCGGCGCCGCCATGGTGCTCGGTCACTTGACCATCGCCGATCATGTTCACATTTCTTCCGGCAGCTTCGTTTCGCGATCGATACGCGAACCGGGCCAATACACCGGAATTTACCCACTGGCAAAAAATGCAGATTGGGAAAAATCCGCTGCCATCGTTCGCAATCTCAACGCGATGCGTGAGAAAATTCGTGCATTGGAAAAAACCATTAATCTGCTTACCGAAAATCTCAAACCATGAACACACTCGACATTAACCAAATCAAAGAATACCTGCCGCATCGTTATCCCTTGCTGCTGGTCGATCGCGTGCTGGATTGGGAAAACGGCAAGCGCATTACTGCGATCAAAAACGTCACGATCAACGAAGAATTCTTTAACGGCCACTTTCCCCACAAGCCGGTGATGCCGGGCGTGATGATGATCGAGGCGTTGGCCCAGACTGCGGCGCTCTTATCGTTCATGACAATGGGGCAAAAGCCCGACGAAAACAGCGTGGTCTATTTCATCGGCATCGACGGCGCGCGCTTCAAGCGCCCGGTCGTGCCGGGCGACCAGCTCAAGATGGACGTGGAAATCCTGCGTTGCGCGCGCGGCATCTGGAAATACAAGGCGGTCGCATCGGTTGACGGGCAGACTGCCGTCGAAGCGGAATTGATGTGTACCATGCGCAGTGCCACGGACGCCAGCCAACCCGCCTGATTGCCGCCGCCATGACTACCATTCACGCCACCGCACTGGTCGACAAGGCAGCGCAACTGGACGATAGCGTCGAAGTCGGCGCCTATTCAATCATCGGACCGAACGTCGTCATCGGTGCCGGTTCAAAGATCGGCCCGCATGTCGTGATCGAAGGGCATACCACCATCGGCCGCGACAACACCATTTACCAGTTTTCGTCGATCGGTTCCGCGCCGCAAGACAAAAAATACGCCGGCGAACTGACACGCCTGGAAATCGGCGACCGCAATCTGATTCGCGAATTCTGTTCGCTCAATGCGGGCACGGCACAGGATGCCGGCGTGACGCGTCTCGGCAACGACAACTGGATTTTGGCCTACGTGCATATTGCGCATGACTGCCAGGTCGGCAACAACACCATATTCTCGAATAACGCGACACTGGCGGGCCATGTCCATGTCGGCGACTGGGTCGTGATGGGCGGATTCGCCGCCATCCCGCAGTTCCGCCGTATCGGTGCGCACGCTTTCATCGGCATGACCACAAGCGTCACGCAGGATGTGCCGCCTTTCATTTTAGTGCAAGGCAATCCGGCCCAACCCTACGGCATCAATGTCGAAGGTCTCAAGCGGCGCGGATTCTCCCCTGAACAAATCGCCAGCCTGCGCCGCGCCTACAAGCTGATCTATCGCGCCGATTTGCCGATGGACCAGGCCATAGCCGCGTTGGGCGACGAAGCGCAAAAAACTCCCGAGGCCGCTGAACATCTGCACTCGCTGCAGACCTTTCTCGCCAACTCGACCCGTGGCATTGTCCGCTGACTTGCGCATCGCCATGGTCGCCGGCGAGACGTCGGGCGATCTGCTGGCGGGGCGCATGCTTTCAGCATTGCGGCCGGCGCTGCCCGACGCCATGTTGTATGGCGTAGGGGGCCCACGGATGGCCGAACACGGTTTTGCCAGCCAGGTACCGATCGACCGAATGACAGTGCGCGGCTTGTTTGAGATCATTCCGCGTTATCGCGAATTGAAGCGCATACAAAACGGCTTGCGCGACCAACTGCTGACCCAGCCCCCGGCTGTATTTGTCGGCATCGACTATCCGGGTTTTAACCTTGGACTGGAAGAGCAATTGCGCGCCGGCGGCATTCCAACCATACACTTCATCGGCCCGCAGATCTGGGCATGGCGTGGCTGGCGCATCAAGAAGATCATCCGCGCCGTTTCGCACATGCTGGTGATTTTCCCGTTTGAAGAAGAGATTTATCGGGCTGCCGGCGTGCCGGCCACCTATGTGGGCCATCCTTTGGCCGAGATAATCCCCATGCAAGCCGATGTCGGCGCTGCGCGCACTCAATTGGGCTTGCCTGCGCAGGGGCCGGTGGTTGCCATATTACCGGGCAGCCGCATGAGCGAGTTGAAGTACAACAGCGCCGCATTCATAGGCGCTGCGGCAATTCTGGCGCAACGCGACCCTGGTTTGCATTTCGTCGCGCCGATGGCCGGACAGGCGCAACGCGACTATTTCGTTGCAGCGATTGCTGCGGCAGGGCAAAGCGGCTTGCCTATCCATATCGTGGATGGGCAATCGCACACTGCGATGGCAGCGGCGGACGGTGTGATTGTCGCCTCCGGTACGGCCTCGCTGGAAGTCGCTCTGTACAAAAAGCCGATGGTGATTGCGTACAAGATGCTCGCCGCTTCGTGGCATATCATGCGTCACATGGGTTATCAGCCCTGGATCGGCCTGCCGAACATACTGGCGCGGGAGTTTGTCGTGCCGGAGCTGCTGCAGGGTGCCGCCACGCCGCGCGCGCTGGCAGACGCATTGTGGGACCAAATGCAGGACGGCAAGCGCAAGGAGCAGTTGGTGCAACGTTTCACGGACATGCACCATAGCCTGTTGCGCAATACTGCACAAGAAAGTGCCCAGGCTGTATTGGCAATGATTGAACGGGGAGCCGCATGACTGATCAAATGAATCTTTGTCTATTCGATTACGCCGATGAAGTGGTCTGCGGTGTCGACGAAGCCGGCCGTGGGCCATTGGCCGGCCCAGTGTTTGCCGCAGCCGTCATATTGGACCCGGCGCGCCCAATAGCCGGTTTGCGCGATTCGAAGAAGCTCAACGAAGCGCAGCGCGATGCGTTGGCGATTGAAATCAGGAAGCATGCGCTCGGCTGGTCCATTGCGCAAAGTTCGGAGCTGGAAATTGATGGCATCAATATCCTGCAAGCCACCATGCTCGCCATGCGCCGCGCTGTCGAAGGCTTGCAGGTTCGACCGACGCTCGCATTGATCGACGGGAATCGTTGTCCGGTGATGGCGGTACGGTCGGAAGCCATTGTCAAAGGTGACGACAAGGTCGCCGCAATCTCTGCCGCATCGATTCTGGCCAAGACGGCACGCGATGCAGCATTGATGGAATTACACCGGATCTATCCGCAATATGCATTCGACCAGCACAAAGGTTATCCGACGGCGCTGCATCTGGAACTGTTGCGTGAACACGGCGTGTCGCCGGTCCATCGAAAGTCTTACGCGCCGGTGCGCGCACTGCTGGCAGTCATCTAAAATTCGGCCATGAAATCGATCACGTCGCGCGATAACGCGCTTTACAAGGAATTGAAACATCTGGCCGGCAACGCCCAGGCGCGCCGCAAGGAAGGGCGCACTCTACTCGATGGCGTGCATCTTTGCGAAACGTATCTGCAGCACGCAGGCATGCCTGCCATGTGTGTGGTCGGGGAAAACGCCCTGATGCATCACGAGGTGCTGCCGATCATTGCGCAGTGCGAAGACGCAGGCGCATCATGCATTTCCCTGCCCGACGCATTGTTCGGTGCCCTGAGCCAGGTGGAAAACGGCGTCAACCTCTTGTTCTTGATCGAAACACCGGTTGCGCAATCGGTTCCGAAATTGAATGCCAACGCAGTCCTGCTCGATAATGTGCAGGATCCCGGCAATCTCGGTTCGATCCTGCGCAGCGCAGCGGCAGCTGGGGTCGTTCACGTCTATTGCAGCACCGGTTGCGTATTTGCCTGGTCGCCCAAGGTATTACGCGCCGGCATGGGGGCGCAATTCCTGCTGGAGATCCATGAGAATGTCGATTTGGCGACATTGATCGAAAGCGGCGCGGTTCCCGTTCTCGCGACCAGTTCGCACGCAACGCACACAATTTATCAGCAAGACTTGCGGCAGCCTTCCGCATGGCTTTTTGGCCATGAAGGGCAGGGCGTGGCGCCGGAATTGCTTGCTCTGGCAACCCATCAGGTCGCCATTCCGCACAGGGGGCAGGTCGAATCGCTCAATGTCGCGGCAAGTGCGGCAGTGTGTCTGTTTGAACAGATGCGCCAACAAACTTCATAGCGCGGACATTCCATCACCTCGATTCGCCATCGGAACACATGGCGTACACCAATCCTGGCGCAATGCACCGTTCGCCCGCAAGCAGCGAGGTGAACGATTCCCACGGCAGGATATGCTGGAATTGGTAGGCCTTGCCTTCGATGACTGCGATACGATAAATTTGTGCATCGCGGTATCTGCCGATCGGTTCGCTTAATCGATCCGCTCGATCATAGCGGGCCGCGATGTCGACCGGAAGCAAAGGGGGCGGCTCCTGATTCTGTGCCTCCAGATCCGTTTCAACCTGATTCAGGCCGTCACGCAGCGCCCAAAAGAAGAAAATCAATCCAGCCCACAGCAAGAGTTCGATCAGGATGATTTCCACGATGTCCTCCTTCGCTTCCATTCTTCCAAGGTTGATACAGAAACCGCATATCAATATTTATAGGAAATTTTGGACCGTTTTGGAAGCGATGCAAAGTGATATTTGGTTAAATCTCTTAAACCCTTTGCTAAAAACGGACACTCGCGATCAAAAGTAATCACACATCGCTGTTTGGTGAGATCAACAAAAAACCGGGCTAGGCCCGGTCTTTGTTTGCCTGGCGCAGTGCCAGATCTTGTATTACACAATCGCCAATGCGAGCCGCTTCACATCAACGACCCCAGATCTTCTTGTAAGCCTCCTGATAGCCGTTGATCGGGTCAAAGGTATTGTTTTGTCCACCGTGATACGCAATATTCTGTATCGTCACAATATACGGTTCCGGTGCATAGCCGCTCGGCTTGTCGCCGGCCATGGCGCGATTGGCTTCATCAATCAATTGCCATGCCTGCATCGTCAGGGGTTCGGCCACGGTGCCCAATTGAATCTTCTTGCTATGGATTCGGGTGTACGCATTGGTAGAGCCGAAGCCGGCTGAAACCGTCTGGAATTTGATTTCACCGCCAAACGCGTTGGCTGCGGCAGTTCCCGACAATCCGTCAAACATGCGGTCGTTGGTAGCCAGTACGTAGGTCAATTTAGGCCCGAACTGCTTGTCCAGAGTGGCCAGGCGTTGCACAATTTGTTCCGGCTTTTCGTTCGATGCGACCTGCTCAACTTGCAACAAGGAACAGGTTTGGCATTGCTTGATCGTTTCAATCATGCCCAGCGACTTCGTGGCCAGATTCACGCTGCTTGCGTCTGACAGGATCACGACACCGGCTTTCGCTTTGGAGTCGACCACGCTCAACAGCGCTGCCAACTGGCCGGCTTCTTTCGGGTCGGTGCCGATGTTGGTGAACAATCCGTCGGCTGGGCCATTTGCCAATGCAGCGTGCCAGCCGATCACCGGTATTTTTTTCTCTGCAGCGGCAGCGATCGATTTGGCTTCACTCTTTGCATCTGCGCCAGCCAGAATGATGGCAGAAGGCTTGAGCGCAATGGCGCGGCTGAACGATTCTGCGCGGCGCGATTGCACGCCGTAACAGTCCATGAATTGGACACTCCAGCCTACATTTGCGCCAACGTCTTTCACGACATTCGCCAATTTTTGTTGGCTGGAGTCGCCGGCAAGGTCCGCGCCGATAAAGACGATCAACTTGTTTTGCGCCAGCTTGGGGCCTGTGGATGGGCCATCCCATGTATTCTTGAAGGCAGTGGCATGGGCAACGCGCGCATTTGCCTTGCCGAGGAACAGTGCCGGGTCGTCTTCGGCACCGTAGGTTGCGCCAATCATGCTGAACAACAATGCCAGTAGGGTAATGCTTTTTTTCGTTATGAATTTCATTGTTCGATCGGTTTCATGGTTGAAAAAGGAAAAAACGGTCTTGGTGTGTCTGGTTCTTCCTCACCGCAGACCGATCGGCACTGGCTTATCTCTCCGTTGTGCTGACTGCCCTTGGCGCGAACATGCATAATATATTGCATCGAAACAAGTTTGGGTATCTTTTGCACGAAAAAAGCCGTTTATTTGACCTGATTTTACAATCTCGATTTTGTCCGCTGGCTGAGCCCCTGTGTGCTGCGGTGGGCATGAGGGAACTTGGATTGGAAATGGTTCCAATTTGGCCCCATTTTTGCTGGGTTTAGCCATAGCCGTAGCCGCAAAAACAGGGGGAAGCGCGAACGTCCCAAACTATTTCAGCCAACCAGGCATGCGCATCTAAATGCAGTGGTTTTGTTGAACTGACATCGAAATGAAGCGCAGCTGGCAGTGAAAGCGCAATCAATAGACTCGTCGGTCGGATTTGATTTCCTGCAAAATCATGGTTGCGATCTCTTCGATCGACTTTGCCGTCGAGG